>CADAKF010000031.1:36221-42576 GCA_902788415.1 uncultured bacterium
AAGATCTTGCGACAATCCGCCGCGTCCGGCTTCTTCCGGCAGCTCCCGAGCGCGCTCGACGGCGTCTCGGCGATCGCCTGCAGCTTGGCGACCGAGGGTTTCCTGAGGTCGATGTAGTCATTGCCGAGGATGCCGAGGATCCCGTGCTTCGCGCCGAGGATCTTCCCGATCTTCGCGCTCTTGCGCGCCTCGAGGACCGCGCCGACGAGCGACTGGTTGATTACCATCGACGGACCGCCCGACTGGGCAATCACCATATTCATTTTCTGAGTCATTTTCCCAACTCCTCGTAAAAGCAGTCAAAGCAGGCGTGCGGCATGCCGAAGCCGTGCACGATCCCCTTATTTACTTACTCAGGATCTCCTCCCTCACGTTCTTCGGCGCGAGCTCGAACTGGTCGGTCTCCATCGAGTAGGAGGCGCGGCCCTTCGTAAGCGAGCGGATCGCCGTCGCGTAGCCGAACATCTGCGCGAGCGGGACGCGCGCATGGATGACCTGGAAGTCGCCGCGCATGTCCATGTCGAGGACGTTGCCGCGGCGGGCGTTCAGGTCGCCCAGCACCTCCCCGACCGACTCCGGCGGCGTCAGGATCTCAAGCTTCATGATCGGCTCGAGGAACTCCGGCGCCGCGGCCTCGGCCGCCTCGCGGAAACCCATCATCGCCGCAGAGCGGAACGCGACCTCGTCCGAGATCTCCGGATCGACCAGCGTCGCCGAGACGCAGTTCACCTCGAGGTCCGTCATCGGATAGCGCGCGAGGACGCCCGTTGAGATGCCGTCCTCCAGCCCCTGCCGGACGCACTCCTGCAGGTGCTTGTCGGCAACGAGATTGACAAAATCGCGCGAAAGATTGATCTTGTGGCCCTTGCCGCGCTCCAGCGGCTTTACCTCAATCTTCAGCTCCACCGCGTGGCGTTTGCCGCCGAGCTCGCGGTCGAACATGAAGTTCTTGAGGGCCGGCGCGGTCACGGTCTCGCAGTAGCTGACCATGGGCTTGCCGACATTCGCGGCGCACTTGAACTCGCGCTTCAGGCGGTCTACCAGGATCTCCAAGTGCAGCTCGCCCATACCGGAGAGGATGGTCTGCCCCGTCTCTTCGTCCTCGCGGAACTGGCAGGTCGGGTCTTCGGCTGCGAGCGCCTTCATCGAGTCGACGAGTTTGTCCTTGTCGGCGCTCGACTTCGGTTCGATCGCCATGAACATCACGGGCTGTGGCGCGGTGATGCGCTCCAGGTAACACGGCTTCATCTCCGCACAGAGCGTGTCGCCCGTCGTCACATCCTTCAATCCCACGATCGCGCCGATGTCGCCCGCCTTCAGCTCTTCCACCTCGATCTGATCGTCCGCGAAGAGGCGGACGATCTTCATGATGCGCTCGCGCTTCTTCGTGCGCGGGTTGTAGGCGTTCGCGCCCTTCTTGAGGACGCCGCCATAGACGCGGACAAAGAACAGCTTCCCGACGTACGGGTCTGTCGCGATCTTGAAAATGAGCGACGTGAGAAGCTCCGAATCCTCCTGCTTCCGCAGGACCTGCTCGCCGCTCTTCAGATCCGTCGCGCTGACGGGCGGACGGTCGTTCGGCGAAGGCAAGTAGCGGCAGATCGCGTCGAGAAGCGGCTGCACGCCCTTGTCCCTGAGCGACGTGCCGCAGAGGACCGGCACAAACTTGCCGGCGACCACGATGCGGCGGATCGCGGGGATGAGTTCCTCCTTCGAGAGGTCGCCCTTCTCGAGAAATGCCTCCATCACGCCCTCATCAAGGTCCGCGACCTTCTCCACGAGCTCCGTCCGCGCCAGCTCCGCGTCATCCTTCATCTCCGCGGGAATCTCGCCGACGGCGAAGGTCTTGCCCTCAGTCGCCTCGTCGTAGACGATGGACTTCATCTCGAGAAGGTCGATAACGCCCTTGAAGTCGTCGGCCGCGCCGATCGGAAGCTCGATCGGGCACGCCGGCGCCTTCAGCTTGTTGCGGAGCTCGTCCACCACGCGCTGGAAGTCCGCGCCCATGCGGTCCATCTTGTTGACGAACGCGAGACGCGGCACGTTGTAGCGGTCCGCCTGGCGCCACACGGTCTCCGACTGCGGCTGGACGCCGCCGACCGCGCAGAAGACGCAGACCGCACCGTCGAGGACTCTGAGCGAGCGCTCGACCTCCATCGTGAAGTCAACGTGACCGGGCGTATCGATGATGTTGATGGCGTGCTTGTCCCACTCGCAGGAAATCGCCGCGGACTGGATCGTGATGCCGCGCTCGCGCTCCTGGACCATGAAGTCCGTCGTCGTGTTCCCGTCATGGACGTCCCCGTGCTTGTGAATCTTGCCGGTATAGAAGAGAATGCGTTCGGTGGTCGTCGTCTTGCCCGCATCGATATGCGCGACAATGCCGATGTTGCGTACGTTGGATAGCTCAGAACTCATGATTGGAATATTATATCAAATGGACACCAGCAGTTGCGCGTTAGAGAACCATCTTCAATCCTGGGACTTTCTTCAGCTGCTCATCGAACCGCGACATCTCGTCCTGATCGCGAAAGCGAACCGAAACGGAGATCGACGCGTACTTTCCACCGCTCGAGGCGCGGGCCTCGGCAATCGGCTCCACGAGCTCGAAACCATCAAACAGCCGACGCATCCCCTCGAGATCCTTCGCCTCGGCCGTAACGATGACGCGATGATGCGCCGTCAACGGAAACTCCAACTTTTCGTCCATACTGATATTCTACCACATCACCGCGGCGATTCTCCACGACATTTAGCGCAGCCACGGGCTGACGAGACCGAGCAGGAGCACACCTCTCTAGCGACCGCGGTGTCAGGTCCTTGAGGCCAGAACCGGGCGCGGCAGGCAATTCCAGAACCGGGACACAAGGTACAACGGGATGTTCACAAACGCACCATCCTGTTTCAAATTGCGCTCTGAAAAGCGGATCGCATAACGCGGATGCCGCGCATTGACGAATGTCTTGAACGATGCCGCCTTTTTGGACTCCCCCGCCTTGACTTCCACCGGCACCGCGACGGAGTCATGCTGCAGAACAAAGTCGATTTCCCTATCCGCCCGTTCCGCGTAATAGTGAACCGCGCCTTCCACCTGCCCGGCCAGCTGTTGCAGCACGAAGTTCTCGACGAACCGGCCCTTGAACGGAAAATCCCTGTCCAGCGCCAGCGACTCGGTGCTCACGCCGGCCACGGACCGCAGCATCCCGACGTCATTCAGATAAAGCTTGAAGGCGTTGCGCACCTCGTAGGCGGCCAGAGGATAGGCGATCTCCCCGACATTGTGGATCCGCCGCACCATCTTGGCGGACACCAGCCATTCGATCGCCTCCTCGTATCCGCGACCTCGAGCCCCCTCTCGTAACGCTCCGTAGATGAACTTGCTGTTTTCCTTCGCCAGCTGCGGCACCACCGACCTGAGAACGACAAGGATCTTGGCGGCATCGAGTTCTCCATTGTATTTCACGATGTCATTCTCATACAGCGCAACAAGATCCTCCTGCAGCTTCACCACACGCGCCGGATCCTCATTGGCGATGTAGTTCGCGACAACCTCCGGCATGCCGCCGACCATCAGGTAAAGGCGGTATTCATCCGTCAGCTTGCGATGAAAGACATCAGGAATCGGCTCGACGCCGCGAACGGACATGAAGTACTCCCAGAGCGGCTCATTCCGCGCCCGCAGGAATTCCGAGAAGGAAACCGGCTCGACATTCAGGAGCTCGACCTTGCCGACCGGATAGGTCTGCGGCAACTCATGAGAACTGCCGCGCTTCCGGCGCAACTTGACCCCCAGCAGGCTCCCCGCCGCAAGAATCGCCAGCTGTGGACATTTCTCGCAAAAGTACTTCAAGGAATTCAATGCGTTCCCGCATTCCTGAATCTCATCGAAGATAATCACATCCCGCCCAATGTCAATCCTCGCACCGCTGATAGCCGCAAGACGAGCCAAAATGGATGCCGGATCCTTGGTTCCTTCGAAAACTGATGCTAAATCCGGCGTATCGTCAAAGTTGAATTCATGAACACGGGCGAAATGCTTCCGCCCGAAATCACGCATCAGCCATGTCTTGCCAACCTGCCGCGCTCCCATCAAAACCATCGGCTTTCGATCAGCTCGGTCTTTCCAGGCTAAAATATCATCTTCTACAAGCCTTTTCATCACATATCCCCCTTGCGAAAGATATTATAGCACATTTTTGACAGCTACCGAATCAACACTTGCACATTTTTGACAGAAATTAAACCCAAAACGCGCACACTTTTGCACCAATCTTCACGTTTTTCGGATCCCAAGTCCATATCCAGATTGGCGGCGTCAGGTGATGGCGAGGGGCCGGGCTACTCTCACCCGAACAGGGTTGCGGTGAAGTCGGACTGGACGAGGCGCACGGGTTTCGGCGGCACGGGTGTCGTCGGCTCGAACTCACGCTTGTTGAGCTTGCGCCGGAGGAGCTCCCAGCCGGGCAGGCGCTCATCCATCAGCGCATAGAAACGCGGACCGTGATTCGCCGCCTTGAGATGCGTGAGCTCATGGACGACCACGTACTCCACCAGCTCCCGCGGCACGCGGGCAAGCTCGGCATTGTAGGTGATCTGGCGCTTGCGGATATGGCACGTGCCCCAGATCGACTTCACGCGGCGGATCTTCCAGGTGACGCCGGACTCGTGCAGACGGACGGACCAGAGACCGGTCAGCTCGTCCAGGAGCGAACGAAGACTCTCGATCTCCTCGTCCGTCACCGGCGCACGCAGCACCGCCGGACGCGCCAGGACCTCCGTCCGCGCCTTGTTGATCCACTTCCACTTCTCGCGCAGGAAGGCCTCGCCCTGCCGGAGCGTCGCCCACCACTTCGGAACCGAGAGGACGACCGTGCCATCCGCCTTCACGCGGATGTTGATGCAGCGGATGCGCTTGCGGATGACCTCGACCGGTATGCCGTCAATCAGGTTGGTGCCGCTGTGAATCATATCCCCTGCAGTCCGCGGCAAAATCAGTGGCCGAAGAGCTTCGCCGCGGACAGCATCTCGCGCCGCGCCACTTCATTTCCAATCCGTTCGTCCATGTGCACATTATAGCACACTTACCCCTCGCGCGGCCCTGAAGCAGCGAATCGAGCCGAGCAGCAGCGCATAGGGCATATACCACGCCGCCTTGCCGACGCAGCGCACGAGCTCCGCGCCGACCGGCTCGACGATGAGAAACGCCGACAGCGCCGCGAGGACGATGAGCAGGATTCCGATGATGTTCTTGTTGTTCATTTTGTTCTCCTTTTCTTTTTGCGTTCAATCCCTTTCGGGTGTTGATCCGAAGGGCGGAGAACTTCTTGCGAGTGCAAAAGGACTTCCGCCGCTCGGATCAAAATCCAAACGGCGTGAACTCTTAAAGTCCCTTTGCGAACAAGCTTAAGCGGCGTATAGCCCCTGTTTTACGGGCCAGTGACTCCTGTGCGTTCGCAAAGCTCGGCCCGAAGGCCTAGCGCTTTTCAGCGATAACTGGTCCAAAGTATACACCAAAACGTCGCCCGCCGTCAAGGGCGCCTATCGACGGTGTGATCCTACGGATTGGCGCGATTCGGCATGTAGACGGACGCGTGACGGCGGACGTACTCGCGGTGCACCTCTTCGCCGGCGGACTGCGCGACGGGGCCGACCACCTCGATGCCGCGCTTCGCGAACTCGGCCTTCCACTGCGGCTTGAACCCCTCGTCGAATCCGTCGAGCCGCTCGACCGCCTCGCTGGGGACCCCGTAGACAACCTTGCGGATGCCGCTCCAGAGGACCGCCCCCATGCACATCATGCACGGCTCGCTCGTCGTGTAGAGGACGAGGTCGTGCGGCCCGAGATCCCACGTGCCGAGCTTCTCCTCCGCCAGCCGGATCGCGTTCATCTCCGCGTGGTTGTGGCTGCAGTTCGACGCCTCCACCGTGTTCGTCGCCTCGCAGAGGCACTTCCCCTCGCGATCATAGATCGCGGCCATGAACGGTCCGCACGGCGCACCGTCCCGAATCGACCGCAGCAGCTTCGCCTGCAGATCCAGCATCACCCCTTCGTCATCGGTCGAAATGCAATCAATTGTCTCTTCAGCCGTCATCGATCCCTATTATATCATTCATACGGAAAAAAAGGGCACGGCAAAACCGCCGCGCCCCTTTTGTCAGCAACAAGCCACTAGCTGCTAACGGCCAATGGCTAACAGCCAACAGCTTCTCTTACATCATCCCGCCCATGTCGGGGGCGCCACCGTGGCCGCCGCAGCCGCAGGACTCCTTCTTCTCGGGGAGATCCGTGACCATGCAGTCGGTCGTGAGGAGGAGGCCCGCGATGGACGCCGCGTTCTGGAGGGCGCTGCGCGTG
>CADAKF010000032.1:0-14591 GCA_902788415.1 uncultured bacterium
GACGTTCGTCAAGGTCTGCGCGTGGTACGACAACGAGTGGGGCTACTCGAACAAGGTTCTCGAGATGGCTCGTGTCATCGCGAAGTAAACTTCTGGCTTTTAGCGCTTAGCTTTTAGCTTAGAGTGAGAAAATCGCCGCGGGGTATTGTCCCGCGGCGATTTTTTTGCTATTATATCCGCAACTCAAAATTTCATCTACTCCAAGGAGATAACAAATGAAGTTCTCGACGATTCTGGCTGTTTTCGCGATGGGTCTTGCGGTTGCGACCACGGGCTGCAAGTATGACAAGGCGGGCAAGGGCGCGGGCGACGGCGCGGGCGGGTCCGACATCAGCGGGCAGGACATCTCGGGCGACGAGGGTTCGATTTCGCGTGCGTCCGAGGGCAAGTTCGAAGACATGTACACGCGTTGCACCGATGTTGACTTTGCGCCGGTTTACTTCGGCTTCGACTCGACGGTCGTTCCGCAGGGCGAGCTCGGCAAGATTGACGCCGTGACGCAGCACCTGAACAACAAGACCGACCGCGTGGTTGTGGTCGAGGGTAACTGCGACGAGCGCGGTTCGAGCGAGTACAACATGACGCTCGGCGAGAACCGCGCGATCATCATCCGCAACTACCTCGTGCAGAGCGGCATTGCGGCCGACCGCATCCAGACGCGCAGCTACGGTTCCGAGAAGCCGGCGGTCGATGGTCATGACGAGAGCGCCTGGGCGAAGAATCGCCGCGGCGAGTTCGCAATCTTTCAGAAGTGAAGCCTGCTGAATGACGTTAGCGATTATCTTCGATAGCGTTGGGGCCGGCGAGTGGTTAGTACTGCTCGCCGTTCTTCTTGTCGTCATCGGTCCCGAGCGGCTTCCCGCCACGGCGCGCAAGCTCGCCTCGCACTATGCGAAGTTTCGCCGTGCGGCGGAGAGCTTCAAGCGGCAGTTGATGGACATGGACCTTGAGATGGAGCGCGAGTTTCGCAAGGCTGCAGACGAGGTGAAGAAGGTCGAGGCCGAGGTCAAGGCCGAGATGGGCGAAGGTGGAGAGCAGGTGAAGGTTGAAGGGGGAGGCGAAGGGACGAATGGCGATCAACCTCATCAAGAATCCTGACGAGCGGAACGATCCGCCGCGTCCGCTCCTGGAGCACTTGCTGGCGCTTCGGGACATGATTGTCTTCGCGGCGGGCTCGTGGGCGGTCTGCGCGACGGTCGCGGGTCTCTGCACGCCGTGGATCATGGCGTGGCTCAAGTCGCCGGCGGGCGAGGACGGCAGGCTCCTGCAGGGGCTGGACCTCACGTCCGGCGTCTCGTCCATCATCTCGATCGCCGGCTGGGGCGGCACGGCGCTGGCGTTCCCGTTCATCGTCTACGCGCTTCTGAGGTTCGTCTTTCCGGCGCTTACGAATCGCGAGAAGTTTGTGATTCTGTCGATCATGTCCGTCGGGACGGTCTTCTTCCTCGGCGGCGTCGCAATAGCCTACGAGAAGACACTGCCGATGGTCGTCAAGGCGTTTCAGGCGATCAACCGTTGGGTCGGCTTCGAGATGGAGATCCTCCGGATTGAGAACTACATCTCAATTGTGCTGAAGACGATCTTCGCCTTCGGGCTCGTCTTCCAGTTGCCGCTCATCCTGTTCGTCCTCGGCTGGTTCGGTATCGTCTCCTCGAAGGGGCTTCGCGAGAAGCGGAGCTTCGCGATTGTGCTTGCGTTCGTCCTGGCGATGTTCCTGACGCCTCCCGATCCGATGAGTCAGGTCTTCATGGCTATTCCGCTCTGCGTTCTCTACGAGGCGTCGATTTGGGCCATCTGGTTGAAGGAGAAGGGCACGATCAGGTGAGGGGGCGCTTTTCCATTGCCTTCGGCTTTCTCGCGCTGATCGGGATTGGTGCGCTGGCGCTCGCCCTGCCCTGCTCGCAGGCGTCCGGAACCTGGGGCAACTGGTCGAACGCCGCGTTCACAGCCTGTTCCGCCGTCTGCGTGACGGGACTTTCGGTCGTGGACATCGCGCAGGAGTTCTCGTTCGTCGGGCAGGTCGTCCTCATCATCCTCGTCGAGCTCGGCGCGCTCGGATTGATGGCGCTCGGCACATTCCTCCTGGTGGCGATTGGGCGGCGCCTCTCGTATGCGAGCGAGTTCTCGCTGATGAACGCCTACGGCGTCGCGGGTATCCGCGGCGTGAAGGGGCTCGTTTTCTGGATCGTCGGCTCGATTGTCGTCGTCGAGTCGATCGGCGCGGCGCTCCTCTACTTCCGTTTCCGCGATCCATACCTGTCCGTCTTCTATTCGGTGATGAGCTTCTGCAATGCGGGCTTTAGCCTTTATCCAGATTCGCTCGCGAAGTTTGCGTCTGATCCGTTTGTCCTCTTCGTCCTTGCGGCGGAGACGATCCTCGGCGGCATCGGCTTCCTCGTCATCTACAACATCTGCACGTTCAAGTTCCTGCGCCGGAAATCGGGTGCGAAGGGACGTCTCACGCTGCACAGCGCGATCGTCCTCAAGTATTCCTTCAGCCTTATCCTTCTCGCCTTCGGCGCGTTCCTACTCCTAGAGTGGAACGGCGCGCTCGGCGGTTTCGACTGGAGCAAGAAGCTGTGGGTCGCGTTTTACCAGGCGGTGACGCCGCGCTCCTGCGGGTTTACCGTCGTGCCCCTCGAGTCCCTGCAGACGACGACGCTGCAAATCTACGAGTTCCTGATGACCGTCGGCGGCGCACCCGGCTCTGTTGCGGCCGGCATTAAGGTGACGACACTTGCGGTCTTCCTGTCGACGATTCTCGCAATGTGTCGCGGCGAGGCAGAGACCGTCCTCTCCCGGCGCGTCATCTCCTACGACGTCGTGCGCGAGTCGATCATCATCGTCATCGTCCTCCTGTTGCTGGAGGACGTCTTCTCGGGCATCCTGGTCGCCATCGAGCCGAATGGCGCGGCGTCGGACTTCCGCCTCGCGTTCGAGGTCATTTCGGCCGTGACGACGACGGGGCTTTCGATCGGCGACACGACGGCGCGGCTGTCCTTCGCGGGGCGCATCGTCGTCATGGTCGCCATGTTCCTCGGACGGCTTGGCGCGCTCACGGTCGTCCTGATGATCGGCTCGCGTGAGTCGAAGCGGCACATTCGCTATCCGAGCGAGGAAATCGTCGTCGGCTGAAAGACCTATGAACGAGAAAATCGCCTTTTGCGGCAACATCATCGTCGACCAGGTCAAGATGATCCCGAGCTGGCCGGACAAGGGGATGCTCGTCCCGATCTCGTCCGTCAAGCGCGCGGTCGGTGGGTCCGTGAGCAACACGGCCGTCGACCTGAAGACACTCGACCCGTCCGTCGCCGTCCAGGCGATCGGCGCGGTCGGGGCGGATGACAACGGCGACTTCGCGGTCCGCTTCCTGGAGTCGAGGGGCATCGACTGCGCGGCGGTCCGCAAGACGTCCGAGCGTCCCACGTCATTCACGGACGTCATGACCGTCGAGGGCACGGGCGAGCGCACGTTCTTTAACCTGCACGGCGCGGACTCGCTGCTCGTGCCCGAGGACATCGACGTCGCGAAGCTCGACTGCGGCATCTTCCACTTCGGCTATCTGCTGCTTTTGGACGGCATGGATGCGCCGGATGACGAGTACGGCACGAAGGCCGCGCGGCTTCTCGCGAAGGTCCAGGCGGCCGGCATCAAGACGTCCGTCGACATCGTGAGCGAGCAGTCCGAGCGTTTCGCGCGAATCGTCCGCCCCGCGCTCAGGCACTGCGACTACTGCATCATCAACGAGGTCGAGGGTTCGCTCGCGACCGGACGGAAGGCGGACGACCTGAAGGGCATCTGCGAAGGCCTCTTCGGGCTGGGCGTGAAGGAGCGGGTCGTCGTCCACTGTCCCGAGGTTGGCGTCACGATGGACGCGAAGGGTGACTTCGTCCGCATCGGCTCGCTGAAACTCCCGTCCGGATGGATCAAGGGCTCGGTCGGTGCGGGAGACGCCTTCTGTGCCGGCACGCTCTATTCGCTTCTGAAGGGCTTCGACCCCGAGAAGACCCTGCGCCTCGCCTCCTGCACGGCGGCGATGAATCTCACCGTCTCCGACTCCGTGAGCGGCGCGAAATCATTGGAGGAAACGCTGTCGCTTGACGCACGCTATGAAAGACTTTCCTGATCAGCCGCTGTTCCCTCCTCCCGGGAAGACACCGCGCGAAGACACCGCGGCGGTGATGAAGTTTTACAAACTGCCGCGGAGCTTCCCGAAGGAAGTTCTAGACGAGGCGCGGCAAGTCTCGTCTTCTCACCCTCTCACCCTCTCACCTTTTCACCGCCTCGATCTTCGCAAGAAGTTCATCTTCACCTGCGACCCCGTGACGGCGCGCGACTACGACGACGCGTTGTCGCTGGAGTCGGACCGCAGAGGCAACCGCATCCTCGGCGTTCATATCGCGGACGTCTCGCACTACGTGCGGCCGGGGACGGCGCTGGACCGCGAGGCGTACAGGCGCTCGACGAGCGTTTACCTCTGCGACCGCGTCGTGCCGATGCTGCCCGAGGAGCTTTGCAACGGCGTCTGCTCGCTTGTGCCGAACGAGGACCGCCTTGCGTTCTCGGTGTTCATGACATTCGACAGGAACGGCGAGATGACGAAGCGCGAGTTCGCCAAGTCGATCATCAGGAGCAAGGCCCGTTTCACCTACGAGCAGGTGATGAAGATCATTAACACCGAGGCACAGAGGCACAGAGACTGCAGAGCCCTCGTGCCGGAATCCGCCTCTGTGTCTCCGTGCCTCTGTGTTAAAACCATTAGGGCGATCAATGAGCTTGCGCAGCAGCTCAGGGGCAAGCGGTTTGCCGCGGGGGCCCTCGATCTGGAGGTTCCCGAGGCCGAGGTGCTGCTCGACCGCAACGGCGAGATGACGGGCATCGTGACGCGTCCCTACGACGAGTCGCACCAGATGATCGAGGAGTGCATGGTCGCGGCGAACGAGGCGGTGGCGAAGGAGCTCTGGACGCGCGGCGTCAAGATCCTGGCGCGGCTCCATGAACCGCCGGATCCGGAGAAGATCCTGCTGCTGCGCAGCGAACTGCGCGGACTGGGCGTGAAGATGGGGAACATCGAGAATCCGAAGGTGTTCGCGCAGTTCCTCAAGTCCATCAAGAGGAATCCGCTCTACCCGACCCTGTCGACGATGATCCTCCGCTCGATGAAGAAGGCGGTCTACGACTCGACGACGATCGGACACTTCGGCCTCGCGAAGAAGTACTACGCGCACTTCACCTCGCCGATCCGCCGCTATCCGGACCTGACGCTGCACCGCCAGCTCGCGGCCTATCTGGGAGAAAGGGAACAGGGAACAGGGAACAGGGAACAGGGCAGAGGCGGGAATCCGGCGCGGGCGAAGGTGCCGCCGAAGCTGCTGGCGAAGTGGGCCGAGCACACGAGCGAGCGCGAGGAGATCGCCGCGGAGGCCGAGCGCGGGCTCCTGGAGATCAAGAAATACCGGCTCCTCGAGGATCAGGTCAACTCGCGGCAGATCGTCGACTATGACGCCGTCATCTCGAAGTGCATGCCGTTCGGCTGCTTCGTCGAGATTCCCGAGCTGACGGTCTCGGGACTCGTGCACGTCTCGCTCCTGTCGCGCAAGTTCGTCCGCTTCAACGAATCTGACCAGTCGCTCTCCGCCCCGGGCGGCGGCAGCTGGCACGTCGGCGACCGGATGAGGGTGCACGTCGCCAAGGTGGACTTCCATCAGAGGAGGATCGATTTCGTCCCATGTGCGCGACGTCACTGATCTTGCTGGCCGCGCTTGACCTCGGGGTGCTGTTCGCCGAGAAGGACGCCTGGACGGGCCAAGCGGAGTTTTTCGCCGTCGACCACGCGAAGGACGGATTCGAATTCGCGAGCGAGGACCGTACCATCGTCAACTGTCTCAAGCACGACACTTGCTCGTGGTATGGGAACAAGGTCTGGGAGGCAAAGGTCTACTTTGACAAGGGCGGCGAGGAGGAGAAGGTCTCGCGGGTGGAGCTGTCGCTCTATAACCGCGGCGACGCCGGCCTTGCGGTGATGGACGTCGCCGAGCTGAAGGCGAAGATCGCCGCGGTCGCGCAGAAGCTGGACGCGTCCGACAAGACGAAGCCTGAGAAGACGACGCTCCGAAGCGGCGGCGTGCAGTACCGGCGGCGGTTTGACAAGGCCGATCCGTCCGCGGAGCTCGCCTGGGGGCTTTCGTCGGCGGATTCCAACAAGAACCGCACGGTTGAGTATCTGCGCCTTACGCTGACGCCGAAGGGCGGGGCGAAGGCGAAGCCACGCGGTGCACTCGCGAAGCGGGCGACCGGCAAGACGGGCAAGGCGAAGATCAGGGATAACGTGACGAAGAGCCCGAACGGTGACGTCTACATCGACAACGTGCCGATGGTGGACCAGGGGCAGAAGGGCTACTGTGCCGCGGCGGTTTCGGAGCGGGTCCTCCGCTACTACGGCAACCAGATCGACGAGCACGAGATCGCGCAGCAGGCGGGGACGCAGGCTCAGGGCGGCACGAGCGTTGCGGAGATGAAGAAGACCGTGACGGCGGTCGGCGAGAAGAACGGACTCGGTTTCCAGAGCATCGTGGACCTGTCGTCCGGCATCGGCGACCTCGAGGACGAGATAAGCCGCTACAACAAGGCGGCGAAGGCCGAGAAGAAGCCGGAGCTCTCGCTCGCGCAGTTCACGCGCGGGCACACCATCTACATCTCCGAGATGCGCGAGGCGATGGACAAGAAGGTCATCTACCGCATGCGGCAGAAGGACGCGCGGCTGAAGAAGTTTTCCGCCGGCGTGCGCCAGCAGGTCAATGCGGGCGTTCCCGTCTTTTGGGGCGTGACGCTCGGCATCTATCCCGAGCGCGGAGTGAATCCGCAGTCCGTCGGCGGGCACATGCGGCTCATCATTGGCTACAACGACAAGAAGAAGGAGGTCCTCTACACCGACACATGGGGCGAGGGCCACGAATTGAAGCGCATGCCGGAGGACTGGGCCTTCGCCATCACGCACGACGCGTTCTTCTTGAAACCACGGTAAGGAGTCCGAACATGGAACTCTCGATTCTCGTCAACAAGTTCAACCTGAAGGGACGTCTCGTCGCCCTGCAGCCGTTCGGCAACGGCAACATCAACGACACGTACCTCGCGATCTACCGCAACACGTTTACCGAGACGCAGGTCATCCTGCAGAAGGTGAACCGCAAGGTCTTCCCCGTGCCCGAGGTCATCATGTCCAACATGCACGAGATTACCAAGCACTGCCACGAGAAGTTGGAGGCGGACGCGAAGGCGGGTCGCGACGACCGCGTGTGGCAGATGCCACGGATCGTCAAGGCGAAGGATGCGAAGGACTACGTGATCGACGAAGGCGGCGAGGTCTGGCGCGTCATTACGCGCATCATGTCCGCCCACGCCTTCGACGTCGCGCAGGGTCCGGAGCACGCGATGGAGTGCGGCGCCGCGCTCGGGCACTTCCACTACCTCATCTCCGACATGTCGCCGAAGGCGATTGTCGATCCGCTTCCCGGGTTTCACGTCACGTCGGGTTACCTGAAGCAGTATGACGCGACGCTCAAGACGAAGCACGCGAAGGAGCTTCTGAACGCGTCCATGGAGGCGAAGCGGCTTGCGAAGTTCGTCGCCGAGCGGCGCGATCTCGCTGTCTGCCTCGAGAAGGCGCAGAAGAGGGGCGAGCTCAGGAAGCGGATGTTCCACGGCGATCCGAAGGTCAACAACATCATGATCGACGACGTGACCGGCAAGGGAACGGCCGTCATCGACCTCGACACGGTGAGTCCGGGCCTCATCCACATGGACTTCGGCGATGCGCTCCGCTCGATCTGCAATCCGGCGGGCGAGGAGGAGACGAACCTCGCGAAGGTGACGTTTGACGAGGACCTTGCGACGGCGTTCTGCAAGGGCTATATGCGCGAGGCGGGCGCGTTCCTGACGGACGCCGACCGCGCCTATCTCTACGACTCGATCCGCCTGCTGCCGTTCGAGCTCGGGCTTCGCTTCTTCCAGGACTACCTCGCCGGCAACGTCTACTTCAAGACCACCCAGCCCGCGCAGAACCTGAACCGCGCTCGCGTCCAGTTTCGCCTCTGCGAGTCCATCGAGGCTCGCGAGCGCTCCATCCGCAATGGGCTGAAGAAGTTGTGATGGTGAGAGGGTGAGAAGGTGAGAGGGTGAGAGGGTGAGAAGGTGTACGAGTTAGTTGAGATATTCGAGTCGCTGCAGGGCGAGGGACGCAACATGGGGCGTCCGTGCGTCTTCATCCGTTTCGCCGGATGCAACCTGAAGTGCCCCTGGTGCGATACCGATGTGAAGAAGAGGTTCTCGCTTTCACTTGAGGATCTTCTGAAGGAAGTGAAGGGCTTCAAGGCGAAAAGCGTCATCCTGACCGGCGGCGAACCGACAATCCAGAAAGATATGCCGGAACTTGTCGCCGCGCTGAGGCGCGAAGGATATTGGGTGGCGGTGGAGACCAATGGGACACAGGACGCGGACTGGCTCGGGTTCGTCGACTATGTCGCCTGCTCGCCGAAAATGGAATTTGACGATTTTTATGGAAGCGGAAAGGATTCCGCTTCTCCCCTGAAGGCGGCCGACGAGGTGCGGGTTGTGGCGAGCAGCGAAAAAGTCGTCGATTTCTGCAAGAGGATACGCGAGCAGGTTGCTGCGACCGACTATTATGTCTCGCCGTGTGACCGCGACGGGAAGATCGATTTCGCGACAGCCAAGTCGGTTCTTGCGCAGCTCGATGGCTGGTCGCTCTCTGTTCAGCTCCACAAAATCTTGGGGTTTAGATAGGACTTTAGACGGGAGACGAAAGACAAATGAAGCTAATCGCCAGTTTTCAAGTCGACCATACGCGCATCGTTCCCGGCATCTACGTGAGCCGACGGGACAAGGTCGAAGGCGGGTGGATTACCACCTTTGACATCCGGATGAAGAAGCCGAACGTCGAGCCTGCCGTGCATCCGAACGCGATGCATACGATCGAGCACATTGTCGCGACATACCTCAGGAGCTCGAAGTTCAAGGACCATGTCGTCTACTGGGGTCCGATGGGGTGCCTCACGGGATTCTACTTCATCACCAATACGGACTTCGAGATCCTGCCGAAGGACATCGAGAAGCTGATCCGCGCGGCGTTCCGCCATCAGGCGAACTACAAGGGCGAGGTGCCCGGCGCGACGGCGGTCAACTGCGGCAACTACCGGCTCCACGACCTTGCGATGGCGAAGTGGGAGGCGGCCGAGTTCCTGAAACGCAAGTGGAAGTTTACCTACCCGCCCGCCAAGCGGATCAAGGTCGGCGGCAAGACCTTCTTCGACGCATGAGAAAATCAAATGAAGAAAATCATCACTGAATATCGGGTTCCATATGCCGATACGGACCAAATGGGGGTTGTCTACTACGGCAACTACATGGCGCTCTTTGAGCGGGCGCGCAATGAGCTGATGCGCTCGTGCGGCTATACCTACAAGGAGTGCGAGCAGGAGGGCTTCATGCTTCCGGTCGTTCACGCCGAGGCGGACTACAAGTCGCCGGCGAAGTACGATGACCTCCTGGAGATCTCGGCTTGGGTGCAACTGCAGAAGGGCGTCCGCATTGAGATCGCCTGCGAAGTCCGGCGGAAAGGTGAGGATGCGGTTCTTGCGAAGGGCTACACGCGTCATGTCTTCGTCTCGACGAAGGACTTCCGTCCCTGCCCGCCTCCGCAGCGGTTCCTCGACAGCCTGGTCGAAGATGAAATTTCCAAAGGATGATATGGCAAATCTGACACAACTGAAGATGTTGGAGGACTTGAACGGATTCCTCCTCGTGGATAAACCGGAGGGGATTGCGTTCTCGACGGTCGTGAAGACGGTGAAGCGCAAGTTCAATCTCGTCAAGGTCGGGCACGGCGGGTCACTGGACGCACAGGCCTCGGGACTTTTCATTCTCCTGATCGGCGATGCCAACAAGTTCGTCGGCGACGTGATGGGCGCGGACCGTGAGTACACCGGGACGCTCAAGCTCGGCGAAACGACGGATACGGGCGATGCGTGGGGGCGTCCGATTCCCCTGCCGTCACGACTCGCGACGCTTGATGATTTGAAAGGCGATGTCTTTCAGGTCGAGCCGAGGTTCTGCGCGATCCGCAAGGAGGGCACCGCCGAATACGAGGTCGTCGACACGGGTGACCACCAGCAGTTCCTCGCGCATGTGTATAGGATGAAGGTGGAAGAGGTGGAAGAGGTGGAAGAGGTGGAAGAGGTGCGGGAGGTGCGGGAGGTGAAGTTCGAGCTGAAGGCGTCGAAGGGTGTCATCGTCCGTGCGCTCGCGCAGGACATGGGTGCGACGCTCACTTCGCTCCGGCGGACGAAGATCGGCAAGTTCGACGTCGCCGACGCCATTCCGTTCGACAAGCTTCTGGAAACCGAAATGAAGGATTTTGCGTCTGTCGTCATGCCACTTTCCGTTGCGCTTAAACCTTAGATTCCACTGTTCACCTTCACCTCTCACCTTCACCTTGTCTTCTCTTGCTGTAGGATTCTTCGACGGTGTCCATCTGGGACACCAGGCGATTCTGAAGGGCGCGGATGCCGCGCTCACATTCCGTAACCATCCGCTCACGATCCTTGCGCCGGAGAGGGCGCCGCGGCTCGTCATGAGCTGCGAGGAGCGCGTCGCGGCGATCAAGGCGTGCGGGGTGAAGGACGTGACGGTTGTCGATTTTACGCCGGAGCTCGCCGAGATGCCGGCTGAGGAATTTGTCGATTCTTTTCTGAAGCGGAAAGGATTCCGCTTCTCCACTGTGAGATGCGGCGCCAACTGGCGGTTCGGCGCGGGCGGCGCGGGTGACGCGGCGTTTCTGCGGGAGCGCGGCTTTGGGGTCGAGGTCGTTCCGTATGCCGAGTACAAGGGCGAGGCGATCTCCTCTTCGCGCATTCGTGCGGCGCTTGAACGCGGCGAGATCGAGGATGCGAACGCGATGCTGGGACGGACGTTTCAGGTTTCAGGTTTCAGGTTTCAGGGGAAGGGACTTGGAGAGAAGATCGGTTATCCGACCGTCAACCTCAGGATTTTAGAATGCGAATCTCGCGAATGCGGCGAATCTTCGCGAATTGTGCTGAGGCGAGGGGTTTATGAGGTTGAGGTCGGCGGATTGCGCGGAATAGCAAACTACGGCATTGCCCCGACCATGGGCGACAAGGCGTGGAAGACGCCGGTGCTGGAGATTCATTTTCCGGATGCGGGGGTTGAGGACCTGAGGCATAAGACGGGAGACGCGACGGCGGTCTCGCTGATGCGCTTCATTCGCTCTGAAAGGCGATTCGATTCCGTCGCGGATTTGCAGAGACAGATTGCCGCGGATTGTGCTATAATGCGAGCATGAGTTTTTTCAAGGCATACGATATGCGCGGGACGTTTGGGGTCGACTTCGGTCTCGACACGGTGTATCAGGTCGGCAAGGCGCTGCCGGGAGTGATTCAGAATGCGAATCGTGCGAATGGGACGAATCGCGCGAATGAAGGCGTGAAGATTCTCGTGGGACGCGATTGTCGAACGACGAGCAAGGACATTCGCGACGCGCTGGTGAAGGGCTTGGAGGAGGCGGGGGCCGAGGTGACTGATCTCGGGCTCTGCACGACGCCCATGGTCTATTTCTTCACAGCCGAGGAGGATTTCGACGGCAGCGTGATGATCACCGCGTCGCACAATCCGCCGTCGGACAACGGCCTCAAGGTCTCGATGCGCACGGCGTTGCCCGTCGGTTACGCGAACGGGCTCAATGAGGTCGAGAGACTGGTTGTTGGTTCCAAGCTTCTGGTTTCGGGTTCCAAGTCGTAACAAGGAAAATTAAAGTCATGAAACAGGTGTTGTTTGTTGTTTTCTGTCTGATGTCCTTTCTCCCCGTCGTCGCCGCCGACTATCCGATTCGCGCGGCGAAGATGACCGACGTCAAGGTAGCTGGCGGATTCTGGTTCGATCGCCTCGCGACCAACCGGCTGGTGACGCTGAAGGCCGATTTCGCGAAGTGCAACGAGACGCCGCGCATCGCGAACTTCACCAACTGCGCGGCGCGCGTGAAGGGCGGCAAGTTCGGCGGCATCTTCTTCGACGACTCGGACGTCTACAAGGTGATGGAGGGCGCGGCCTACATCTACGCCGAGACGAAGGATCCGGAACTGGAGAAGTACATGGACTGGCTCATCGGCGAGATGGCGAAGGCGCAGGAGCCGGATGGTTACCTCTACACGTCGCGCACGCTGGGCGGTAACGAGTCCATCGACGGTACCGCGCGATGGGAAAACCTCTCCTGGTCGCACGAGTTCTACAACCAGGGGCATATGTACGAGGCTGCGGTCGCGTGGTATGAGGCGACGGGCAAGACGAACTTCCTCGCGATCGCCCGCAAGAGCGCCGATCTCATCGACCGCACCTTCGGCTGGGAACCCGGCAAGCTCAAGCTGACCTCGGGACATCAGGAGATGGAGCTCGCCCTCTGCAAGCTCTACCGCGTGACGGGCGAGGAACGCTACCTGAAGCTCGCGAAGTTTCTTCTCGACGTGCGCGGACGAAAGGACGTGCGCGCGATCTGGGGGCCTCGGGTGCAGGACCATCTGCCGGTTCTCCAGCAGGACGAGGCAGTCGGACATGCCGTGCGCGCCTGTTACATGTACAGCGGCATGGCCGACGTGGCGGCCTTGACGGGCGACCACTCCTACATGGCGGCCATCGACCGCCTTTGGGAGAGCGTCGTCGGACATAAGCTGCACCTCAACGGCGGCGTTGGTGCGGCACAGTGGGTGAGGCACTCGAAGTGGGGCGAGTCTTTGGAGGCGTTCGGCGAAGACTATTACCTGCCGAACGAGAATGCCTATCTCGAGACCTGCGCGGCGATTGCCCTTGCGCTCTGGAACCAGCGCATGTTCTGCTGGAAGGGCGAGGCGAAGTACGTGGATGTCTTGGAGCGGACGATCTACAACGGATTCGTCTCCGGCATCTCGCTGTCGGGTGACGAGTTCTTCTATCCGAATCCGCTTGCAAACAAGACGGGCGTCGGAAATGCGAAGGACAAGCCGTATGTGCGCTCAAAGTGGTTCGGGTGCAGCTGCTGCCCGGTGAACGACGTGCGGTTCATTCCGCAGATTCCCTCCTTCGCCTATGCGACCGACGGCAAGGGCACGCTCTACTGGAATCTCTTCATGGAAGGCGAAGCGACGGTCGGCGGCGTGAAGGTTGTCTGCAAGACCGAGTATCCGTGGAACGGCAAGGCGATGCTCACCCTTAATCACTTAACCGCTCAACCGCTTAACCGCTTAACCCTTAAGATCCGCATCCCCGGTTGGGCGAAGGGCCAGCCCGTGCCGAGCGACCTCTATACGCAGACGAAGCCGTCGAGCGCGATGGAAATCAGCGTTGCGGTGAACGGCCGCGCCGTCAACGGCGTACCGGGCAAGGACGGTTATCTGACGGTCGAGCGCGAGTGGAAGGGCGGCGATGTGGTCGAGGTCGATCTGCCGATGCCGGTGAAGCGCATCCGTGCGCATGCGAAGGTCGAGGCGGACAAGGGACGCCTTGCCGTCGAGCGCGGTCCGATCGTCTACTGTGCCGAGGGATGCGACAACGGCGGCAAGGCGTTTGACGCGGTGCTGCCGGCGGATGCGACCTTCACGGACGACACGATCGTGATCGGAGACAAGACGTTCCCGGCGCTCAAGGCGTCGAACGGACTCAAGCTGATCCCGTACTGCCTCTGGGGCAACCGCGAGCCGGGCAACGAAATGCAGGTGTGGTTCAAGGAGCGTTGAGAGGTTGAGAAGTTGAGAAATCGGATAGAGAAATACATTGAATGGATGAAGGCGCAGACGTTTTCAGTCTCGTGTCTTAAGTCCTTGCGCTTCGCCGTCGACTGCTCCAACGGCATGGCGTCGATTCTGGTGCACGAGCTGTTTCCCGGGGCGATCGTCATCAATGACACGCTGGACGGGACGTTCCCGAATCACAGCCCGAATCCGCTTAAATCCGAGGCGCGCGAGCAGATCGCGGCGTTGGTGCGCGAGCAGAAGCTCGACTGCGGCGTCATCTTCGACGGTGACGCCGACCGCTGCATGTTCGTTGATGAGAAAGGTGACTTTGTCCAGCCCGACTACTTGATTCCGATCGTTGCACGGGCGACGTTGCGCGGCAAGGAGGACTTTAGACGCGAGACGGGAGACTTGGGGCTAAAGTCTTCCGTCTTATGTCCTCGAATCATCCACGACGTCAGAACTTCGCGCGGGGCGATTGAGGAGCTTCGTCGGATGGGCTGCGAGCCGGTGATGGTGCCGGTCGGACATGCCTTTGCGAAGCCGATGCTGCGGAAGGTCGGCGCGGTGTGTGGCGGAGAGCTTGCGGGACATTACTACTTCAGTGAATTCCACGGCTGCGATTCGGGCGTCCTGGCGGCGCTCAGGATCCTCGGCGAGGTTGCGCAGGCGAAGGCCAAGGGGAAGACGTTCTCCGAGATGATGCGGCCGATCAGCGGCGTCTACGCCAATTCAGGCGAGATGAATTTCAAGGTCGAGGACAAGGACGCGGCGATTGCGCGGGTGCTGAAGACGGCGAAG
>CADAKF010000032.1:14597-39045 GCA_902788415.1 uncultured bacterium
GGAGCTTTCGCGCAGTGAGATTGATGGTATCCGCATCGAGTACACCGAGGGCTGGATCAACATCCGCAAGTCGAACACCGAGCCGTATCTGCGGCTCATCGTCGAATGCGATGCGGCGGAACGGCTGGGGAATTGGACGAATGTGCTGAAGCGGGCGATCAATGACGAGAGGTGAGTTCGTCAAGTCGGCGGGAGCGACGGTCGCACTGGCCGTCGCTGGCAAGACGTTTAAGGCCATTGTTCCGGTGTGGGGCGAGCGGATTGTCTGATTCCTCTATCGGAAGAACGTGTTTCTGAAGGTTTGAGAGGGTTGAGAGATTTGAGATGAGAGTCGACTTTCACGTCCATTCGACGGCGAGCGATGGGACTTGCAGTCCCGCCGAGCTGGCCGAGAAGGCGCGGGGTTTTGCGGCGATTGCGCTGACGGATCACGACAACTGCGATGGCATCCGGGAGTGGCCGGGCGTCCCGGGCATTGAGCTGAGCATTGAGCCGGGAGAAGGCTTTGACAAGTTTCATTTGCTGGGACTGGGCATTGATTCGGAGAATGCGGAGCTGAAGGCGTTCCTGAGGCGTGTGCTTGACGGCCGCAACGGTCGCAATGCGCGGATCCTTGAGAATTTTCGTCGTCTCGGGATTGAGATGGAGAATATCTTCACTTATGCTCACGGCGAGGTCTTGGCGCGTCCGCACTTCGCCCGCTGGCTGCTGGAGCATGGGCTGGTCGTGAGCATCAAGGAGGCGTTCGAGAAGTACCTGCTGCCCGATTCGCCGGCAGAGACGCGGTGTTACGAGGAACGGTGGCATCCGTCGCAGGAAGAGGCGTTTTGTGTCGTTCATGGGGCTGGCGGCATTTGCGTGATGGCGCACCCGAAGTACTGGCGGCGTGACTGGAAGGACACGGGGTGTGATTTTGCCGCGGCGGAGCGGGAGCTTGCCGCGCTGAAGGAACGGGGACTGGACGGCGTGGAGGCGCTTTACCAGGCGAACACCAATGAGGAGAACGTCGCGTTTACGCGCCTTGCGACGAAGATTGGGCTCCTAAAGACGGCGGGCAGCGACTTCCATGGGGCGAACAAGCCGACCATCCCCCTCGGGATGGAGGTGTCCGAGTCCTTCATCGGCCCCGTCCTCGAGCGGTTAAATTTGGTATAATACGTCAACGTTATGAATACTGTACTCGTTGGGGCCCAGTGGGGCGATGAAGGCAAGGGCAAGGTCATTGACTTTCTGACGGAGGAATCGGACGTCGTCGTTCGTTTCCAGGGCGGGTCGAACGCTGGTCATACCGTGGTCGTCGGCGACAAGAAGTACGTTCTGCACCTGGTGCCGTCCGGCATCCTCCACAACGGCAAGCACTGCGTGATCGGCAACGGCGTGGTGATGGATCCGTTCGATCTCATGAAGGAGCTCGAGCAGGTCGAGAGCTGGGGCTTCGAGCTGAAGGGCCGTTTCCACATTTCCGAACGCGCGCAGATGGTGATGCAGTGGCATCGCGCAATTGACAAGGCCGAGGAGGTGGCGCGTCCCGAGGGCAAGAAGATCGGGACAACCGGCCGCGGGATCGGTCCGGCTTATGCCGCGAAGGTCGGCCGTTACGGCATGCGTGTCGGCGACATCCTTCGTCCGAATTTCCTCGACCTTGTCCGTGATCAGGTCGAAGAGGCGAACCGCGCGCTCAAGTCGCTCGGGGCGCAGCTCCTTGATGCCGAGGAGATGGTGAAGCTCTACACGCCGATGGTGAAGGCGCTGATGCCGTACGTGACGGATACGATCCAGTTCCTGCACGAGAATCTCGAGGCGAAGAAGTCGCTTCTTTTCGAAGGTGCGCAGGCGACGATGCTCGACATCGACTTCGGCACGTATCCGTTCGTGACGTCCTCGAACCCGACCGCCGGCGGCGCCTGCACGGGTTCGGGTGTGTCGCCGCGTGCGATTGACCGCGTGATCGGCGTCTTGAAGCTCTACACGACGCGCGTTGGAGAGGGGCCATTCCCGACGGAACTCTTCGACGCCGACGGCGAGACGCTCCGCCAGCGCGGCGGCGAGTTCGGCGCGACGACGGGCCGTCCGCGGCGTTGCGGCTGGTTCGACGCGGTGGTCGCCAAGTACGCGCAGCGCGTCAACGGCGTCGACTTCTGGGCGATGACGAAGCTTGACGTGCTCGACACCTTCGAGACGGTGAAGATCTGCACGGGCTACAAGCGCAAGGACGGCTTCGTCTACACGACGTTCCCGGCCGACCTTGAGGTCCTCAAGTACTGTGAGCCGGTCTATGAGGAAATGCCAGGCTGGCAGTGTGAGACGTCGAAGATCACCGACTACGCGGCCCTCCCCGAGAACGCGAAGGCGTACATCAACCGCATTCTCGATCTCGTTGGCGGCCAGCTCGGAGTCCTCTCCGTCGGCCCGGCCCGCGAGACGACGCTGCGCATCAACATCTGATGAGATTTCTGGACGGCATTCCTGCGACTCGCAAGGAAGAGCTGCTCAAGCAGCTCAAAGCCGTCTGGACGCACGACTCGACCGCGATCGAGGGCAATACGCTCACGCTCGGTGACACGATGTTTGTCCTCGGGTATGGGCTGACGGTCAAGGGTAAACCGCTCAAGGACCAGATTGATGTCCAGAATCACGCGAATGCCGTCGATGCCGTGATGGACCTGGTGATGCGCGGCCGCCTGATGGAAGAGGATGTCTTCACGCTTCATCGCATCGTCATCAATGAGCAGTCGAGGGACATCTACAAGCCAGTCGGTGCCTACAAGCGCGAGGACAATGGGACGTACTGGCCGGATGAAAACGGGCGTAGCGTCTACCATGCCTATCTGCCGTCTGACAAGGTTCCGGAGGCGATGAAAGCGTGGCTCGACGAGTTCAACGGATTCTACCGTGCCGAGGCGACGGAAGATGAGGCGATTGACGCCTATGCCCGTACACATGTCGGCTTTACGTCGATTCATCCGTTCTATGACGGCAACGGACGGCTTGCCCGCCTGCTTTCCAACTTGCCGATTCTCTTCGCCGGCTATCCGCCGATTGTCATCCCGGTCGAATCGCGACAGGACTATCTGCAGGCGCTTTGGGATTACGAGCGCGGCAACACTGATCTTTCGGCATTCAAGTCGTTTGTCCGCACCTGCTGGCAGACGACCCTCGACCTTGTTGCCGAAGCAAGGCAGGGGCCCCTTCTCGTAAGGCGGTAGGTTGCGCCAATTTGTCCTTGAATCGGGACGTTCTGTCGCGGTTGTTTCATATAATGTGAGTGTTTTCCTGTTGGCACGCGGTTTGCAATAAAGACTGCGTGGCAAAAGAAAGGAGACACGAACATGAATACACCAATCAACCTGAACCCCTGGAGCATCCTTGATGAGATGCTGGATGTCGACAGTCGCCTGTTCAGCAACCTGAGGGCGCGCGCATTGGGGAAGTTTCCCCCGGTGAACGTGTTCCTTGATGACAACGCGGTGATCGTCGATCTGAAGCTGCCGGGCAAGACAGCGAAGGACATCGAGCTCACGCTCGAACCGCAGGCCGTCGTGATTGCCGATCGTCCGGCGGCGAAGGTGAACGCCGAGACCGGCAAGAGCGAGGAGACGGCGCCGGCATGGTCGCGGCGGCTCAACCTGCCGTTCCGCGTCAATGCCAACAAGGCGAACGCGAAGTTCGCGGATGGCATCCTGCGCATCGAGCTGCCGAAGGCCGAAGAGGCGAATGTCCGTCACATCGCGATCAGCGAAGGTTAACACGAAAGAAGAAAGGAGTTTCATCATGGATACGAAGTACATGGTTCCCACGGCGACAATCAACGAGCGTCCCGAAGGTTACGATCTCAAGTTCGTGATTCCGGGCGTCGGAAAGGGAGAGGTCGATCTGGATGTGCAGGGGCGTACGCTTGTCCTCAAGACGCGCACATCGCGGCAGAATCCGGCGGGCTTCCGCCAGGTCGCCGCGGAATTCGAGTGCGGGCCTTACGCGGTCAGCGTGGATCTGCCGGAGATGGCCGATCCGGCGACCCTAAAGGCGACGCTCGAGAACGGCATCCTGTCGGTTGCGGTGGCGAAGCGGCCTGAAACGCAGGCTCGTCGCATTGAAATCACCTAAACCCAGAAACCGCCGCGTTCATCCGCGGCGGTTTTCCTCATTCCGCCATCCCGCCGCCCCGATTCCGCCGTCCCGCCGCCGGTGATGGACGGGCGATTGTCAATCCATTGAAATGACTTGTTCCATCCATTGAATCGCATCGTTCCAACCATCGAGTCGCGCTGCTCAATCCATTGACGGACACATGTCCATCCATTGACGAAGCCGGTTCCATCCATTGACGACGGCGCTTCAATGGATGGAACGAGCCCCACCCATCTCGGGAGTTGAAACCTTTCCACGCGCCAGTTTTGGCGCGATCGTCCGCAATCCCGCCGCCGGAATCCGCCGCGTCCAGCCGCTCCCATTCCCGCATTTTGCCCCTGCCGATCCTGACCACTTAGTTTTTAGTGTATTGTTTGTGCTGTGTGGATGCTCCGAGGAATCTCGTGTTGCGTCACAATTCAAAGAGCAGTATGGCAATGGCGACGGACACGAAAAGGTGACTGGTGTCTATGTCTATCCAACAAAGAAGGATCATCGGTATAAGATTGAATTCGCGACAGAATGGCCCTCATATACTAAATTTTGCCAGCCTGTGCCGAAGCGAATTATTCCAGTGGGAGTTAAAAAGGCTTTATATGGTGAGGATAACTCGATTGCGGTGACGTGTAATTGCAGTAGGGGGCATTATTGTCCGTCTGAAGTTGGTGACATTCCTTCTCTTTCAGGATGTGGTGAGTATTTCCCGTATAAAGAGGAGAGTCTTTTGAAGAACGGACACACCTGTGGACATCCTTGCAAGGGGCATGCCGTTTATGCCGGTACAACTACAAAATCTGTGTATGCGTATATGGGGCCAGATGGGAAATTGTACATCGAACACGGAACGTATGGCCCGGTTGGTGTGAGATGAAGTGAGTCTACCCATATAGGCCAATGATTTGCTGCATGGTGATAATGGGAACGAAGTTTCTAATTACGGCCTGTCTAGTCGCGTTGGCGGCTATCGGTTCCTATGTTTGGCGGCTGAATGCGGAACTCGAAGAATTGACAGCGAGGGTCAACTGGCTCTATTTGGAGTTGATGGGCATTATCCCAGAGTTTCCAGAAGGGATGTTCCAAAAGGACTGTCCGAATTACATCTCCAATGATGGATCGATTATTGTATGTGGTCCAAAATGGAAGGAAGATTCGATATGGGTTGCAAGGAAGAAGGACGGTGAGTTTGGGGATTTTGAAAAGATGTTGTTTAAGGTGGTGAGTTCAGGGAGCAGTGGGAATTATTCGATTGAAGCAGTAGATAAAAGTTTCAGATTCGAGAATTACTCCTGGTGTTATTCAGACCAGGTTATAGAGACCCCGATTTCATGTGAGGTCAAGGAGAATGGAGAGCTCGTAACGCATCATCTCATCACGGTTCAGGAGGAGATGAATTGGTGGAGTAAAAGGACGCGTTGAAATGAGCATGAAGAAAGAGCAAGGTGATTTGTCGGCACTTCTTGAAGATAAATATTGGAAGTATACACACGTGAGATTGCGCGAGTTGATTCAACGTGGAGTATCAATGCCTTCACTGCCACAAGGATATGTCGGAAAGTGGATTGAACTTCGTAAGAAACATGGAAGATGTCTTGCGCGCGTGAATGTAGATATGGATCAGTGGACGATAGAACGCGTGAATGCAATTCTACACTAATGATTCATGGGTGTTGGGAGGGGACAATTCCAACGGCACTTCGGCAGCGATCAGTCGGTGTGGCGTGACGGCGATTGGAACGGCTTTGTGAGAATCGCGCTCGCCGGGCTTCTTGCTTCAATATGCGAAAGTGCCGCGGAGGGCGTGGTATAATATCCGCCGTGGAGATTTTGGTTGTAGATGATGAGCTGGCGATTCGCAAGCTTGCCGCGATGCTGGAAGGGGCTGGCTATTCCGTGCGCACGGCGCGTGACGGAATCGCGGCGCTTGGAGCCATTCGCGCCCGACGTCCCGATCTTGTTCTTCTTGACGTGATGATGCCGCTGATGGATGGCTTTGCGGTTTGCGAGCGGATTCGCCAGTTCGACCGCGACCTTCCCATCGTTTTCCTGACGGCGAAGGATGCTGACGAGGATCAGGTGCGCGGTCTGGAGGTCGGCGCGGACGACTTCGTTTCCAAGAGCGTCAATGACACGGTGCTGCTTGTTCGCATTCGCAAGACGCTTGAACGCGCTCGTCGGTTGTTGGGAAACGCCGCGCCCGACGGGCTCACGAAGACCGAGGCGGACATCTTCCGTTTGCTTGCGTCAGGGAAAGGGCGCTATTTTTCTGCGATGGAGATATTTTCCGCGATTTGCGGCGAGGGCTGCGTGCCGAGCGATGGCAATCTGCGGACGCATGTCAGCCGTCTGCGCGGGAAGCTGACCGGCGGCTTGACGATTGACGCGATTCGCGGTCGCGGATATGCGTTGATCGGCGCATAGACCGTTTTTCCTTCATTTCGTAACGTTCGCGTAACCATAGGTCGACGGACTTATGGGATAATCTATGCGCCTAAAGGAAAGGAGGCGCGTATGGGTTGTGATGTGATAGCGACGGAAAGAGTGAGGTCTCTGCTCGTTGCGATTCGAGGGCAGATGGTTCTGCTCGATCGGGACGTGGCTGCACTTTATGAGGTACAGACGAAAGAGGTCAATCAGGCCGTTCGCAACAATCCGGACAAGTTTCCCGCCGGTTTTGTCTTTCAGCTCAATAGTCTTGAGCTGGAAAATTGGAAGTCAAAAATTTTGACTTCCAATTTGTCCGAGGAAGAGCTGTTGTCCGTAAAGATGGGAATGCGAAAGCTTCCGTATGCTTTTACGGAGCGAGGCCTTTACATGCTTGCGACAATCCTCAAGGGAAGGGCTGCGACGCGGGCTACATTGGCCATTGTCGATACATATGCCCGGGTTCGCGAGATGTCGCAGACGATGGAAGCCTTGCAGCGTGTGCAGGATGGAGGCGAAGAGCAGCGGTCTCTTTTGCAGAAGACTGGCGAACTTCTCGCCGATATCGTCGGGAAGAATCTTGCGACCAAGTCCTGTGAGACTGAGATTGAATTCAACTTCGCACTTGTCAAGATTCGACGGCGCTATGTTTCGACCCCGGGGGAATAAGAATGGTAGTCGTGGCATTTGATCTGGGGAGAGACAATTCCAACGGTGCGTCGGCAGCAATCAGTCGGTGTGACGGCGATTGGAATGGCCTTGAGCGAATCGCGGTCGCCGCCGAACCATAGGGTTATGGTATAATATCCGCACAATGAAAATCGTCGATTGCGACTACTTCGTGGTGGGGTCCGGTATGGCCGGGCTCATGAGTGCATTGCACCTCGCCGCCTACGGCAAGGTGGTTGTTGCGACGAAGGGGCGGCTTCAGGACTGCAACACGAACTTCGCGCAGGGCGGGATCTGCTGTGTAATGGATCCGGAGGACACCTTTGACAAGCACGCGCGGGATACGATGATCGCGGGCGCGTGGCTCGGGAAGTCGAAGGTTGTCCATGAAATCTGTGAACACGCCCCCGAGGGAATCCAGGATCTCATTGATTGCGGCGTCAAGTTTGCGAAGAAGAAGGGCGGGGCCTGGGATCTGACCCGCGAAGGTGGACACAGTGCGCGGCGCATTTTCCACGCGGGCGATATCACGGGCGAGAAGTGCGAGGCGGCGATGATCCGCCGCGTGAAGAGGGCGAAAGGGATCGACATCCGCGAGGAGACGATTGTCATCGACCTCATCATGACGAAACGCATCGGTGTGAAGGGGGAGAATCGGTGCGTCGGCGCGTACGTCCTCAATAAGGCGAGCGGCGAGATCTACGCGATCCGTTCGCCGAACACGATTCTCGCGACGGGTGGCTGCGGCAAGGTCTATCTCTACACGTGCAATCCCGATACGGCGACCGGGGACGGCATCGCGCTTGCGTGGCGCGCGGGGGCGAAGATCGAGAACATGGAGTTCATTCAGTTCCATCCGACGTGCCTCTATCATCCGCAGGCGAAGCGCTTCCTCATTTCCGAGGCGGTGCGCGGCGAGGGCGCGGTCTTGGTCAACAAGCACGGCAAGGAGTTTATGAAGAAGTACGATCCGCGCGGCTCGCTCGCTCCGCGTGACATCGTGGCGCGCTCGATTGACTCGGAGATGAAGCGGACGGGCGACGACTGCATGTTCCTCGACATCCGCAAGAAGGGCCGCGCGTACCTGATGACGCGCTTCCCGAACATCTACCACAAGTGCATGGAGTTTGGGATTGACATGGCGAAGGACCTCATCCCGATTGTCCCCGCGGCGCACTATACCTGCGGTGGCATCCAGGCGACAACGGACGGCGTCACGTCGATTAGGGGTCTTTCGGCTGTCGGCGAGTGTGCCTCAACCGGGCTGCACGGGGCGAACCGCCTCGCGTCCAATTCGCTCATGGAGGCGCTTGTCTGTGCGCGACTCACAGCGGCGCGGCTGGGGCCGCATCCGGAATCATTCAAGAAACTGCCTGCGATTCCCGACTGGCGCATCGGCAGTGCCGTTCCGCCGGACGAGGCGGTTCTGGTGGCGCACATGTGGGATGAGATCCGGCGCCTCATGTGGGACTATGTCGGGATCGTCAGGACGAACAAGCGTCTGGCGCGTGCGGCACATCGCATCAAGACGCTGCGGCGTGAGATCCGCGAGTACTATTTCCGCTATCTGGTGACGCCGGACACGCTTGAGCTCCGCAATCTCGCCGTCTGTGCCGAGCTGATCGTGAAGTCGGCGCAGAAGCGTCACGAGTCGCGCGGGCTCCATTACACGCTTGACTATCCGCGCATGGCGAAGAAAGCCGTGCAGACGGTCCTTCCGGGGTTCAATGGATAACATTCTTGAAGTCAGAGACCTGAAGGTCTGGTTTCCGGTCAGGAAGGGCGTGTTCGCCCGGACGGTCGGATATGTGAAGGCCGTAGACGGCATGTCCTTTGACTTGAAGCGCGGCGAGACGCTCGGGCTTGTCGGCGAGTCGGGAAGCGGAAAGTCGACTGTTGCGCGGGTCATCACGGGACTGCAGCAGCCGACGAGCGGATCGTTTGAGCTGCGCGGACGGGTTGCGATGGTCTTTCAGGATCCGCTCGGGAGTCTGAATCCGCGGATGACTGTTCGAGCTGTGCTCGAAGAGGCTTTGAGGTTTGGAGGTTTGGAGGTTTCATCTGAAACTAAACTTCCAAACTTCCAGGCTTCCAAACTTCTAAACCTCGTTGGCCTTGATGCCTCGGCGCTTGACAAGTATCCGCACGAGTTCTCCGGCGGGCAGCGGCAGCGCGTCTGCATTGCGCGGGCGATTGCCCTGAAGCCGGACCTGCTTGTCTGCGATGAGGCGGTGAGCGCGCTCGACCTCTCAATTCGCGCGCAGGTGCTGGATCTGCTTGCCGACTTGAAGGGAAAGCTCGGACTGTCAATCCTCTTCATCACGCATGACCTTGGCGTCGTGCAGCATGTCGCCGATCGCCTTATCGTGATGAACCGCGGCAAGGCAATAGAAGAGGGCCCCGTGGAACATGTCCTCGGGACCCCGCGAGAGGAGTACACCAGATATCTGCTGTCCTCCGTGCCGAAAATCGGCAAGCCGCTTACTTGACTTCGATGACCGAGTTGAACGTGCCCTGGTCGTTGGCGACCGCGTTCGCGTTCTCCGGATCGGCGCACCAGGTGCCGTCAATGACGAACTTGTACTGGTAGGTTCCGGCCGCGAGCTTAACGGTCGCGGCGTAGATGCCGCTCTTCGCCTTGTATGTCATCTTCTTGGCGGTCGGGTTCCACTTGTTGAACTCGCCGGCGACATAGACGGCCTTACCCTTGTCGGCATGGACCGTGAACGTCACGTTCTTTGCGGCAGCCTTTTTGGCATCTGGCTTCTTGGCGCACGTCTTGGCGCACTTTTTGGCGACCGGCTTCTTAACGGCTGCCTTCTTGATGGTTTTCTTCATTTTTGTCTTTCTTTATTTTATTAAAAATGACCTGTTGCTGGCTATTCACCAGCGAACAATTGAGATAGTATCTCATATTTTTTATGAAAGTCAACCGTTTAGTTTCGTATTTTGATATAATTAAGCGCTATGAACGAGTCGTTAAAAGAGAGAATTCTGGGAATCCTCACGGGTTGCGTATTGCTTCTCGTCGTTATCGGGTGATGGTTTATCCGAACTATCGCCGAAGCGAGTCGTCGAAGCGGCAAAATGCCGAACTGCAGGAGCGGATTGACGCCAAGAAGCGGGAAATTGCCGAGCTGATGGAGAACCAACGCCGGTTCAAGACTGATGCAGATTTCGTCGAGATGATTGCGCGGCAGAACCGCCGCGTCTTTCCGGGTGAACTTGTCTTTACCTTTGACAAGGACTGATGGCGAAATTCCTCCGATTTCTGCTGGGCCTGTCGCTCCTTCCGCTTTGTTGGGGCGTTTCACGCGCCTTTCTTGATGCTCTTGTCCTGTCCGTCGGATCGGCGGGCTGGATGACTCCTGAGGCGCTGTCGCTTTTCGGCGGCATTCTGGCTTTTGCGTTTGCGTGGATGGCGCTGTCGCATCCCGTGCGGATGTATGTGCTTGGCCATGAACTCACACATGCCCTGTGGGGGCTCCTTTTCGGGGCGCGGCCGAGTGACGTGCGCGTAAGCGCCTCGGGCGGCAGCGTGCGGCTGACGAAGTCGAACCTGCTCATCACCCTTGCGCCGTACTTCTTCCCGTTCTACACCTTCGTCGTCATCATCGTCGCGCTCGTCACCTCTGCGTTCATCCGTCCGCTGCCGTACTTGCCGCTCTGGCTGTTTCTTGTCGGCTTCACCTGGTCGTTTCATGTTCTTTTCACGCTGGAGACGCTGACGCAGCGCCAGCCGGACGTGAAGCTCTACGGCCGCATCTTTTCCTGGGTCTTCATCTTCCTCGTCAACGTGGCGATCATTCTTGTCTGGCTCGCGACGATGACGCCGCTTACTTTCGCCGAGCTCGGGCGGATCCTTCTGCAGCGCACCTGCGACGCCTATGTCGGCGTCGGCACCTTCGCCTGGCGGGCCATGACCTGGATTCGGTCGGTCAAAGGACTTTAGACGGGAGACTTGAGACCTTATGTTTCCTGACTTGATCGATCTTGGGTTTCTCCATTTGAAGACCTATGGCGCCTGCATGGCGACGGGGTTCCTGCTGTGCTGGCATCTCGTCGAGAGGCTGAGCGGGCGCAAGGACCTCTCGAACCTCCTCCTCTCGCTGATGATCGGCGGTGTCGCGGGGAGTCGCATCGCCTATGTGATCGAGCACTGGCAGAGCGAGTTCGCATCCAATCCCGCGGCGATCATCCGCGTCGACCAGGGCGGGCTGATGTTTTACGGCGGGTTCATCCTCTCCTTCGCCATCTTCTTCGTGTGGTGCTTCGTGAAGAAGGAGAGTCCGCTGAAGCTTGCCGACCTTCTCGCGGCGGTCGTCCCGCTCGGACACGCCTTCGGTCGGATCGGCTGCTTCTTCTATGGCTGCTGCTACGGGCGAGATTCCAACGCCTGGTGCGCGGTGACGTTCCCAATGGGGAGCCCGAGCTGGTACGAACACGGGCGGAAGATGGTGAGTGTCCTGCCGACGCAACTTTTCGAGGCCGCCGCGCTGCTTGCGCTTTTTGCGTTGCTCATGTACGTCTGGCGTCGTCAGGCGCGAATCACAAACCGCGAACCACGAGGCGCGATTCTCGGCCTTTATCTCTGCGGTTACGCCGTAATCCGCTTCGGCATCGAGATCCTGCGCGGCGATCCGCGCGCGGCGGTCGGTCCGTTCTCAATTTCGCAGGCGATCTCCATCGGCATGATCGCCGTCGGGGCGCTGTTCATCTTTAACGCGAGGCGGAAGGGCGCGTGAACCTGCACATCATCATCGGCGAAGACGACTACCTCGTTGGCGAGACGGCCAAGAAGGTGATCGGTGACGGCGTCGGGCTGGAGGTCATCGACTCAATGACCGCAACGAACGCCGAGCTGCAGATGAAGGACCTGCGCGCGGCCGAGGCGTCGTTCGATACGCCCCCGTTCCTCGATCCGAAGAAGGTGACGTGGTGGAAGAACGTCCATTTCCTCCCGGGCGGGGGCAAGAAGGACTCGTCCGAGGAGGTGAAGGAGGCGCTTGAGAAGTTCGCCAGGAAGCTCGCGGCGGCGGCACTTCCCGAGAACCAGCACTTCATCTTGTCGGGTCCAAAGCTCCTCAAGACCTCGATCTTCGCGAAAACGCTGCAGGCCGCTGCGGAGATGGTCGTCTTTGCCGCGGAGAAACCGTGGGAGGCGGCGAAGAATGCGGTGGTGCGCGTCATTGACCTCGCGGCGGAGATGGGGTTCAAGTTCGAACCTGGGGTTGCCGAGAAGTTCGTCTCGATCGTCGGGACGGATTCGCGCTCCCTGATGAGCGAACTCGGGAAGATGCGGGACTACCTCGGCAACGAGAAGTCGACGATTGCTGCGACGGACGTCGCGGAGATCACCTCGCAGGGCTATGGCGTCGAGCCGGTTGTGTGGGACGTCACGGACGCGATCGGTAGGCGCGACCTCAATGCCGCGCTCACGGCGATGCGGAAATTCGAGCTTGAGAACGGATTCGCGGTCATGATGACGATGGTTATCGAGAAGTTCTTCCGTCAGCTGATTGACATCAAGAACGGCAGGACGGAGGGCCTAAACCCGTATGCGCTCCGCAAGAACGAGGGCTTCCTTCGCAACTGGTCTCCGGCGGAGTTGCGTGCTGCCCGCGCCCGGTTCCTGATGCTGCGCGAGAAGGTCGTCTCGGGGACAACGAGCGGTGACACGCTGGTCGTCACGACGCTCGTCCGCGTGATGCGCCGTGCACGGCGCGTTTAGAAGTTTAGATGTTTAGAAGTTTGGAGGAATGGCAAGAGAGGTTCTAAATCTGAAGCAGGCGGCGGAGCACGTTCATCTCGAGGAGAACGAGCTTCGGCACTTCGCCCAGCGCGGGGAGATCGAGGCGACGAAGCGCGGGGACGACTGGTTTTTCGAACACCGGGCGCTGGACGAGTGGGCGCAGCGGAATCTCCTGGCGGCCGGCGAGAAGGCGCTCAAGGAGCAGCACCGTGTGATGATGGACGAGAATCGCCGCGCGGACAAGACGGGTTGGGGCGTCGCGGATCTCTTCAGCGTCGAGACGATTGATCTCGCTGTGCAGGCGAAGGCGAAGGCGGGGATTCTCCGGGACATGACTGATCTTGCCGTCCGAGGCGGGAAGGTCTATGACGAGGAGGGTCTTTTTAAGGAATTGCAGGACCGCGAGGATGCGGCGTCAACGGCGATCGGCGAGGGCGTGGCGCTGCTGCATCCACGTTTTCACGACCCCTATCTCTTCGAGGAAAGCTTCATCGCGTACGGCCGCAGCCTTCGTCCGATCTTTTTCGGTGCGGCGGACGGCGAGGCGACGCGGCACTTCTTCCTCATCTGCTCGACGAACCACGAGGAGCATCTTCATATTCTCGCCCGCCTCGCGATTCTCGCCCACGGCACGGATCTTATGGAGCGCCTCGACGCCGTCGAAACGCTGGAGGACGCGATCGCTGCAATCCGCAACTGCGAAACGGAATACAGAAAATGAAATACAAGCACTGGTTTTTCGATTTGGATGGGACGCTCGCGCGGACGGGCGAGGACATCATTCTCGCATGGAAGGGCGCGATCCGGGCGGTTGGGCGCGATTTGTCGCACTTTGACGAGGTGTTCAAGATTGGGCCGACCTTGGAGCAGATGGTCTACGCGCTCTACGATGACGCGACGCCAGAGCTCGTCGAGGATCTGATGGCACGGTTCAAGCCGCTCTATGACGAAAGCGGGTTCCCGAACACCGTCGCTTATCCGGGCGTGCCCGAACTGCTGGCGGAGATTCACGCGGCGGGCGGCAAGGCGTACATTGTCACGAACAAGCGGCACAACGCAACGCAGCTACACAAAGGGCGATATCGACGCCGGCAGGGCGAACGGCCTTGCGACGATCGGCGTCACCTGGGGCTATGGAACGGCCGAAGAAGTCGCCTCGGCCGACATGGTTTTTTCTTCTGCCTTCGAGATTGCCAAAAATCTCCCGAAATGATACAATTTTAGCCGTGAAAAAATCTTCTTCGTGCAAGCTGAAGTACAAGCGCATCCTCCTGAAGCTTTCGGGAGAAGTGCTCGGTAATAAGGAAACGGGCGAGTGCATCGACCCGAAGAACCTCGCGTTCATGGCCGAGCGGGTGAAGAAAATCCACAAGATGGGCTGTGAAGTCGGCATCGTTCTCGGCGGCGGGAACATTTTCCGCGGCCTCACGGGTGCGTCAAAGGGCGTCAACCGCGTGACGGGCGATTCGATGGGCATGCTCGCGACGATCATCAACGCGCTTGCGATGATGAACGCGCTCGAGTCGATTGGCGTCCCGACGCGCGTGATGACGGCGATCGAGATGCCGAAGCTCGCAGAGCCTTTCATCCAGCGCCGGGCGCTCAGGCACTTCGAGAAGGGGCGTGTCGTCATTTTCGGCGGCGGCACGGGCAATCCCTATTTCTCCACCGATTCCGCAGCGGCGCTGAAGGCGAGCGAGATCGGCGCGGACGCGCTTCTCAAGGCGACGAAGGTCGACGGCATCTACACGGCCGACCCGAAGAAGGATCCGAAGGCGAAGAAGTACGCGTCGCTCAAGTACGAGACGGCGCTCGAGAAGCGGCTGAAGGTGATGGACAGCGCGGCGTTCGCGCTGTGCATGGACAACGGGATTCCGATCGTCGTCTTCGACTTCTTTGACAAGAACGCCCTCGAGGGCGTCATCAAGGGGAAGACGGTGGGAACCATAGTCAGTTAAGAGTTAAGAGTTAAGAGTTTAGAGGTCTAATGTCTTAAGTCTAAAGTCCTAAACGAAACGAAAGAGATCACAAGATGGAAACGGTTGCAGAAGTACTGAATGACACGACGGCGAAGATCCAGAAGAGCTTTGACGCGCTGAAGGCGCAGTTCGCGGGGCTTCGCACGGGCAAGGCCTCGCCGGCGATGGTCGACCAGATCAAGGTCGACTACTACGGGGCGCCGACGCCGATCAAGAACCTCGGCACCATCTCGACGCCGGAGCCGCGGCAGATCAAGATTACGCCGTTCGACCCGACCGTCATCGACGCGATGAATAAGGCGATCCTTGCGGCGAACATCGGCGTGACGCCGCAGACGGACGGCAAGGTCCTGCGCATCACGGTGCCGGAGCTCAATGAGGAGCGCCGCAAGGAGATCGTCAAGGTCGCCAAGACCCAGGCCGAGGCGCAGAAGGTCGCGATGCGCAACGTGCGCCGCGACGCGAACGACACGATCAAGAAGCTCGAGAAGGACAAGAAGATCTCCGAGGATGACATGAAGCAGGGCCTCGACAAGGTCCAGAAGGCGACGGACGACGGCATCGCGAAGATTGACGCGGAGCTGAAGGCCAAGGAAGCCGAAGTGATGGCGGTCTGAGAAAAGCTGTTGGCCGTCAGCGATTAGCTGTTAGCTTGGAAGGAGTCTAGTATGGCAGAAGAAGTCGAAATGACGCCGGTGACGGGTGCCGAGCTTCCGAAGACGAAGCCGACGCTGAAGCTGAGCCCCGCGCTGAAGCCAGGCCTCAAGCTGCCGCCCAAGCCCGGCTTGCCGAGCGGTCTTAAGCTGCCGCCGAAGCCGGGGGCGACGCAGACGGCGCTGAAGCCCGGCCTCAAGCTGCCGACGCAAAACGCGTTGAAGCCGGGTCTCAGGTTGCCGACGCAAACGGCGCTGAAGCCCGGCATCAAGCTGCCGGCGAAACCGGTGATCCGCAAGCCGGGCGCTACGGTTGCTGGGGCGCCGCTGCCGAAGCCGATTACCGGGGCGCCGTTGCCGAAACCGGTTGCGCCGGCGGCCTCCGCACCGGCCGCGAAGCCGATTGCGGTGGACGCGCAGGGCGTCGGCAAGCTTCCGACTGTATCGGCGGCGGCCGTGTCGCATGACACGGCGGCTGCGGAGGTCGTTCTTCCGAAGCCGATGGAAGCCTTGAAGTCGGTGACCCAGAAGCTCAAGGGCATCACGCAGGAAATTCCCCAGCAGGCGATCCTTCACAAGACGGGCATCATCGCCGAGGGCGGTTCGATGTCTGACGCGCAGAAAGAGGCCGTGAAGCACAAGACGGCGCGCATTTCCCTGTCGGATGCGATGGGCGTGGCGCCGGTGAAGAATGAAGCGGCGCCGATGAAGACGATCCGCATTAAGCGTCCGATCAACATCCCGTCGCCGACCTCGACCCTGACTCCGCAGCCGGCGACTCCCGCTGCGCCCGCGGTTCCTGCGGCGCCTGTTGCTCCGGCAGTTCCGGCCGCGCCTGCAGCGGAGAAGCCGGCTGAGCCGGCGCCGACGCTGACGCAGCGCAAGACGCTCAAGATCTCGCGTCCGGGGGCTGCCCGTCCGGGCGCCAAGTTCGGCGTGAAACGTCCTGCCGCCGCGCCTGCGGCGGCGAAGCCGGCGCAGGAAGAGACGGCTGCGGCGGACGGCGCCGTGGCGGACATTCCGGACATCCCGAGTCTGCCGAGCGCGCCCGTGCCGAGCGTGGCGCCGGCTGCCGAGAACGGCCTGGCGTGGACGCTTTCGGCGCTTGTGCAGCTGGCGGCTTGCGCCGTGATTGGCGCGCTCGCCTGGTTCCTCTATGAGAACTCGCAGCTTCCGACGTTCTGCGGCGGCCTCGGCTGGGGATCGTGAGGAAGTTCTCTTCCATCGTACGTGCGACGGCTCTGGAGATTCTCTCCGAGCCGTTGTCTTTGCTGGTCCTTCTTGCGGCGCTCGTGATCGCCGTGCTGGCGCCGGCTTTCCACTACCATCAGTTCGGCGAGGCGACGCGTATGGCGCGGGACGCGGGATTTTCCGCGCTTCTCGTCTGCGGCGGCGTGCTTGCGGCGTTCGGCACGCTGCGGGCGTTCCGGCGCGAGATCGAGTCCGGCACCCTGGAGATGGCGCTGGCGCATCCGGTCTCGCGCAGGGGCTTCTTCCTGGCGAAGACGGCGGGCGCGGCGGTTGCCTATCTCGTCTTTGCGGCGATCGTCCTTTCGGTCTCGCTGACGATCGTGGAGGGCGCGGCGGTCGGCGGTCGGCTGGCGTCGGCGTCGGGTGACATCGCCCGCCTGTGGGGGCCCTGCCTGGCGGCCGGTCTCGGCGTGACGGTCGTTCCGCTTGTCCTCGGCGCCGTCCTGAACCGCTTTGCGAATTGCCGGTTCGTCCTGTCGGCGTTTGCGCTGGCGGCGCTGGGTGGGGCCGGATGCGCCGCCTGGACCGCGTTCCGCGACGGCCTGCTCGTTCTCCGCCTCCTGCCCGTCGCGCTGTTGCTCGTCTTCCTGTCGCTTGTCGTCGTGGCGGCGGCCGCGGCCTTTTCCGTCCGCTTTCCGGCTGCGTCGTCGGCCTCGGCCGTCGGCGTGGTCGCCGTCCTGCTGCTGCCGGCGGTTGGCAACTACTGTCTTTCAGACGCGCTGTCGGGCGGCGGGACGGTTCCCTGGTCCTATGTCGGACTCGCGGCCTTGGCGACGGCGCCGGCTGTGCTGCTCTTTCTTCTTCTCGGTGTTTTCCTCATGGACAGGCACGATCTCTCATGACTGACGACATTATCGTACTGACGGATGTCCGCAAGACATTCCGAGACTTCTGGCTCCGTCCGACCGTGGCGGCGGTGGACGGGCTTTCGCTGACGGTCCGCCGGGGCGAGGTCTTCGGACTTCTCGGGCCGAACGGGTCCGGCAAGTCGACGACGATCAAGATGATCCTCGGGCTGCTCGACCCGACCGGCGGCGCGCTCAGGCTCTTCGGACGCTCGCCGCGTTCGGTGGCGGCGCGCGCGCGGCTCGGCTATCTGCCGGAGCTCAGCTACCTGCATCCGTTCCTCACGGCGAAGGAGACGCTCCGCTATTATGCGGGGCTTTGCGGACTCGACCGTCGTACTGCAGCCCGGCGGACGGAGGAGCTCCTCGAGATGGTCGGTCTCGCGGACGTCGGGGGGCGTCCCGTCGGCGGATTCTCGAAGGGCATGGCGCGGCGCGTGGCGCTTGCGGCGTCCCTAATCGGCAAGCCCGAGCTACTCGTTCTCGACGAGCCGACGAGCGGACTCGATCCGGTCTCCACCAAGGAGGTGAAGACGCTCGTGAAGACGCTGGCTGCCGGAGGCATGACGATTCTCACGACCTCGCATCTTCTCGGCGACGCCGAGGACATCTGCGACCGCGTGATGATTCTGAACCATGGTAAGTCCGTCGCCGAGGGCTGTGTGGACGAGCTGGGCGCGTCGCTCGAGGACTTCTTCCTCGCGAAGGTCGGGAAGGCGGACGACTTTAAGCTGGCGGAGTTCCTGAAGGGCTGACGTGCGCAAGTTCCTCGAGATCTTCAGTTTGGAGACGAAGGCGTTCGTGCGCTCGAAGGCTCTGATGATGTTGCTTGTCGCGAGCATCGGCTGGATGCTCGTCTTTCCGCTGCTGGCGAAGGGCGACGGGACGGCGGCGGGCGCGCGCGAGCTCTGCATCCGCTACTCGCTCGGCGGCGTCTTTCTCCTGCTGGTCGTTTCGCTGCTGGCGTCCGCGACGGGCTCGCTGGCCCGCGAGCGGGCGGCGAAGCGCCTGCAGCTGACGTTGATCCGCCCCGTCCGCTACGTTATCGTCGTTCTCGCCAAGATCGCCGCGCATGTCGCGGTCGGCGCCGTCGTGCTGGCGGCCGCGTGCGTGGTTCTGGCGTTCAAGACCGACTTGTCCGTTCCCTGCAGCCATGTCTTGAGTCCGGTCCTTCCCTCGCCGCGCGAGGAGGCGAGGGCGATGTACGAGGAGTACATGAAGGATCCAGAGACGCCCGAGGCCGTGAAGCGGACGAAGAAGGAAATCGTCCTGCGGCTTCTCGAGAACCGTGCGATCGACCACTATCAGGTCGTTCCGACGAACACGACGGCAGAATGGACGTTCCCGTGTCTGCCGAGTGACGACCGGAGCGTTGCCGTCCGCATGCGCTTTTCGGCGCAATACGACACGCGGCAGGATGTCCGGGGACGCTTTGACTTCGGCCCCTGGAGCGCGGCCGTCACCAACATTACCCAGGCGGTGGTGACGATTCCGCTTTCGCCTTCTCGCCCTCTCACCCTCTCATCCTCTCACCTTCTCACCTTTGCGAACTTCGGCTCGTCCGCGCTGATGCTGCGGCCGAGAAAGGACTTAAACGTCCTCGTCGAGGCTGATGCCTTCGGCTGGAATTTGCTGCGCGCCTACGCGGCGCTCGTGGCGATTCTGGCGCTTGTTGTCTCGTTCGGACTCTTTCTATCTGCCGGGCTGGGACGTCCCGTCGCGGTCTTTGTCGCGTTTGTGACGCTCGCGGTGAGCGAAATGAGCCCGAGCGTAGTTGAGCAGTATCCGGACGAGCTGGAGACCAATCTCGTCGACCGCATCGGGCTTCACATCACGCGCTTTGCCGCGGCGGCAACGCGTCCCGTCTCTGCCGCCTCGCCGATCGAGGCTCTGTCGAAGGACGAGTGCGTGGAGAGGGGGGCGGTCTTGCGGCTGTTCCTGGCGGACGCGTTTGCCGTTCCGCTCCTTCTGTCGCTTCTGGCTGCTTTCGCCCTTCCGCGCAAGCAGGATTTTTGATACAATACGCACATCACTAACCAAGTAAAAGAGGTGGGTTATCGGACAGTTCACTCGCGTAAACTACAAGATTCGCGTTCCGCAGGTTCGCGTTCTTGATGCTCAGGGACAGATGCTCGGCGTCATGGCGACGCGCGATGCGCAGCGGCTGGCGGAGAACCGCGGCTTGGATCTCGTCGAGATCACGCCGAATGCGGTGCCGCCCGTGTGCAAGATCATGGACTACGGAAAGTTCAAGTACGAGGAGTCCATTAGGGCGAAGCAGCAGCGCAAGGCCCAGAAGGGCACGCAGGTGAAGGAGATCAAGTTCCATCCAGGAACGGACATCGGCGACATCAACCACAAGCTGAAGCAGATCCGCGAGTTCCTGGCGGACGGCAACAAGGTCCGTCTCTCCCTCCAGTTCCGCGGGCGCGAGAACGCGCACCGCGACATCGGCGAGGACAAGATCGCCGAGGTCCTTTCGATGATCAAGGACGAGTGCACGGTCGAGCAGGCGCCGAAGACGGACGGGCGCATCCACTTCTGCCTGATCGGTCCTCTTCGCAAGAACGCGCCGAAGCCGCAGGGGCAGAACCTCTCGGGCGGCATCCGCATTTCCGTCAACTGAGACCATGAACGAGCAGAAGCCAGACTTCTCCAATTCCGCCTATCTCCTGCCGCACATCAATCCGGAGGGGATGAAGTTCGGGACGATCGCCCTTGTCATCGCCTTTGTCGTGGCGATTCTCGCAAGCCACGCCTGGTGGCTCTCGTGGCTGGTCGTGCCGGTCTTCCTCCTGGCGTACGGCGTCTTTCTCTTCTTCCGCGATCCGGAGCGCTATCAGCCGGATGACGAGAAGGCGATCCTCTCGCCGGCCGACGGCCGCGTCTGCCTCATCGAGGCGTGCGAGCTTCCGGACGAGCTCGGGGCGATGGAGGAGTACAAGGGCAAGAGGTTCTGGCGCGTGAGCGTCTTCATGAGCGTCTTCAACGTGCATGTGAACCGCATGCCGACCGCCGGCGAGATCCTGAAGAAGCAGTATGTCGCCGCGGGCAAGTTCTTCAATGCGTCCCTCGACAAGGCGTCGAAGGAGAACGAGCGTTGCAACTATCTCGTCAGGGCGGGGAACGGCCAGGTCTACGGCGTGACGCAGATCGCCGGACTCGTCGCGCGGCGGATCGTGCCGCAGGTCGCGGAGGGCCAGAAGCTTGAGCGCATCGAGCGCTTCGGGCTGATCCGCTTCGGCAGCCGTCTTGACGTCTATCTTCCCGAGGGCGTGAAGCCGGAGGTCCGCGTCGGCCAGACGATGGTCGCCGGCGAGTCCGTCCTCGGCCATCTCACATGAGCAAGTTTCGTCTGAGGGGCCGCGCCCGCCGGGCGCGTGAGGCGCGTCCGGACCGCATTCCGATCCGGGCGATCGTCCCGAATCTCGTCACGGCGATGGCGGCGTGCGCCGGCATCACCTCGATTTCCCTGTCGTCCGAGGGCCGGTGGCTGCCGGCGCTGTGGGCGCTTCTCGTGGCGGCCATCTGCGACGGCATGGACGGTCGCATCGCGAGGCTTCTCAACGCGAGTTCGAAGCTTGGGGCGGAACTCGATTCTTTGGCGGACTTCGTGAACTTCGGCGTGGCGCCGGCGATGTTCATGTATTTCTGGTTTACGGGCGGCCCGAGGCACATGATCGACGGCGAGGCGGTCAATCCGACGCTGATCCGCGTCGTTCTCGCCTGCGCGCTCTATTATGCGATGTGCGACTGCTTTCGTCTCGCGCGCTTCAATACGATGCTCGAGCAGGAGACCGCGCCTTGGTGGAAGCACTTCTTCACGGGTGTCCCGGCGCCGGGCGGGTGCTGGATGGTCCTGACGCCGGCGATGATCGCGCTCGCGCTGAATCTCAAGTGGAGTCCCTCGCCGTATCTTGGCATCTTCATGCTGCTGTTCGTCGGTTCCCTGATGGCATCCCGGCTGCCGACGATTTCGCTCAAGCATCTGCACGTTCGAAAGTCCTGGCTGCCGTTTGTCCTCGCGGCGCTCCTTCTGCTCGTCGCCTTTCTCGTTTCGAACTTCTGGCTGACGCTCGGAGTGCTCGGTCTTGGCTATGTCGTGACGGTGCCGCTGACCGGATGGGTTTTCCTCAAAGTCCGCGCGCGCTATTTGCGCGATCATGGGCCGGCCGCCCTTGACGCCGGCTCCGCGAAAGTGTAAAATACGGACAATCGATTTTGAAAAACATCAGAAAAGGAGACTAAAGACATGAAGTTCGTCAAGTGTGGTGTTGCAGCGCTCGCGATTGCGGCCAGTTCGGTTGCGTTTGCGGAGAATGCGGACGTGACGGTCGAGAACGAGTACGAGGCCATTGGCTGGACGCCGATCGCGGTCAGCCTGTGCTCTCCCGTGCAGATCCCGTGGGGCAGTCACACGTGGGATGTCTTCGGCTTCAATCTCGGCATTCTCTGGTCGGACACGCCGAAAATGTATGGTCTCGGTCTCGGCAGCCTTGCGATGGCGACGCGCGACGACATGATCGGTCTGCAGCTTTCGGGTTTCTGCAACTGGGCGACAAAGGATGTCATCGGCTGGCGTACGACGCTCGGCGCGAACATCACCTTCGGCACGACCTACGGCGTTGACATGGGCGCGTTTGGCTACCGCACGGGTGATTTCTGGGGCTGGGACACCGAGTTTCTCGGCTCCTATCAGAAGAACATCTGGGGTGTCGGCATCGGCGGCCTCATCAACCTGACGACTGAACAGAGCTACGGCTGCACGATCGGCGTCGGCGGCAATATGGCGAAGATCGCCTACGGCTGCCAAATCGGCGGCATCTTCAACTTTGCGCAGGAGCTGCACGGCGCCCAGATCGGCGTTGTCAACTTCGCCAAGGAGTGTCCGTGGGGCTTCCAGATCGGCATCGTCAACATCATCATGGAGAATGTCATTCCCGTTCTCCCGATCGTCAACGCCTCGTTCTGAGCGGAGCGACGTGTCTAAGGGAAATCCATTCCTGAAGAAGGCGACGGGGACCTCGAAGGCCCCCGTTGCGGTTGATAAGAAGAAACACGGCCTTGGCCGGAGCGTCAACTTCGGTGGCGGGGTCGGTTCGCTTCTCGGTGCGGCGCCGGTCGTTCCTGCGGCGGTCTCCCAGGTCCTGGAGCTCAAGATCAACGACATCGAGCGCTCGCCCTATCAGCCGCGCCGTGACTTCCGCGAGGAGGAGCTCAAGGAGCTCGCCGAGTCCCTGAAGAACAACGGGCTCGTCCAGCCGCCGACTGTGCGCAAGCTTGCAAACGGCAAATACGAGCTCATCGCCGGCGAACGCCGCCTGCGGGCGGCGCAGTTCGCGGGGTGGACGAAGATCCGCGTGACGCTTGTGGAGGCCGACGACGAAACCGCCGCGGTGATGACCACGACGGAGAACATCCAGCGCGCGGACCTCAATCCGATCGAAGAGGCGGTCTCCTACAAGACGTTGCAGGACAAGTTCAACCTGACGCAGCAGGAAGTCGCCGAGAAGGTCGGCAAAGGTCGCGCGACGGTTGCGAATGCGACGCGCCTCCTGGAGCTTCCCGAGGAAGTGCGCGAGCTTCTCGCGTCCTCACTCCTCTCCGTCGGCCACGCGAAGGTGCTTCTCTCGGTCGATGACGAGAAGGAGCGTGTCGTTCTGGCGCGCGACTGCGTGACGGACCAGCTGACGGTGCGGGCGCTTGAGAAAAAGGTCGCTCGTCTCCACGCGCCCGTCGAAATCCGCCAGAAGGGCACGCCGGACCTTCCCGACACCTACGTGCGGAACCTTTCGGACAAGATGAAGCGTCATCTCGGCTGCGCAGTCCGCGTGACATCCGGCGTCACGCACCAGAACGGCAAGCACACGAAGGGTGTTGTCGAAATCGACTTCTTCAACAACGACGACCTTGACCGCATCATCAAGATGCTGGGCGTGACGGTTGACTGAAGATGATCTCCCTCCTGCTCGCCGCCGCGCTCGAGTTCACGGCTCAAGACGCTCGCCTGGCCTATGAGAAGGCTGGTGAACTTGTCGAAAGGTTCACGCCGCGCGACGCCGGGACGCCTCGATGTGGCGTGTACGCGGCTAACTTTATCCTCGATGCGGCGAGCGCCACAGGTGCGGACGTCCGCCGCGACCAGTTCACGGCGCAGACGCCGCGCGGACTGAAGCGCTTTACCAACCTTTCCGCCGAATTCAAGTCTGCCGGGCCGGAGGCGAAGTGGATCGTGCTTCTCTCGCACTACGACACGAAGGCGGGCTGTGGCTGTCCGGGCGCGAACGACGGCGCCTCGACGACCGGTCTTTTGATTGGTTTCGCGAATGCCTTTTCGAACTGGAAGGAGCCGCGCGGCAACCTGATGCTCATTTGGACGGATGGCGAGGAGTGCATGGAGTCCTATGGCGAAAACGACGGGCTTTGGGGTTCGAAGCGCGCTGCTGAAATCCTTGCCGGCACCGACCGGAAGATTGGCGCCGTCATCTGCCTTGACATGATCGGCGACAAGGACCTCAATATCACCATTCCGGCGAACGGATCGAAGGTTCTCGCCAGGTACATCATCAAGGCCGCCGAGAAGGCGGGCTATCCGAATCTCGTGAAGACCGTTCCGTTGCATGTGAAGGACGACCATTTGGCCTTCTGGCAGAAGGGCATTCCCGCAGTTGACCTCATCGATTTCGATTACGGGCCGAACAACTCCTGGTGGCATACGCCGGAAGACACGATGGACAAGGTCTCTGAGGA
>CADAKF010000033.1:0-27683 GCA_902788415.1 uncultured bacterium
GTCGATGACCTTGTCGGACGTGATGTTCTCGGCCTCCGCCTCGTAGGTGAGGAGAATGCGGTGACGGAGGACGTCATGGACGACTTCCTTCACGTCCTGCGGCGTCGCATAGGCGCGGCCGTGCAGGAGCGCGTTGCCGCGGGCCGCGAGGTTCATCGCGAGCGTCGCACGCGGCGACGCGCCATTCTGGATCATCTCATTCGCCTCGCGCGTCTTGAAGACGATGTCGAGGATGTAGTCGCCAACCTTCTCGTCGCAGTAGACCTCCTTCAGCGTCGCGCGCAGGGTCTCGATGTCCTGAAGCGTGCAGACCGTCTTCGCTACGGGCGTCTGCGCGTTCTCCGCGAAGCGCTGCATGATGCGGCGCTCGTCCGCCTTCGAGGGCGTCTCGACGAGGCACTTGAACATGAAGCGGTCGACCTGCGCCTCGGGAAGCGGATACGTCCCCTCCTGCTCGATCGGGTTCTGCGTCGCGAGGACAAGGAACGGCTGCGGCAGGCGGTACGTCTCCTCGCCGATCGTCACCTGACGCTCCTGCATCGATTCGAGAAGCGCGGACTGCACCTTCGCCGGCGCGCGGTTGATTTCGTCCGCAAGCAGCAGGTTCGTGAACACCGGACCCTTCTTCGGCGTGAACTCGCCCGTCTTCGGCGAGTAGATGAGCGTGCCGACCACATCGGCCGGCAGCAGGTCCGGCGTGAACGAAATGCGCTTGAAGTCAAGGCCGAGCGCCTTCGCAAGCGTGTTGACGCTGAGCGTCTTCGCAAGGCCCGGCACGCCCTCAAGGAGGATGTGCCCGCCCGTCACCATCGCGAGGATCAGCCGGTCGATGAGCTTCTCCTGTCCCACGATCACCTTCGCGACTTCCTCGCGAATCCTCGTCACCAGCTCCGCCTGCGCGGAAATCCTGTTTGTCGCTTCCTTCAGATCCATGTCTCCTATCCTTTCTGTTAAGCGTGTATTTTAAGATTTTCAGACGCCGAAATCAACCGCACGGCAGTCACTGGAGCCAATCGCGGACCATATCCTTGACTGTCGCCCAGCGGACGGACGAGAGCCGCTTCAAATCCATCGAAAGCTTCATGCGCCTCATGTCCGCCTCGGCGTCTCCGCTCGCCGGCAGACTGCCACGCTCGCGTTTCAGTTCATCCGCCCAGAGCGCCCGCACGAAATCCTGCAGGATGTCCGTCGCACTCAATCCGCTCGACTCCGTCTTACTGCCGCTCAACAAAACCGAATCGAACCATTCGCGCTCGTGCCCTTCTATCTTGCCCGCGAAGTCCTGCAGCAAATCCTCGTTCTTCACGACCTCCGCCCGCCAGGTCTCGACGAATCGCCGCGTGAAGTCGTGCGCGAAGACCTTCGGCGGCAGAAACTCTCCGATCATCCCATCCAGGGTCCTGTCGTATTCGTTCGCCATCAGGAACGCGCAAAGCGCCAACTCCCGCGGCGGCGGCGGCACGACGGCCGCGGCATCTTCGCCCGGCAGGGAGTTTGGAAGTTTGAGAGTTTGAGAGTTTGAAAGTTCACCGTCGTCGTCCTCAAAATCCTCAACATCATCGAATGCTTCTTCCGCTCCGGACCTTGAACCCTCAAACTTTCGAACTTTCGAACTTTCAAACTTGATTTTCCCCAGCTCCTCGTTGAGCGCCGCGCTCGGGATCCCGAGGAGCTTCGACGCCTCGCCAACCATGCCGGCCTTGATGACGGCGTTCTTCGACTGCGCGATCGTATTGAGGACCGCCTTCGTGATGCGGGCCATCGCGTCGATCGAATCGGGATTCGCCTCCTTCGCCTTCTCCGCCCGCACCTGGAAGGACATGATGGACTCGGCGTTGTCGAGGAGCTTCTGGAAGTCTTTCGCCGGATGCTTCCTCAAATACGAATCGGGATCATCCCCCTCCGGCAGCGACACGACCCTCACCGGCATCTCCGCCGCGAGAAAAAGCCCCGCCGTGCGGATCGTCGCCTTGTGCCCCGCCGCATCGTCATCAAAAACGAGGATGACCTGGTCCGCCACCTTCTTGAGCATCTTCACGTGCTCTTCGGTGAAGGCCGTTCCCTGCGAGGCGACCGCAACCGGGAAGCCGCTGACATGAAGTCGAATCGTATCGATCTGCCCTTCGCAGACGATTGCCTCGTGATGGGCGCTCTTTGCGATGTTCCCCGCCGCCTTGTCGAAGCCGAAGAGGACGTTTGACTTCTTGAAGATCAGCGTCTCGGGCGAGTTGACGTACTTCCCCGAGTTCTTGGACGCGACGAGCTGCCGGCCCGAGAACGCGACGACGCGGCCCTGCTTGTCCCTGATGGAGAACATGAGGCGTCCGCCGAAGCGGTGGTAGCCCTGGTCGCCTGGACCCCGCGGCGGCTTGATGACGCCCGCGGCCTCCAGCTCCTCGGCGGTGTACTTGTACTTCTCCGCCCACTTCATTATCGTCGCCATGCCGTTCGGCGCATAGCCGATTAAGAAGTCCTCCTGCACCTCGTCCCCGAGGTCGCGGCTCTTCAGGTACGCGCGGGCGGACTCCGCCTCCTTCGTCTTCTGTAGGCACCGGCGGTAGAACTGCGCGAGCTCGGCCATGAGCGCGAGAAGCCGCTTGCGCTTGCCGGCCGTCGGATCCTCCTTCTCCTCGATCTTCACCCCGCACTGCTCGGCGAGCTTCTTCACCGCCTCGACGAACGTGAGCCCGTCCATCTTCTGCACGAACTTGATGGCGTCCCCCGACTCGCCGCAGCCGAAGCAGTGGTAGAAGCCGCGCGACTCGTTGATGTTGAAGGACGGAGTCTTCTCGTGGTGGAACGGGCAGCACGCCTTCTTCGACGCGCCGGCCGTCTTCACCTGGATGCCGTACGACGAGATGAGGTCCGCGAGGTCGATCCTCGCCTTGATCTCCTCGACCGTCGACTCTGTGATGCCCTTCACCGTTTCTTCGCGATGCGGGCGATGATCTTGGACGCGCCGAGGTTCTTGAGCCCGAGCAGGAGGAGTAGCTTACCGAAGAGATGCCGCGACTCGGCGCGGACCTCCCTGATCTCGTAGCCCTCCTGGTCGCAGAGCGCCCGGAAGTCCTTCAGTGTCACGCAATGGATGTTCGGCGTGTCGTACCACTGGAACGGCAGCTGCTTCGAAACAGGGAGCCGGCCCGTGAACGCGAGCGTGAAGCGAATGCGGTACGCCGCGAAGTTCGGAAACGTGACGATCGCCTCGTTCGCGATGCGCAGGGCCTCCGAAAGGAGCATCCGCGGGTTCTTCACCTCCTGCAGCGTGTCGGAGACGATGGCCGTGTCGTAATGTCCGTCCGGGAAGGCCTCAAGCCCGTCGTCCGCGTCGTCGTAGAACATGTCGTGCCCGTCCGCCAGCGCCTCCTCGAACGGCTCCACCTCGATCTCGACGCCGTCGCCCCGCACGTCCCTCTTCGCGCGAAGGACGTTGAGCAAGGTGCCGTCGCCGCAGCCGATGTCCACGACGTGCGCGCCCCGTTTCACCATCTTGACGACGTTCCGATAAAGCCGCTCCTGCCACCCGAGGACCTTCACCTCGCGGCGACCGAGGAAGCCTCCGACGAGCTTCGAGAGGTCGTCGATGTCCGTGAGGAACGAGTCGTGCCCCGTGCCGCTCTCGAGATGGCAGTAGGAGACGGACTTGCGCGCACGCAGGAGCGCGGACACAATCTCCTTCGACTGCCACCAGGGAAAGAGGACGTCGTGCTTGTAGGAGACGACCAGCACCTTCGCCTTCACGCGCGCGAACGCCGCGTCGATCGAACCGAACTGCGCGCAGGGGTCGAAGAGGTCCATCGACCGCGTGATGTGCAGGTAGCTGTTCGCATCGAAGCGCTTCAGGAACTTGTCCGCCTGGTGGTCGAGATAGCTCTCGACCTGGAAATAGGTCTTGAACTGGCGCTCGCGCTCGGCCTTCTCGTCCGCCGGCGCGTCGACGAAATTCTGCTGCAGGCGGCGGCCGAACTTCTCCTGCAGAAGCGTCCGCGAGAGGTAGGTGATGTGCGCGAGTTGCCGCGCCGCGGCAAGACCCGCCCGCGGACCCTGTCCGCACGCCGGCGCCGCGTCATCATAGTAGTCGCCACCGTTCCACTTCGGATCGTCCGTAATCGCGTTCCGGCTCATCACGGCAAACGCGACAGCCTGCGTGTTCAGGTGCGCGCAGGTGGCGATGAGGCACGCCTTCTCCGCATCGTCCGGATAGCGCGTTATCCAGTTGACGACCTGCATGCCGCCGTAGCTGCCGCCGATCAAGGCCGCCAGCTTCCGGACGCCGAGCTCGCGCAGGAACATCCGGAAGACGTCCACCGCGTCGTCAAAGGTGTATTGGGGGAAGGCCGAACCGTAGGGCTTTCCCGTGTCGGGATTCACGGACATCGGGCCCGTCGTGCCGCTGCAGCCACCGAGGACGTTCGCGCAGATGACGTGAAACCTGTTCGTGTCGATGGCGCGGCCGGGACCGACCATCCCCTCCCACCAGCCGCTCGGCTCCGTCTCGCCAGGTCTCACGCCCGCGACATGCGCATCGCCCGTCAGGGCGTGGCAGATGTAAATTGCGTTCGAGTCGGTAAGCGGCGCGCCGCATTCCTCGTAGGCGACCTCGACCTCCTTCAGTACACCGCCGTAGGCGAGCTTCAGCCCGCCTTCCGGCAGGTTGAGCTTTATCTTCTTCAGTTCAACTGTTCCGACGCCTTCCATTCCCGTCCTCACGCTCCGATGGTGTCCGCGAGTTCAACAAAGGCCGAAAGCCACTTGAACGGCGTTGCATCCGTCGGGAAGACGATGCGCTTCAGGAACCGTTCGTCCATCGTCCCGGCGATCTGCGCACCGCGGTGCTCCGCCAGGACGCCAATGCGCGTCTGCAGCAGTTCGCGCGTGAAGACAATCCACTCGACTCCGTTCGTCCAGACGACCTTCGTCGCCGCAGGAACGTCTCCGCCGAGTCGGTTGCAGAGCCCGAGGACCTGCTCGACCGCCTCGGGCCGCGACGCGAACGACGTCCCTGCGGGTGCGCACTTGACCGCAACGGCGACTTCGCCGCTCGATGCCGCTCCAGCGTAGATCCGCACGTCGAACGTCGACTCGTCGCCCCGGACGAGCGCGGCGTTGGCGGATGTCACATCCCAGCCAAGTTCGCCGAGCATCGGGATGACGAGCCGCTCAACCGTGTCGGCGCGCCCGTACACATCCTTCCCACGCACAAGGCCCTCCGCCGTCTTCGCATAGTCCTGCATGGTCTTCGCCCCGGGGAAGACGCCCAGCCCGTCTATCCGCCGCATCAGCGCGGCAAACTTCGCCGTATCGTCCTTGCCGCGGAAACGGAACTCCGACAGGTCTTCGGTGCGGACCTTAAGTCTGTCCCAGTACTCGACCTCGCCGGCCCGCGCCGACAGCGCCACGGCCGGCAGGTCGCTCGGATTGTCCCCCTTGCCGGAATAGCACATGAAGTCGGGGAAAAGGAGAATCCACTGCGACACCGGCACCGGTACTTCGAATCGGTCACAGAGGACGTTCGTGAGAGGTCCGTACAGGGGGCCGTCCTCCAACTCCGCCCTGAGCCAGTCATAGGCGGCCTGTGACTCTTCGGCATGCTCCTCGCGCCACTTCTCCGCAATCTCACGCCGCGACGGAGCCGGCAGAACCTCTTTCGGCTCGCCTGCAGCGGACGGCATGCTGTCCGCGTCCACGAACTCCGCCGGCATCTCACACGCAAAGGACATGCGGTTCGTCTTCTCCTCAACGTCAACAACCTCGACCTCGATCTCCGAGCCATGGCGGAAAACCTTGTCGAAACGCTCTCCCCATCTCCAACCGCGGATGTTGCTGCCGTGCACGAGGCCAAAGCTCCCATCATCCGTCTCGACGAAAAAGCCATAGGGCTTGAAGTTCACGACCTTGCCGCGGCACTTCCGCCCGACGCCGTACTTCGCAATCCGCCCTCCGCCGCTCACAGCCTCGGACGGCGCCCCCACCGCAATTGTAATCCCCTTGTCCATATTCCCCAATCTGCCCGCCTGCACGAAAGTCAGTACCCACAGTCCATAATCGTCTTCTCAAATCCGAACGTCGACGCGATGAGCGCCGCACGGATCCACATGCCGTTGCGCATCTGCCGCCAGTACATCGCCCGCGGATCGTGGTCGCAGCAGGTCGCGATCTCGTCGCGGCGCGGCAGCGGATGCAAGAGGCAACCGTCCGGCTTCAGGAGCGCAAGCTCCTCCGCGCCGAACTTGAAGCGGCTCGTGTCGATCTTCGCGGACGCGCCCTTGGCGGTGTCCCACTCGTCCTGGATGCGCGTCATGTACACCGCATCCGCAACCTTCACGCCCGCCTTGAGGTCCTCGCCGATCTCATAGCGAACCCCCTTCTTCTTCAGAATCGCGATGACGTCGTCCGGCACCTGCAGCTCCTGCGGCGCGATGAAGACCTGCTTCACGTCGTTGAAGTTCGTGAGGAGATACGAGAGCGAGCGGACCGTCCGCCCCCTGAGGAGATCGCCGCAGAAGACGACCGTGCGGCCGTCCACCCCGCCCTTTGTCTCGAACGAGCGGATGAGCGTGTAAATGTCGAGGAGCGCCTGCGTCGGATGCTGGTCCTTGCCCGAGCCCGCGTTCAGGATCGGGATCGGACGGTCGCTATTGGAGAGCTCCCACGCCATCTTCTCGGCGAGGCCCTGCTCCGGCGAGCGCATGATGATCATGTCGAAATAGCTGGAGAAGGTGCGGATCGAGTCCTCCTTCGACTCACCCTTGAACTCGGACGACGTCGCCGCGTCGCGCACCGAGCCCGTGGTGATGCCGAGGAGCTGGCAGGCGGCGAGATGCGAGAGGAACGTGCGCGAGCTCGGCTGCGAGAAGTAGAGCATCGCCCGCTTGTGCGCGAGGACGTTCTTGAGGTACAGCGCGCCCTCCTTCGACTTGTTGATGAAGCGGATCCGATTCGCCAGCGCGCAGAGCCGCTCGAGAAGCCCCCTGTCGAACTGCTGCGCGAAAAGCGTGTGGTACGGCATTCCGTCGCCCTCCCAGCGCGCCAAGTAGGGACGCTTCTCGTCAAGGGAAAGTCCCGAATATTCCTCCCAACCGATTTCCGTCAGCTTCGCCATTTTTCGCTCCAAATGGATTTACGGTATTATAGCATATTTGAGCGGCGTACCGCCCGTCTTCGCGGACTTGTAGGTCTTCGTCCGCGGGTCGTAGTAAGGAATGACGAGCGTCGGCGTCTTCGCCGCGCCGTCCGCGACGAAATAGCGCCGGTACTCAATCTCCTGAACGCGACCCTCGCGGTCAGTCTGCCGCATCCACTCGAACGCCGCGTCCTTCGGCAGGAAGTCGGCGGGCACGTAGCCGTTCGGCAACATCCGGTAGGTGATTGTGACGACGTCGTTCGTCCCGACGGTCAGGAGATCGCAGGTCTCGTGGACACGCAACCCCTCTGAGACGATGCCCGCATAGTCCGCCGGCTGGTTTTCCGTCGGCAGCGGCGCCACCTGGACCGTCCGCGAAGCCGTTTCGCAACGGAAGGAGTTCGAGTAGGAGAAACTGAACGAGCGTCCGCTCTGGCGGGACGACACCATGCCCTCGACGGCGAAGGAGAGCTTGCCGCGGAACGGCACATCGTAGCGCGCCGGCAGCGCAAGGCGCTTGACGACGTTGTTCGTGTTCGCGCTCCGGCCGTCCGCCAGGTTCTGCGCAGGGCCGGTGAAGGAGAGCCCGAACGCCTCCGACGGGACGATCTGGATCTGCCCGATGGACGCCGACCGCGGCGCCTCGAGCGCAATGATGAACTCAAAGGGGTCGCCGACCTGCAGCTTCGCCTTGCTTGTCGCAAAGGACGCCGAGATCTCGACCGGCCTTCGCTCGGCCTTCTGGAAGAGTCCGATGCCGTTGCCGCCGAACGCCTGCTGCATCTGCTGATGCATGCGGTTCATCTGCTCCTCCATCTGCTCGAAGAGCCCCTGCGCGTTCGCCGCCGTGCAGCATCCGACCGCCACGGCGACGCACGCGACGGCACGAATGCCGCGCCCGAGGAGCCAGAAGAGGATCGCCAGCGCTGCAAAGCCGCCGACCACAAGCCCGACGCGACCCCGCCAGCCGAAGCGGAGAAGCGGACGCAGGACTTGACGCCAGACCGGCAGCTCGACGGCCGGATTGTCATAACGAAGCGCCAGCGCGGCGACAATACCCTTCTCGATCTCCGGCGTCTGCCCCGTCGTCCATTCGAGCTTCTGGTAGATCTTCATCGCGCGCGCCCAGTTCCCCTCGCGAATCGCGCAGGTCGCCTCGTTCATCCGTGCCTCGGGGAAATCGAATTCCTTAAACGCATCCGCCGTCGGCTTCGCCATCGCCTTCTTCCAGCGAAACAGATCATCCTCTGAGAGTGGGGAAGCGGAATCCTTTCCGCTTGTACAAAAACGAACCTCCGCCAATGAGAGTGGAGAAGCGGAATCCTTTCCGCTTGTACAAAAACGAACCTCCGCCAATTCCGGCGGCTTCGGCATCTCATTGGCCTCTTCGCCCATCTCCTCGACGACGACTTCGAGCCCCGCCTTCGCATGGACGGGGATTTCATTGGACCGCACGAGACGCGCCTTGCCGTCCGGCCCCTCGTATTCGAACTCGAGCGCCGGAAACCAGAGGACGCCCTCACGCATCGGACGGACGCGGTAGGTGAGCCGGCGCGCGTCGCGGAACGTGTCCGTCTTCGCGCTCACGTCATCGAGCTTCCAGTCCTTGCGGCCGACGACCTTCGCCAAGGCCGGCGGATGCAGGTCTCGAAACTCCGCCGCACCAATGAAGTCGATTGTCAGGACCATCGGGTCGCCGACTTTCACGTTGTTCGCATCAAAGAACGCCCGCGCCCGGAGATCGCTTCCCGTAACCCCCACAAGCTGTATCGCCGCCACCAGAACTCTCAAACTTTCAAACATTCAAACTCTCAACCCTCTAAACCTCCAAACCTCTAAACCTCTAAACCTCTAAACCTCTAAACCTCCAACCTCCTACTGCGGCGTAACCGTAAAGCGGACCGGCACTCCCGAGGTCCGGTATTTGTCGATGAATCCGGCTGGAAGCGCCGGGATGGCAATCACGCGGGCGGCGGCGGACTTGATCGACTGGTCTGCCCGCGCGTCGCCCGAGCTCGACACAAGCCTGTAGTTGACGATCTTGCCGCCGTTGCCGAACCAGACGCGGATGACCATCGGCTTCATCGTGTCCGTCCACGGCGGCTTGTTCCACTTCGCCTCGAAGGACTGCTTGATGAGCGAATAGCCGAGCTGCTCCTCGTTCGCGGCGAGGTTCGTTGTCTTGCCCGGCTTGTAGCCCTTGTTCAGGAGCTCCTTCCAGTTCAGCGGACGCTTGTCGGTCCGTCCGTTCGGCTGCTGCTGGACGACCGTCGTCGTGTTGACCTGCTTTGTGCTCTTCCGGATGCGCTCCAGCTGTTCCTTGCGCAGCTCGGCCTTTGTCTTCTCGGGCTTCTTCGTCTCCTTCTTCTCGACATTGCGGACGATGTTGGTGACGATCTTCTCGAGCTCCTTCGGCTTCTCCGGCTCCTTCGGCTTAGGCTTCGGCTTCGGCGGCTTCGGCTTCGGCGGCTCCGGCTTCGGCGGCGGCGGCGGTGGCTCCGGCTTCTTGAGGGGCGGCGGCTCGTCCTCCTTGCCGTTTAGGTTCTCGACGACAACGACCGTGAGGTCGATCGGGACGATCTCCTCCTTCTTGTCGAAGAGCCCGTGGAAGACGGAATAGATCCAGAAGACGGCGAAGAACGCGACATGCAGGACGAGCGCAACCGAGAGGTTGTGCCCGTTCAGCACCTTCGGCCGCGCGGCCGTGTCGGAACCTACCCGCCAGATCTCCATTTACTTTTCGACCGATACGAGTCCCAGATGCTTCACGTTGCTGTCCTTCGCGATCTTGACGACTTCGTAGACGTCGCCGTAGCCGACCCGCACGTCGCCGCGCACGAGGACGCTCAGCTCAGGATCCTCCGCCACCTTCGCCGCAAGCTGCGTCTTGAGGTCGTCGGCGGTCGTCGGCTTGTCGCCGACGAAAATCGCGCCCGTCGAGTCGACGGTGATCGATAGCGTCTTCTTCTTGTCGTCCTGCGCCTTCGACGTCTTGCCGACGGGCAGCATCACGTGGATGGACTGCTCCAGCGTCGGCAGCGTCACGATGAACACCACCAGGAGGAGGAACGTGAGGTCGATGAGGGAGTTCATGTCAATGCGCGCCGACGGCCCCTCGCGGCGCGCACGACCTCTGCGACGCATCGACATCTTAGGCACCCCTTCCCTGGAATTCGCAGGCGATGCGGCCCATCAGCTCGTCCGCAAAACCCTCGATGTCCGCGGAGATGTTCCTGATCTTCCCCTGCATGTTGGTGAAGAAACAGGTGCCGGGAATGGCGATCAGGAGGCCGACGACTGTCGTCACGAGCGCCGCGGAGATGGACGGGGCAATCGTCGCGAGGTTCGCACTGCCGGCCGTGCCCATCTCGGCGAAGGCGTCCAGAACGCCCCAGACCGTACCCAGGAGACCGAGCATCGGCGCCGCAGCAACGATGGCCGAGATGATGCCCATGCCGTGGTCGAGCCGGATCTCCTCCTCGTCGAGGATATGCTCGCAGGTTCCGCGGATGAGCTCGATCTCGCGCGCCGTCAGCGCCGCGGCCTCCGCGCCCGACTGGCGGCCGACCAGGAGCGAGCGGACGTCCGGCGTCAGCATTTTCAGCAAGCGCTCGCAGGTCTCCTTGTAGATGCCCTCGAGTCCATTCAGCGCCGTCGGGCGGCGCTGGAGGTAGTACTCGAGGACATCGCGGCAGGACGCGAAATCGCGGAGAAACCGCCGCGTCGACATGCCGACGAAGACAAGCTCCTTCCACTTGCCGATGATGGCGGCGAACATCACGACCGAAAGGAGAAGCTGGGCGAGGACGATGGCCTGCCCCATCAGGTTCGAACCGAGGAATCCGTTGATTAGTGAACTCATTTTTTAGTTGGTAGTTGGTGGTTGGTAGATGGTAGTTGGTCGTGTCTTTAAAATCTAATGTCTAGCGTCTAACGTCCTCCGCCTCCCGTCTCATCGTCGCCGAGACAACCTGTCCTTCCGGCGGCAGGTCGGCGCGGGACTTCCCGCAGGCCGCAAGCACCTTGTCCGTCGTCTGAAAGTGCACCTTGCAGTGGTTCATGAGCCACGTCGGGCCCTGCTCGCGGACCATCCGCTCGGCAAGTTCGCGAACCCTCGGATCGCTCGATCCGAGCGGAATGCGGAGTGTGCCATTTTTGTTCTGAAGCGGACGGCGATGTCGCTCTCGGCCTTGTGCCGCTGCTCGACGGTCGCCTTCTTGCCGCGCGCCTTGAGCGCCCGCCGGATCGTCAGCTCCGTCGGCGCGAACTGGTCGACGACCACGCGGCCGCAGCCGGGACGCTTCTCGAGGAGTTCCTCGATCGCCGTTCCGTGCGCCCACGCGAGCATCCGGTTGATGTTCCTGATCTTCGCGTAAAGCCGGTTGTACGCGGCGGGGCCAAGCTTCACGACGGCGTAGCCGGTCGGCCCCAGCAACTTGCGGAGTGCCGCGCCCGCGGCCAGCACCGCCTTGTCCGTCATCTGCTTGCAGTCCTTGACGCCGAGCTTCTGCATCTCCTCCGAGAGCCGCTCGTCCGTATACGCGCAACAGACGACGAGCGGACCGAAGTAGTCGCCCTTCCCCGACTCGTCGCTGCCCGCATGGGCGCTGAAGAGCTCGGGATGAAGCACCGTCTCGTAGCCGAGCTCGACCGGCACGATGCCGTTCGGCTCCAGCTGGAACTCGATGAAATCCTGCGCGCCCGAACCCTGCACACAGAGCTTGCGCTTGCCGTGCTTCTCCTTCGCGTACAACGTGGCGTTGAACTTCTCGCCCTCGATCGAGTAGAGCGAATACGGCACCTCGCGCTTGCGGAAGTTGCCGTTCACCATCAGCCCCAGCAGGAGCTCCTGCTGGTCGTTCGTGAGCTCGAACGTGAACGAGGTCTTCTTCGGTGTCAGTTCGTCCGTCATCGCGCCATACATAAAGCCATTAATTTCAACAGTTTCAGGCTATTCCGAAGCGGAACTCGGTCGTGGTCTTGTAACGTTGACCGGCCTTGACGATGGTCGTTGGCCACTTCGGCTTGTTCGGCGAATCCGGCGCATGCTGGGTCTCAAGCGCGACGCCGCAGCGGAACGAGAGATGCTCGCCTCCCTTCGCCGTCTGGTTGTAGTCGCACCAGTTCGCGGTGTAGACCTGGAGACAGGGTTCCGTCGTCCAGACCTCGACGGTGCGTCCGTTGAGCGGACACACGACCTCTGCTGCGAAGAACGGCTTTTTCGTCTTCTTGCCCGTCGCCATCTCGCCCTTGTCCAAGACCCAGTTGTGATCGTAGCCGCGGCCGTACTCGAGGACAGCGTTTTTCTCGTTGATCCGCTCGCCAATGCGCATCGGCTTGCGGAAATCGAACGGCGTCTTCGCGACCTTCTCGACCTTGCCGGTCGGAATCTGGTCCTTGCCGTACGGCGTCATCCGCGACGCCGCGATCTTCATCACGTGGTCCTCAATCGTGCCGCCGGCCTCGCCCTTGAAGTTGAAGTAGACGTGCTGCGTCATGTTGATCGGCGTGTCCTTGTCGGGCACGGCTTCGTAGTCGACGCGCCACACGTTCTTCGCCGTGAGCGTGTAGGTGACCTTGATCTCGACCTTGCCAGGGAAGCCCTCGTCGCCGTCCGGCGAAACGTGCGTGAAGACGACACCGACGTCCGTTCCCTTCACGAACGGCATCGCGCCCCACACGTAGGCGTTCCAGCCGCGCGCACCGCCGTGCAGGTTGCAGCCGATTCCCGCCGGCGCGTTATTGAGCGCAGGCAGCTTGACGGTCTTGCCGTTCAGCTTGAACACGCCCTTCGCGATGCGGTTGCCGTAGCGGCCGATGATGCAGCCCCAGTAGGGGTCGCCCGAGTCCCATCCCGCCGGCGAGTCGAAGCCGACGACGACATCCTTCAGCTTGCCCTTGCGGTCGGGCGTGAGAATCCGGATGACCTTCCCGCCGTAGTCGCTCACCTCCATCACGACGCCGCCGGCGCCGTTGAGGGTGAACTTGCGGGCTTTCTCGCCGTACTTCGTCTTGCCGAAGGAGGCGACCTTGAACGAGGGCTTTTTCATAGATNNGGTTTTGAAATTCAGGCGAAACCATATTCGCCGACGACCTTGCCGTTGAGGACGTCATGGACCGTGACAATGAGATTGCCGTCCGCAACCTTGCCCTCGATCACCGTCGGGAAGGACTTCGGATTCGCCGGATCCAAGTTCGGTCCGCCACCCACGATCTGCGCCCAGGGACGGTCCGCCGCCGGCGCGTCGTAGCGGAACTCGTGCTGGTGTGCCGCAATGACGAGCTGCACGCCCGCCTTCTTGAACGACGGCCCCCAGAGGTTCGCGCACGTCCGCTGCCAGATCGCGAACTGATGCGTGTACTGCGGCGCCGTGTCCGCCGGCGCGACGTCTCCGGGATTCGTCCACGGCCGCGCATCGAACAGCGGGATATGGCAGAACGCGACCTTGAACTTCGCCGTCTTCACCGCCGGTGTCTCGATCGCCTCCGCGAGCCACTTCGCCTGCTTCTCGCGATACGGCTTCATCTTGAAGAGACCCGCAAACATCGGATTCGTGTCGAGCTTGTCCTCGCCCGTGTCGAGTCCGATGAGCGCGATGTCGCCGAGGCGCTGCACGAAGTTGCGTCCGAGCTCGGCGTACTCGCCCTTGCGCTCCGTCGGCTCGCGGAACATCATGAGGTCGCCAAGGCGGCGGTTGAAGCGTCCGCGGAAGTCATGGTTGCCGTTCAGGAACATGTACGGCGTGTCCGCCGCATACGCGGGGAAGTCGGCATGCGTGCGGATAAAGATGTCCATCGCATCCTCGATCGTCTCCGAGGTGTTGGACGCATCGCCGTTCCAGAGGACGACGGACGGCTTCAACTCCGCGAGCTTCGCAAGCACAAGCCCCATCGCCTTCTTCTGGTTGTGCGTGTCGTTGATGACGCAAAAGGAGCCTGTCGCCGCCGCGCCGAGCGTCGTGAACGAATGGACCTTCTGATCGACCTCGGGACCAAGGTTCTTCATCGCGTAGCCACCCTTGAATTCGATGCGGTCCGCGCCGATGCGGTAGTAGTACTTCGTCGCGGGCCTCAAGCCCGTCACGCGCACGAGCGCGACCTTGTCGTCGACGGTCATGAGCCCGTGCTCGCCCGAGAAGACCTTCGTCGAGCCCTTCAGGTCCGGCGACGTCGAGTACTCCACCCAGCCGGACGCGTCCGCGCTCACGGCGAATGACACGCCGATTGACGTCTCCGCGGCGTTCTGGAGGACGGGGGCTGAGGAGATGAACGGTTCAGAGGTTGTGCGGTTCAGAGGTTCAGCAGTTGCGCGGTTCTGCGGCCCCGTTGTCGCCGCGGCGACCACCAATGCGCTTCCCTTCAGAAACTCCCTCCGATTCATTCTCTTGCCCATCGCAGATTCTCCTTCCTGTCTTTTGCTCCTAACCCGCTTAACTCTTAACCCTTAACTCTAACCCGTCTCTGGTGCATCTGGTGGGACTTGAACCCACACTCCTTGCGGAACTGGAACCTAAATCCAGCGTGTCTGCCATTCCACCACAGATGCATTTCATCGTGTCTTGCGTCCGACGAACATCGACACGAAGACGGCAATTGCGAGAAGAGGCTGGTAGTAGAGGCTGGCGATCAGCGAACCGGTCCCGACCGCCGCGCCGAGTCCCTTCGCCACACCGACGGCAATCAGGATCTGCGCGCCATAGGGGATGAGGCCCTGGACGACGCAGGAGGCCGTGTCCAGCACCGAGGCAATGCGGACGGGCCGCGCGTCGAACCGGTCCGCACACGCCTTGGCAATCGGACCCGCGATGACGATCGCGACCGTGTTGTTCGCCGTGAAGAGGTTGACCACCGCGACAAGGACAAAGACGCCGAGCTCGCAGGTCTTCGGCCCCTTGATGAACGCCGCAATCCTCTCCGTCAGCCACGCGATGCCGCCGTTGTCGGAGACGGCCCTGAAGAGTCCGCCCGCAAGAAGCGCGACGATCAGCGTCTCGCTCATGCCGAGCGTGCCTTTGCCGACGAGGTCGAGGACGCCCATCACGTCGAGCTTGCCGAGCAGACAGCCGATCAGCGCCGACAGGAGCGTGCCGGAGAAGAGGAGGAGCATCACGTTGAGTCCGACGAGCGCGAGACCGAGGACGAGGACGTAGGGCGCGACCAGGAGGAGGTGCTGCGGCGTAATCGACGGCGCCGCGACCGCGCCGGCGGCCGATCCGGAGACGCAGTAGAGGACGAGCGCCGCCACCGCCGCCGGCAGCGCGATCAGGAAGTTTGCGAAGAACTTGTCGCGCATCTCGACCCCCTGCGTGCGCGTCGCCGCGATCGTCGTGTCGGAAATCATCGAGAGGTTGTCGCCAAACATCGCCCCGCCGATCGTCGCGCCCATGAGGAGCCCTGGCGAAAGTTGCAGGGGACCCGCAAAGCCGAGCGCAATTGGCGTCACCGCGGCGATCGTGCCGCACGACGTTCCGATCGCGAGCGAGATGAGGCAGGAGACGAAAAAGACGCCCGCGACAATCAGCTTCGCCGGAACGAGCGACTGCGCGACCTCGACCGCCGCGTCCACAGCACCGGACCCCTTCGCCACCGTCGCGAACGCGCCCGCGAGGATGAAGATGAGACACATGATCATGATGTTCGTCTCGCCCATCCCCTTCGCATAGGACTCGATCTTCGCCTCCAGCTTCCTCTTGCGATTGTAGCAGAGAGCGAACGCACTCGCGACCACGAACGCGACCGGCATCGAGACCTTGTAGAACGGCATGTCGACGCCGAGGTGCTGCGCATAGAGCGAAAAGCCGACGTAGAAGACGGCGAAGACCAGAAACGGCAGAAGCGCAAAGGCGTTGGGTCTGGCGGATCCGTCGCTCATAAAGCCCTCACTTTTTCAGCTTGTCACGATGCGCGAAGAAGACCTTCGTCTTGTTGGCAAAGGACTGCGCCCCGGGATAGGTCGACGCGGAGGATAGCTTCTGGAACTCCTCCAGGGCTGCACGCTGCTTGCGGTCCAGGTTCGCCGGAACCTCGAAGACGATGCGCGCGTCCAAGTCGCCCGGCGCGCCGCCGCGGAGGGACGGAACGCCCTTACCGCGCAGACGGAAGACCTTGCCGTTCGGCGTCCCCGCCGGAATCTTGAGCTGAGCCTCACCCTCCGGCGTCGGCACGCTCACCGTTCCGCCAAGGGCCGCCGTCACCGGCGAGACGGGAATGTCCACGCTGAGATCCTGTCCGTCGCGATCAAAGATTTCGCTTTCCCGGACGCCGAGAAGGACGTAGAGATCGCCGTTCTCGCCGCCGCGGAGTCCGCCCGCGCCCTTGCCCGTCAGCCGCAGCCGCGAACCGTTGTCCACGCCTGCCGGAATCCTGAGGGAGATCTTGCGCGCCGCCGAGACGTGTCCCGCCCCGCGGCACTTCTTGCAGGGCTTCTCGAGGACAGACCCCTCGCCGCCGCAGGTCGGGCAGGTCTGGCGCACCTGGAAGAACCCGCTGCCGCCGATGACGACACCCGCGCCGCCGCAGGTCTTGCACGTCACGCGCTTTGAGCCCGGCGCCGCGCCCGTGCCATGGCACTCGGAGCACTGCTCGGGCAGCGTCAGCTCGAGCTCGCGCTCGCTGCCGAAGATCGCCTCGTCGAAGTCGATGTCGAGACGGAACGTCATGTCGTCGCCGCGCCGCGGCGCATTCGGATTCGCCCGGTGCGAACGGCGTCCACCTCCGAACATGTCCTCAAAGCCGCCGAAGCTGCCCGAAAAGCCGCCGCCGCGCCCGCCGAAGAGGTCGCCGAACATGGAGAAGATGTCATCCATGTTCATGCCGCCGGGACCGTATCCGCCCGCGCCGCCCTCGAAGGCCTGGTGCCCGAGCTGGTCGTAGCGCTGGCGCTTCTCGGCGTCGTGCAGGACGTCATAGGCCTCGGCCGCCTCCTTGAACTTCTCCTCGGCGGCCTTATCGCCCGGATTGCGGTCCGGATGGTACTTCATCGCGAGCTTGCGGTAGGCGGACTTGATCTCGTCCGCCGACGCCGTCTTGCTCACCCCGAGCACCTCGTAATAGTCTCTCTTCTCAGCCATATCACTCCGGCTTTCCCGCAGAAACGACGACTTGGGCGGCCCGCAGGAGCTTGTCGTTAAGGGTCCACCCTGTCTTCGCCACGTTAGAGATCTTGCCCTTCTCGATATCGGCGCTCGGCAGCGTCGCGATCGCCTCGTGGAAATTCGGGTCGAGCTCCTTGCCGACGAGATCCTCCATCGGCTTCGCGCCGTGGTCCGCAAGCGCCTTCAGGAGCCCGTCGTAGACCATCTGCACGCCCTTCTGCAGGGGAGAAGCGGAATCCTTTCCGCTTTGATCCGAATTGGCAACCTCCGCTTTCGCGCTTCCCAGCGCCAGCCCCAGGTTGTCCACCGTCGGCAGGATGTCCTTCAGAATGTCCGACTCGGCGTAGCGGTACACATCCTCGCGGTCGCGCGCCGCCCGCTTCTTGTAGTTGTCGAAGTCCGCGAGCGTAATCGCATAGAGCGACTTCCAGTCCGGTTCGGCTTTCGCCTCGTCCGCGGGCTTCGCCTCAGCGGCGGGCTTCGCCTCGTCCGCGGGCTTCGCCTCAGCGGCGGCCTTCGCCTCAGCGGCGGCCTTCGCCTCCTCGGCAAACTGCTCCGCTGGCTTCGCCTCCTCGGCCTCCTTCTCTTCTTTTTCCTTTTTCGACATCACGAACACTTAACCCCTTAATCGCTTAATCGTTTAAGCGCACATTACGCGCGAATCTGGCCCGCCTTCGCGAGCATCTTCGCCTCCACGCTCTGGATCTCCGCGAAGCCCTGCGAGCTGTGCGGATTAAGCCCGTTCGACGCCTCCATCGAGCTGTCCGCCTCGTTGTAGATGGTCGCCTTAAGGCCGACGAGCTTCTCGAAGAAGATGTTGCCCTTGTAGAGCCCGAGCGTCACCGTCGCGGTCGCCTTGTCGGCCCAGACCTGAATCGCCGCGCGCGCGGCCTGCGTCGCCGGATCGAACCAGCGGCCGTCGTAGATCTGGTCGGCGACGAACTTCGAGAGCTCCTGGAAGAGCTTCGTCGAACGGCGGTCCATGATCCCCTCGTAGATGTACTTGAGACCCCAGCTGAGAATCTCCATGCCCGGCGCCTCGTAGACGCCGCGGCTCTTCGTGCCGATGATGCGGTTCTCAAGCGCGTGCTTCATGCCGATGCCGTTGCGGCCGCCGATCTTGTTCGCGAGCAGCATGACGGCGAGGGGAGACATCTTCTTGCCGTTTACCGCGACGCAGCGGCCCTTCTCGAACTTGAGCGTGATCTTCTCGACCTTGTCCGGCGCCTCGGCGGGCCACACGCCCATCGTGGGCTTCACGATGCGCATCGAGGTCTCCATCTTCTCGAGCTCCTCCGCCTCATGGCTGAGGCCGGCGAGGTTCGCGTCGGTCGAGTACTTCTTCTTCGTGCCGACGAACGCGACGATGCCGCGCTTCGCGAGGAAGTCGACCATCTGCGTGCGGCCCGGGAACTTCTTGAGGAGATCCTCGTCGCGCCACGGCGCATAGACGCCGAAGGACGGGTCGAACACGTTCGTGTAGCGCTCGAAGCGCATCTGGTCGTTGCCGCGGCCCGTCGCGCCGTGGACGAGCGCGACGCACCCGGCCTTCTTCATCGCCGGCAGGAGCTTCTGCACCGTCACCGCGCGGGCGATGCCCGTCGAGTTCCAGTAGCCGCCGTCATACATCGCCTGGCACTTCACCGTCTCGAAGCAGATGTCAGCCATCTCCTTCGTGACGTCGACGATCGTCGTCTGAACGCCGGTCGGCGCCATCTTCTTCTTGATGTCGTTGATGTTTTTCTCGTCCGGCTGGCCGACGTTCGCCGAGAACGCCTTCACCTTGACGCCCGCGTCCTTGAGAACGCAGCAGATCGTCTTCGAATCGAGCCCGCCCGAAACGCAGACTCCAACCGTCTTACCCTTGAGATCAGCAAGTTTCATCTTTTTTTGTTCCTTTCGAAATTGAGCTGATATTATATCATTTTATCACCGCATGCGAAAGGCGGCGAGAAGGATCGCAAGAAAGCCGAGGACAGACCAAAGATCCGGCACCTGGGCGAAGAAAATCCAGCCGAACGCCGCCGTGAAGAGAATGTTCGCGTAGTCGAAGACGGCGATGTCCCGCGGCGCCGCATAGCCGTAAGCGAGCGTGATGCCGAACTGGCCGATCGCCGCGCCCGCACCGGCCCCGAAGAGGATCAGCACCTGTCCGAGCGTCATCGGATCGAACGACGCGGTCATGAACGGCAGGGACGCGAGACACGAGAACGCGCTGAAGAAGAGAATGATGAACGCCGGATCGACCTGATGCGTCCTGAGCGCCCGCACGCACGCATACGCCCCGCCCGCGCACGCGCCGCCCAAGAGCCCCATCGCGAGCGGAAACGCCGCGGCGCCCGCAAAGCCGGGCTTCGCGATGAAAACGACGCCGAGAAACGCGAGCACGAGCGGCAGCACCTGACGCCGCGTCGCCTTCTCGCCAAGAAAGAGCCAGGCGAAGATCACAGTGAAGAACGGCGCCGTCTTGTTGAGCGTCTGCCCTTCCGCGATCGTGATGTGCGAAAGCGCGTAGAAGTTCGCGAAGATGCCGACCGTGCCGAGGAGGGAGCGGAGCAAAAGGAGGACCTTAGACCTGAGACTCAAGACGTCTCGCGTCTTATGTCTAAAGTCCTCTCGCGTCTCTCGTCTTCCGTCTAAGGTCCTCCTGGTCCTTCCCCACGCCGCCGCGGCGATCGCCAGCGCGACGACATTGCGGAAAAAGCTCTTCTGAAAGCTCGAAACCGGGGCGCCGTAGTCGTCGCACAGACGAACGAACAGCGCCATCAGGGCGAACCCGAAGGCGCTGCAGAGGATTGCGAGAATGCCTTTTGTCTTAGCGCTCGGCATTCCGCTTCTCGAGGTCCTTGCGATAGGCGGCGAGGTCCACCTTCGCGCGGGCGACGCCAGTCTTCACGGCCGCCTCGGCGACGGCATAGGAGACCTCGACGAAGAGACGGCGGTCGAACGGCTTCGGAATGATGTACCCGACGCCGAACTCGAGGGTCTCGCTCGGATAGAGCGCCTTCACGTCGTCCGGCACCGGCTGCTGCGCGAGATTCGCGAGCGCATTCGCCGCGGCGACCTTCATCTCCTTGTTGATCGTCGTCGCGCGGACGTCCAGCGCGCCGCGGAAGAGGTACGGGAACCCGAGCACGTTGTTGATCTGATTCGGATAGTCGCTGCGGCCCGTCACCATAACGAACTTGCGCCCCACAAGTCCCTTCGCCGCCTCGTCCGGCGTGATCTCGGGATCGGGATTCGCCATCGCGAAGATCGCCGGGAACTCGCTCATCTTCGCGACGTCCTCGGCCTTCAGCACGTTCGCCGCGGAAACGCCGATGAAGACGTCCGCCCCGACAAGCGCGTCCTTCAGGGTCTTGCCGAGCATACCCTTCACCGCGTGCTTCGCCTTAAACGGATTGAGATCAGTCCGCTCCGCCGTGATGACGCCCTTCGTGTCGCACATCGTGACGTCCGTGACGCCTGCGGCCTTGCACATCTCGCAGATGCGGATGCCGGCCGCGCCCGCGCCGTTCATGACGATCTTGAGCTCGGACATCTTCTTGCCGGCGAGCTTCGCGTAGTTCATCACGCCCGAAAGCGAGATAACGGCCGTGCCCCACTGGTCGTCGTGGAAGACCGGGATGTCCAGCTCCGCGTCAAGGCGCTCCTCGATCTCGAAGCAGGCGGGCGCCGCGATGTCCTCGAGGTTGATGCCGCCGTACTGCGGCGCGAGAGCCTTCACCGCGGCGATAACGCGCTCGGGATCCGTCTTGCCGACGTCCTTGCCGTCCTTGCGGCAGCAGGCGAGCGGCACCGGCCACGCGTCCACGTCGCCGAACGACTTGAAGAGAACGGCCTTGCCTTCCATCACGGGAATGGACGCCGCCGCGCCGAGGTCCCCGAGCCCGAGGATCGCCGTGCCGTCCGAGACGACGCCGACAAGATTGGACTTTGCCGTCACGTCGTAGACGCTCTCCGGCTTCGCGGCGATTTCCTTCACCGCATGCGCGACGCCCGGCGTGTAGGCGAGACACAGGTCGTCCTTCGTCTTCAGCGCCTTCGGCAGCCGCACGGCGACCTTGCCGCCTTGATGATACTTCAAAACCTCTTCGCGATCGTACTTTGCCATATCCTTCCTTTCAAAACAAGTGGGGGATATTATACCAAATCCCGCACGCGTCACCTAACACGAACACCTTCACCATCGCCCACCGTCAAGGCGCGCAAAGCTCAACAGTCTCCTGAAGCGACGCGCGGCGAATAAGCCAGATTCTGTTCTCCTCTGCAACCCCGAAGGGCATAGGAGGATCCGATCATTCATCTAACGCAATCAACCCGAAACCTTAGCCCGCCCCTTGCGGAACGGACGCCCGACGGGCAGCCGGTCGGTTCCCTATTTGATCTTGCTCCGAGGAGGGTTTGCCCTGCGCCCGCGCCTCTCAACGCGAGCCGGTAGTCTCTTACGCTACCCTTTCACTATGACTGCCAGAACGAACCGCTAACAGCTAACCGCTAACAGCTCATCACCAACAGCTACTTTTTTTCTGTGGCACTTTCCATCGTGCGAAATCACTTCGCACCTTCCGTCCTTGACGAACGGATCCTCTGCCCTGTGGAGTCCGGACTTTCCTCCCTCCTACGCCAAGGCTACGGAGGGCGATCGGTCACTCGCGCGTCGCTTCAGGAGAATGTCAAAGAGCCGTCTGCCGCGGACTCAGGCGCGGTAGAGGATGCGGCCGCACATCGTGCAGGCGACGATCGACTGGGGCTTCCCGCCCTCGCCGTTCTTCGCATTCGCATCGGCGAGCTGCCCGACGCTCGGCGGCTGCACGAGATGACAGCCGTCACACACGCCGTCATGCGTAAGCGCCACGACGACCGGCCAGCGCTTCAGGCGAAGACGCTCGTAGTAAAGCATGAACTTGGGATCGGTGACAGCCTTCGCCTTCTCAGCGCGCTCGGCCTGCGCGGACGCGAGCTCCTCCTTCACCGAGGCAATGCGCTCGTCGATCTCAGCGCAGAACGCGTCGACCCCGCCCTTCTCGGCATCGTACTTCGCCTGGGCGTCGTCAATGCGCGCCTGGGCAGAGGGAAGATCGTCCATCGCGGCGAGCTGGTTATTCTCCGTCGCCTCAAGGTCGTGGCCGATCAAGTCGATCTGAATCGAGAAGTCCTGATATTCCTTATTGGTCTTCAGACCCATCTGGGTCGTCTTCAGCTGCTGGATCTTGTCTTTGAGGGCCTTCGCGTCTTCCTCATAGCTCCTGATGCGCTGGTTGGCCTGCTCCTGATTGGCCTTCGCCGCCAAAAGGTCGGCGCTTACGCCGCGAAGGCGGGCCGTTTCCTGGGCTTTGCGCTGGGGAAGGTCCTTCAGCTCGGTCTCGAGCTCGCGGATTCTCCCGTCCACTTCCTGCAGATCCAACAGCGCCTCAATGATCGTCATTTAACCCTCTTCCTTTCGGTAGGCTGGGGCAGGAGACGGGACTCGAACCCGCAACCCACAGAATCACAATCTGTTGATCTAACCAATTGATCTACTCCCGCCAACTGGAGCCAGGTAAGGGATTCGAACCCCCGACCTGCTCATTACGAATGAGCCGCACTACCAACTGTGCTAACCTGGCCTGTGATTGGTTGGGAAGTATATCAAACTTAGCGGTGCGCCGTCAATAGCGAAATTCGATTTCCCGGCAAAAAGCGAACAAAGCCCTTGAGCCGCAGCGACATTGCAAGTGCATTGACCTTCGCAACCGGCAGCTTCGTCTTCCGCACCAGTTCGTCCAGCGAGATCCCGTCCTCGTCGACATGCGTCATGATCAGGGCCTCCTCGACGGAGTAGGGAGGGGTTTCGGGATCGGCCGAGGACTTGAAACGCGAGACGGAAGACGACGCCGCGCCCTCGCGTCTCACGTCTTCCGTCTCATGTCCTCCGCTCCGCGGAAAGAGCTCGCTCAAGGCCTCCAAGATGTCGTCGGCGTTGCGCACGAGCGTCGCGCCTTCACGGATCAGCTGAAGGCAGCCGGCCGACATGCGGCTGTCGACGCGCGATGGAATGGCCATCACCGTGCGTCCGAGGTCCGCGGCGATACCGGTCGTGATCAGCGTGCCGCTCCTGAGCGGCGCCTCGACCGCGACGACGCCGCGTCCAAGCGTCGCAACGACGTGGTTGCGAATCGGAAACGTCTCCTGGTCCGGCGGGCGCCCGAACGGGAATTCACTCACAACGGCGCCGCCCTTTCGCGCCATTTCCCGCGCAAGGTCGCGGTTCTCCATCGGATAGAAGCGGTCCAGCCCCGAGCCAATGACGCCAACGGTGACACCGCCCGCATCAAGGGCGCCGCGATGCGCCGCCGCGTCGATACCGAGCGCAAGACCCGAGACGACGCCCCAGCCCGCCCGGCAGAGATCGTAGGCAAGATGCTGCGCGAGGTCCCGTCCGTAGGACGTCGCACGACGCGTCCCCACCAGCGCGACCATCGGCTTCGAAAGCGCCGCGACATCTCCCTTCACATAGAGGCTGAGCGGTGCGCCCGGCGCCTCCTTAAGAATCTTCGGATAGGCGTCGTCCGCCGGCGTCACAATCTGAACGCCGAACTTCTCGGCCCGCCGGAACTCGCCTTCCCAATCGACCTCGCCGCCCATGCGGGAGATTTTCTTTGGATACGTCTCCCAGGCCGCAGCGACCGAACCCGTCTTGGCAACCAACTCGGAAACCGTCGCGGCTCCCACCCTTTCCGTGAGGTTGAAAGCGACGTATGCTTGACTTTCGGTCATTCGATTTGTTATACTACACGCGTTTTTGGCCCACTCGTCTATCGGCTAGGACACAGCCTTTTCATGGCTGTTAGTGGAGTTCGACTCTCCAGTGGGCTGCCAATCAACCCTGCGCCTTCAGCGCTTGGCTCACCGCCAGCATCCTCTCCGACAGGTCCTCGAACCCGACGTCAGACGAATAGACATCCTTGTAGTACTGATACGCCTTCTGAAGGTCGCCCGCCGCCTCGGCGCAGAGACCGAGCTGGTAGACGACCTTCTTCTTGAGCTCGTCCATCGTCGGAATCGCGTCGCGCGCCGTCTCGAGTTGCATCACGCCCATGTCGGTCTGCCCCTGCGAAAGGAAGCACATCGCCAGGTAGTAGAGCGCCCAGAGGCGGTCCTTCGGACTCTTCTGCGCGAGCTGCAGGTGCGTGAGCGCGTCGTCGTAATAACCGTAGGTGAAGTACTGCTTGCCGAGCTCGAAGCGAAGGTGCAGGTCGTTCGGATAGCGCTCCACGCGCGCGGCGAGGTCGTCGAACACGAACTGGTTCTTCTCGCCTTCCATATTGACCGCCTCCTCTTCCTGGCCGTTCGCCCTCAAGGCCTCGATCTGCTGGTCGTAGTACTGGACCTTCGTCTGCGAAAGCATGCGGTCGAGTTCCGGATCCATCGTGCCCGAGACCTCGATCGCCTGCTGAAGGACGTCAATCGCCTCGTAGTAGCGCTTGCCCTGGATGTAGATGCGCGCGAGCGCGCGGCGGGCGTTCATATTCTTCGGCTCCGCCTCGATCTGCTTGAGCTTCTCCTGTATGAGGAGCTCCGCGTCGTCACCCGTGACGACGGCCTTGTTCGCCGCGTCGAGCTTCGCCGCCTGCTCCTTGTTGGCGATGAGCGCCTGGAAGCCGCCCTTCTTGCCGACCGTCTCGTTCCAGCCCGCGTTCATCGTGGCCTGCGCCTCGGCGTTCTTGAGGAGCTGAAGGACGCGCTGGTCGCCCGGCTTTATCTCCGCAAGCTTCTGATAGGCGTCGCGCACCTTGTCCCAGCGCTTCGCCATCGTGTAGTAGGTCGCCACGCGCTCGAGGAGGGCCGGATCCTTGTTGGAGCACTCGTAAGCCGCCTCGATTGAAATCGCGGCGTGCTCGGCCTTGCCGGCCGCCTCGGCCGCCTTCACGGCAGCCTCGATGTTGTCCGCGTCGAGCGGATTCTGGCAGAGAAGCTTCTCCGCCTCGGCCATCGCCTCGTCGCCCTTGCCCTTCTTGACGAGGCCCATGATCTTCTGCCGCGCCATCATGTAGCCGAGCTTCGCGCCGAAGCCGACCTTGCCGTTCTTCCGGAAGTTCGCGACCTGGGCCGTGCGCAGGAGCTTGCGCGTCTCAAGGATGTCCGGCGCCGCGGAGACCGCCTCCATCAGCATCTCGACGGCAAGGTCGTAGCGACCCGTCTCGAGCGCCTGACGTCCGCGATTTGCGAAGTTCTGGGCCTTCTGAGCGAGATCGACCGCCATCTTACGACACCTCCATCCGCCCGTCCTCAAGCGCGCCGAGAACACCGCCCGCCTTGTAGGTCTTCAGCATGAAGTGCGTCGCCGTCGAAAGGACGCCCTCGATCGTCGAGAGGTCCTGCGCGACGAACTCCGCGACGTCCTGTAGGCTGTCGCCCTTCACAAACACGAGGAGATCGTACGCTCCGCTCATCAGGAAACAGGCCTCAACCTGCTCGAAGCGGGAAATCCGCTCGGCGATCTTTCCAAATCCAGACTCCCGCTGAGGCGTGATCTTCAGCTCAATGACTGCATGCACTTCGTTCATTTCTTTACCCCCTCGAACTTCCAGTCGGCGAGATCGTCCACGATCTGACGCGCCAAATCATCCGCCACACGCCCGGAGGCGTCCCGCTCGGCGGTCGAAATGTCGTGACGCGCCGTGAAGACGTCCTCGGCGATATACTTCCTGTTGTTGACGAGCACCTTGCCGGCCGTCTTGTCGATGATCGATACCTCCGCCGTCAACACGAACCGGTAGGACCGCAGCTGCATGTCGGCACGCCGGTCGTAGGCGCCGACGACCGCCGTTGCGCGCTTGACGACGCCCTGAATCTCGAGGGCCGCCTCGTCCGCCGCCGCGATCCTAAACGTCCCCTCGCGCTGGATCTCGCGGAGAAGCTGGCGCGTCGCGACGGAGCCGAGCTCCGCGATGTCGGACTCGTTCATGAAGGTCGGCACCGTCACCGTACGCATCGCCGCGGGAACGGAGGCCTTCCAGCTGTAGCCCGTCGCACAGCCGCAGACCGCCGCACAGACAACTAACAGCCAACCGCTAACAGCCATCAACTTCATTCCGACTCTCCTTTCAGCTCGCCCAGGCGCGCACGGGCCTCGTCCGCATGCGCGCTCAGCGGATAATCAGCGAGGAACCGCTCGTAGGCACTGACGGCGCTGCGCTTCGTGCGCGTCGTGGAATCATAGAACTTCGTCGCACGCCAGGCCTCTTCGGCGATCAGCTCCTGGGCGGACGTCAGATAGCCCTGAATCGCCTCGGCATCTTCCGGACGGCAGGTGCGAAGCGCCATCTTCATGAAGCCGATCGTGTCCTGGCAACGGAAGCGGTTGTAGGCATGCTCGTTCAAGAGCTCCATCCGCACGGCCGCCTCGCGCGCCAGCGCGACCTTCGCCTCGTCCGAGTCGGGATGGATGTTGCGGAGATTCTCGTAGACCTTTATCGCCTCACCCTTCTGCCCGTCCTTCACGCGCAGGTCGGCGATCGTCAGCATCGCCGCCGGCACCCACTTGGCGCCCGGCGCCCTGAGGACACACGTCTCGTAGGCGCGGCGGACGTCCACCAGGTTCTCGAAGCGGACGAACATAACCTCCTTGCCTTCGATCCGAAGGACGCCCGCAAGCTGGTACATCTTGTCGGCGATCGCCTGGTAGTCACACTGGAGCGAATAGAAGTCAAGCAAATAGCGGTAGGACTTGAACGCGTCCTCGTAGTCCTTCAGCTCGCGGCTCTGAATGTCGGCAAGCTGCTCCTGGGCCTTCGCCGCTTCCGGCGCCGTCGGCCAGTTGCGGACGAGGTTGTCGAGCTCCTTCGCCGCCTTGGAGAAGGAGCCGTCCGCGACCAGCTCCTGGCAATAGGCCATCTGCTCCGCGGCGGAATCCTTCTTCGGACCCGTAATAAAGGAGAACCACTTCGGCTCGCGGCGCTCGGGCTTCACGATCTCGTCCTCGCTGTCGAAACCGGGATACGCGTCCGTCGCATACCGCGCACCGTTGTAGTTCGGCCCCAGGCTCGGGCTCGCCGACTGGGCCTGTGCCACGGACGCGGCCGCGAACACCGCCGCAAACAAGACAATCGTTCTTTTGACGCACTTCATAACCTAATCGCCAATCGCTAACAGCTCATTGCTCCTTTCCATGTCGAGTATTATACCAAACTTTCTGTCTCGTAGTATGTACTCGGTCGGTCAACACCGCTCGCGCGGTCTTGGCCGACCTCGGCATCTGAGCATCTGAGCAAAAGTGCATCTGCTTTTCGAGGCATGACAGTCGGGACAATCTCCGCGCGCACAGGGATTGGCGTGGGGAGCGTCTGCAGCCCGGCAAATGCCGAGGCGGCGAACGCAAGGACGCCCTCGCGCGGGCGCGCGCGGTTTAAACGTAAACGGGAATACAAGTATTCCAGAAGCCCCTCTTAGACCGCGCGCGTACGCGTGCACGTGGCGCGAGG
>CADAKF010000033.1:27700-28336 GCA_902788415.1 uncultured bacterium
ACTGTCAGCGGCTCGGCCTCGACAGGTTTCTCGATCTCGCAGACGAAGTCATCAGCTCGGCCCGACAGCACGAGATCAAATGGCCTGTTCGCGCTTTCCAGCGGCACCTCAAGGACGGACTGACTTCCCGGGGAGGTGCGAAATGAAGCGCTGTTCCGATAAACGGCTCAAGTCGCTCATCCGCAAGGCGCTTCTCGCAATCGAGGATCCTGAGAAGAACATCCTTCTCGACGACTTCGACCTCCGCTACCGCGAGCGGGAGGCGAAGCGCGAAGCCGATTCCGCGCGACACTACTACCGCGACAAGGCGCCCTTCGAGACGAAGTACGGCGAGGACTGCGTCGCGGACGGCAATGAACCCGCCTGGACCTCGGACGGCGGGCAGGGCGCGGAGACCTCCGTCGGGATCGTCTCCTACGCCCTTCACGGCGACGAGGACTGCGAGGACGACGCGGCGAAGCCGAGCGGCAAGACCAGCGACTGGAACAGGCGGCGCAAGTCGGCGCTTGAGCGCGTCCGCCGCCGGCTGCCCCACGCCCTCGAGACGCTCAAACTGATCATCAGGAACATCGACAACCGAAAGGAATCAATATGCTCGCTCGTGAAATCGCAGCTCTCTTCCCGAAGGAATGGGAA
>CADAKF010000034.1 GCA_902788415.1 uncultured bacterium
ATGCGCAAGGGGAATTCCTACAGATTGTCGATGCGTTGGCTGAACAGTGACGGGCATACGAATCCGTACTGCTGGTATTGCTGGCAGGCGAAAATCGACGACATTCCGTCTGCCTGCTCGTATCAGGGCTATTCGACGCAACGCTTGAGCGGGAACGAAGTCTTGGTCGGTCCGGGGTGGGTGGCCGAGAATGCGGACGGGCTTCTTTCAGGGCATGTCCACACGCATGACCCAGATGACAACGGTTATGGTGGGGGCAATGTCGCAGAAGGACTTGTCGCCACACTTTATGTCCTTGACGATCCGAAGCTGATTCCTGATTATGACCGTGACGGTGAGATTGACGATGAGGATGAGCGCACGGCTTCGGATGGGGGGCGGGATTTCCGTTTTTGGACGAATGACGACAGTGACCGTTCGTCATCGGACGGTGATACGGTCAGGGCCGTTGCCGACGAATTCCCGGTCAACGGGCTGGACTGGGACTCAGGCAGAGTGAATGGACGCCGTGATCTGATCGACTACGCAGCCATTCAGATGGATCTGAAGCCCGTGGTCGACAGCGTACCTGGGTTTATTCGATCTTCGCTGACCTTTCGTCTCCGACAGGCAGAAGGTGCGTTGAACGCAGTGTGGTCTACGATGGGGAAGCGCGATCTGGCGTCGTTCTTCAAGAATGACTTGTCTGGATTCGGATCTGATTTAAGTCAGGTTTCACGGTCGGCTGAAAAGGGGCGTATAGGATCTGGAGGGCTGGCTGTGCCTGACGGCTTTGCGGCTCTGGCCAAGGCTGGGGGAAATCAGGGCGTGTTCTGGGTTGATGGCCGGCAGTCCTCGGTAGAGCCTCTGTGGGTTGAGGTCTTGTATGATTCTCGCGTGATCTGTTCCAATAAACTGGAGATGAGCATTTCAAATGTTGAGGACATGTATCGGTGGCTGAATCAGCGAGGCGTTTGCGGCGCGTCCGTCGATAAGGCGTCGTCCCTCGGCGAGCCGTGGAACTTTCCGGATCAGGAGTCCGATGGAGGACAATTCGTGTTCGTGCACGGGTACAATGTTAACGAGCATTCAGCGCGGGCGTGGTCCGCCGAGATGTTTAAGCGGCTGTGGCAGTCAGGCTCTCGCAAAATGTTCACTGCGGCGACGTGGTACGGCAACGACTCTCAAAGTGTCATTTATCTCGGAAATACGCCCGACTATTATTCAAATGTCGACCATGCACTCTCGACGGCGGCAACCTTCAAACGGTCGATTGCTGCGCTTCCCGGGACGAGCAAGTACGTCGCCGCGCATTCGCTCGGCAACATGCTCGTGTCTTCCGCGATTGCTGAGCACGGACTTGTTGTCACGCGCTACTTCATGCTGAACGCAGCCGTGCCCATTGAGGCCTATACCCCCAGTGCGATAACCGAGTCTACGCGCACTAACATGACACCTGCAGATTGGCGTCCGTATGCGCTCCGTCTTCGCGCCAACCATTGGCATGAGCTGTTCGATGGCACCGACGATGCGCGGCGGGATTTGACATGGAAAGGCCGATTCGCATCGATCAACAACGCCGTCAACTACTATTCAGAGGGCGAGGACGTGCTGAATAACGCGGATGGCGTGGAGCATCAACTTTTGTCGCCAGATTACGCCTGGGCGAATCAGGAGACGCGAAAGGGCGTCTGGCCGATGCTTCTGCCGGGAAACAACGAGGCCGGCTGGTCGTTCAACATCGGGTATGACGTCATTGACCCCGACTCTTTCGCGGGTGAAGATGCCGTGACGATTCGTCGTCCTCCTACGCAAGCGGCGCAGTTGACGGATGTGCAACTGAAACGATATCCGTTCTTCGGTGCGTTCGATGACATGTCGATTTGCACAACGAACAGGATCGTGAGTTTGCCGCAGAAAAACCAGCTTCTTGCTGATGCTATTCCAGCGGAGTCGTATGCAGCTGGGCGTAATCAGATTCCTGGTTTTGTAAATCTTGAAATGCAGAAAGAGAAGACAGGCGGAGGAAAGTGGACGCACAGTTTCCTGATCGAGGCCCCATATGCATGGACCTATACGATTTTTCATGACATAAAAGAAAGGACAAGCCAAAGATGAAGTTTCTGATGCTGGTTGCGGTCTCACTGCCGCTCGTAGGGTGTTCGGAGCCCGTCGTGTTGAAAGTGAATGTTCACGACGAGGAAGGAAAACCTGTTACCAATGCAGTGGTGAATGTAAAAACACTGAAGAGGTTGGTGGGAGTAAACGCTAATCCAGGTGACTATCGTATGATTGTCGCACATGCTGATACTAATGGTGTTGTGACTGTGAAGTTTGATGCCGTTGCAAGCGATTCCACATATTGGTTGTCGGCAGACGGTTATTATAGTCCGCCATACCATGATGTGCATTATAAGATGAAAAAAGACCATTTGTTTTATATTGAATTTGCCGAGCATGAAAAGGAAGAGTCAATAATCTTGCGCAAGATTCAGAATCCGATTCCGATGTACCGGCATTGTATTAATGGGGCCAAGTACCTTCCGCCGGAGAATGGAGACTTTGGCTATGACATGAAAATTGGGGATTGGGTCGCGCCCCTCGGCAGGGGTGAGGTGGCCGATTTTTATATCAGGAAGAACTATGACGAAAAGGCTCGCAGTACGAAGTCCGCTCTGTTTTTCAAGGGGAAGGGGAACGGCGCATATAAGATGAAGGCGTTTGTGGACAGCGAGTTCCGCTCGTGTTATGTGGCCGACACGAACGCCGTCTTTGGAACATTGTTCCGGTATGAATATTGGACGCATGACCATGTTAATCCGAAAGATGGTTCTCACAGAACGGAGGTTTGCGACGTTGATGCGGACGAATGCCTCATTCTCCGCACACGGTGCCGCTTCGATGAAAAGGGAAATCTCGTGTCATGTCACTATTCCAAGATTTATGGTAAGATTGAGATTTGGGGATGGCTTAACTTCATGTCCTGCGCGTTTAATCCAACTCCGAACGACGCCAATCTTGAATTCGATGCGAGGCGAAATCTGAACAAGAAGGATACCTCGTTCTGCATGCCGTAAACCCGTGTCCGACAATAAAGGAACTGAATCCTGATAAGAATTGTCATGGTCATTACATTGTTAATCAATGTGATATGAGTTTTGCCCCCCGTTTGCTGGGCAAAAACCTCGCGCACTTCTTCAACTTCAACCAGCTCGGGAAGACCGAGTAGAGCGACGCGTACAAGGCGCTCATGGGCATCACATGGTGGAATACGGTCGACGGCGGACTTTCGCTGCCGGGCTGACGATTTGGTATAATTTGCAACATGCAAGATTCAAAATACAAGTGGTGGGCGCTTGCGCTTCTTTGGGTCGCATTCTTCCTTCAGCAGGGGACGCGGCAGCTGTTTGGCCCGTCCGTGCCGGCGATGTGTGCGTCGTTCGGCGTCGACAAGGTGGCGATCGGCGTCGTTGGAACGGTCTTTGCGATGACCTACGGCATCTGCGTGCCGTTCGCGGGGCTGACGGCGGACCTCTTCAATCGCAAGTGGATGGTGACGATTGGTGTCGCGATCTTCTGCGGTGGCATCTTCCTTTCGGGCTTCGTCGCCTCGGTGGGGCTGCTGATTCTCACGTACGGCATCCTGAACGGCTTCGGGCAGACGTTCTACTATCCGTCCGCGACCTCGCTTGTCTCGCAGCTCCACAAGGACTCGCGCGCGACGGCGATTTCCATCCTGCAGCTCGGACTCTACATCGGCATCGTCGGCTGTGGGGCGCTCGCGGGCTTCGTGGCCGGCAAGGGCGGCGAGAGCTGGCGCGTGCCGTTCTGGATTTTCGGCGGACTCGGCCTTGCGTGGGCCGTGGCGCTGGCGTTTTTCCTTAAGGACACCAAGCCTGTAGATTCCACTGTCGACCTCGACCTTCGACCTCGGCCTCAAAAAGCGTCGATTCGCGAAGCGCTATCGGCGGTTTTTGCCAAGCCCACGGCGATTTGCATCATCCTGGGGCTTGCGATGATGATTTATGTCGACATTGGCTTCAAGAACTGGATGCCGTCGCACCTGCAGGCGAAGTTTCTGGACGCGTGTCCGTACCTACAGCGCTGGGCTGGTCTTCACGCCGTTCTCTGGCACTATCTCGGCGCCATCGTTGGTGTGATGGTCGGCAGCCGGATCGGCGACCGTCTCGTGGCGTCGCGTCCGGGCATTCGCCTTGAACTCGGCATCGTCGGCTTCGTCATCAGCATTCCGTTCATCGTCTGGATGGCGATGACGCAGTCGTTTGCGCTCTGCTGCGTGGCGATGCTGGGCTTCGGGCTCTTCCGCGGCGTCTATGACTCGAATTTCATGGCGTCGTTCTTTGACGTGGTGAATCCGCGCTACCATGCCTCGGGCGTCGGCATTATGATGTGCATCGCGTTTCTCTTCGGCTCGCTCTCCTTAACGGTGTTGCCGTGGATCGCGAAGCTGATGGACGGCAACATGTCGTACTCGATGGCGTCGCTTGCCGTCTTCTACGGTCTCGGCGCGCTGACGATTGTGCTGGCGCGCGTCCGCTTTTTGAAAAGGGATTGCGAGGGAAAATGAATATCGTTGAAACGCTTGGCAAGGCGGGGATCATCCCCGTCATCGTCGGGCTTTGCGCCTTGTCCGCAGTCTGCTTCGCCGGTGACGTGCAGGGCGCAGAACCATCGTTGTTGCCAGAAGGGCGGAGGTTCAAGCTTGCCTGGAGCGATGAGTTCGACGGGACGGCGCTTGATGCGTCGAAATGGAGCTATCGCACGAACTTCTGGGGGAAGCGCGCCGGCTGGTTCGCGACGCCCGAGGACGGGGCCGTGACGGTGAAGGACGGCTGCGCGCATTTGCGGATCGTGAAGCGTGCGGACGGCTCGTATTGCTCGCCGCAGCTGCAGACGGGCGGGCTTCTCTGGGACGACCTGGACCCGAGGAGCGGCAACGGGGTGGTCTGGCCGTTTCGTCCGCGCGAGCAGCCGAAGTTCATGCACCGCTACGGCTACTACGAGTGCCGTGCGAAGCTCCAGAAAAAGGCCGGTTGGTGGACGGCGTTCTGGATGCAGGCGCCGGCGAACGGTGCGACACTCGATCCGCGGCGAAGCGGCGTCGAATGCGACATCATGGAGTCGTTCGAGCCTGGAACCCACATCGTCCACGCCTTCCACTACAACGGGTGCGGTCCCGAATACAAGCGCTTCAATGCCCAGCGCGCGCCTTACACGCCGACACCAGACGGTGCGACCAACGTCACTTACTCGATCTCTACGGACGAGTTCCACACGTTCGGGCTCCTGTGGGAGCCGGACGGCTATACCGTCTTCATTGACGGGAGGCAGAGCGGGAACAAGGTCGGCAAGGTCGGCGACGAGGTCGTTTCCGAGACCGAGGAGTTCATTCTCGTCTCGACGGAGCTGAAGGGCTTTCGCCAGACGGGCAAGCCCGTTCCGGAAGTCGCCGCGGCCTGGGCGGCGGGCGACGAGTTCGTTGTCGACTATGTCCGTGTTTACGATTTCACGGAATGATGCACATGAATAGGTTCAAGGATAAGGTCGTTCTCGTGACCGGTGGCAACCGGACCACGGGGCTCTGGCTCCGTCACTACGTCGGAACCCTCACCAATGTCCGTCCACCGGACAGCGTCAAGTACTTCCACTTATGAATGCGATTCTGATTATGGCTTCGATTGTCCATTGCTACGTCGGCTGCAATACCGGTTCGCCGGACAAACAGGCCTTGCATGTCCTTGAATGCGATGCCGAGACGGGGGCGGCGAAAATCGTCCAGAGCGTGAAGGGCGTCGAGGGGACGACCTATTTCCAGATTGACCGGAACGGGAGGTTCCTCTACTCGGTCGTCGGAGAGAAACGCGAGGCGAAGTCCGTCGGTTCGGTCGTGAGGTTTCCGATCGACGGATGGAAGCTTGGCGCGATGGAGCGTCTGTGCGAGCTGCCGTGCGAAGTGCCGTGCCACGTGTCGTTGACGCCGGACGAGAAGCGCGTCGCGTTCGCCGCGTATCTTTCGGCGACGTGCGGCACGGTCGGCATCGACGGTACGGGACTCAAGACCTTTACGTTCCCCGACGATGCGATGGGACCGAACAAGAAGCGTCAGCAAAAGGCGTATGCGCACCAGACGTTTTACGCGGGTTGCGAATTGGGCGTGGTGGACCTTGGGTGTGACCGGATTCGGTTCTTCGATCCTGTGACGATGAAAGCGGCCGAGACGCCTGACATCAAGTTTGACGCCGGCGATGGTCCGCGGCACGCGACATGGTCGATGGACGGCAAGTTTCTCTTCGTCCTCGGCGAGCTCGGCAGTTGCGTCTATTCTTTCCGCCGTGAACCTTCAACCTCCAACCTCCAACCTTCAACCTTCATGCGGCTGTGCCGCGTGTCGATGCTGCCGGAGGGCTACAACCGCTGGGAGGCGGACGGCGAGACGCTGAACACGAAGGCGGCGGCGATCAAGCTGACGGCGGACGGGAGGATTCTGATGGCCTCGAACCGCGGATACGACTCGATTGCGTTCTACGAGGTTAGCGCGGACGGCCGGCTGACCTTGAAGAACATCGCGAAGCTTCGCGGCAAATTTCCGCGCGACTTCGAGCTGATGCCGGGCGAGAAATTCATGGTGGTGGGGCACAAGATGTCCAATGAGATCCAGGTCTACCGCTTCGACCGCGCGGCGTGTACGCTTGAGCCGGTCGGCGAGCCGATCCCGTGCTGGCGTCCGCTCTGCTTCAAGTTCGGTAAATGATATAATATCTGCGCAAAGGAGATTTGAAAATGGCAGCTCAGATGTACGATACGCTGATGAATGACGTCAAGGCCGCGATGAAGGCCCATGACATGACGGCGGTGAACGCGCTCCGCGGCGTTCTCGCGAAGGCGAAGGACCTGACGGTCAACGCCGGCAAGGAGATGACGGACGACGCGATCCTTCAGGTGATTGCGAAGGGCGTCAAGCAGCGCGAGGAGTCCATCGCGCAGTTCGAGTCCGCCGGACGCGCCGAGCTCGCCGAGGGCGAGAAGAAGGAGATGGCGCTCCTCAAGAAATATCTCCCGGAGCAGCTTTCGGAAGAGGCGGTTGCCGCAATCGTCAAGGAGGCCGTCGCCGCAACCGGCGCCACGTCCAAGAAGGACATGGGCAAGGTGATGAAGGAAGTGATGGCGCGCGTGAAGGGCCAGGCGGACGGCAAGCTTGTCTCGCGTCTCGTCGGCGCGGCGCTTCCGTAAAGACGACCGGCACGAGAAAGGAGAGATTATGAGCCTGATGTGGTATGTCGCACCTCTGGCGTCGTTGGTTGCGCTTGTCGTCGCAACGCTGTTCTTCCGCTCGATGAAAAAGGCGAGCCCGGGCAATTCGCGGATGCAGGAGATCGCGGGCTTCGTGCGGCAGGGCGCGATGGCGTACCTCTTCCGGCAGTACAAGATCGTCTCGCTCGTCTTTGCGGCGCTTTTCGTCATTTTCGTGGTCCTCGCGGCGTTCGGCATTCAGAATCCGTTCGTCCCTGTTGCATTCCTGACGGGCGGATTCTTCTCGGGATTGTGCGGCTACATCGGGATGAAGACGGCGACGCACGCCTCGTCCCGCACGGCGGAGGCCTGCCAGACGTCCCTCAACCGCGGGCTTCAGGTGGCGTTTCGCTCCGGTGCGGTGATGGGCCTTGTCGTGGTCGGCCTCGGGCTTCTCGACATCTGCGTCTGGTACTGGATCCTCGACCGGCTGGTCTACACGGACGCGAACATGGCGAACGGACTTGCGGTCTTCGGACTTCAGCTCGTCGAGCCGGGCTGCACGTTCGCCGCGAAGATGACGCACATCACGACGACGATGCTGACCTTCGGCATGGGCGCGTCGATGCAGGCGCTTTTTGCGCGTGTCGGTGGCGGCATCTACACGAAGGCGGCGGACGTCGGCGCGGATCTCGTCGGCAAGGTCGAGGCGGGCATTCCCGAAGACGATCCGCGCAATCCGGCGACGATCGCGGACAACGTGGGCGACAACGTGGGCGACGTCGCCGGCATGGGCGCGGACCTCTACGAGTCCTACTGCGGTTCGATTCTCGCGACGGCGGCGCTCGGTGCGTCGCTTGGAGGGGCCGATATGCTCAAGCAGGTGACCTCGCCGATGATTGTCGCCGGCATCGGGACGATCCTCTCCGTGGTCGGTATGCTGATGGTCCGCTGCAAGAACGACAACGCGACGCAGAAGGAGCTCCTGCGCTCGCTCCTGACGGGCACGCTCGGCTCGTCCGTGCTGATCCTGCTGGCGCTTGTCGGGCTCCACTTCCTCGGCTTCATTTCGTGGGGCGTTTTCGGCGCAGTGGTCGCCGGTCTCGCCTCGGGCGTGATCATCGGCCAGGCGACGGAATACTATACGTCCGACGACTACCGTCCCACGCAGGGCATTGCGGGGCAGGCGGTGATGGGCCCGGCGACGACGATCATCGACGGGCTCGCAACCGGCATGTATTCGGCGGGCGTGCCGGTCGTCACGATCTGCGTCGGCATCCTCTGCGCCTTCGGCTTCGCGGGCGGCTTCTCGAACTTCACGGCGGGCCTCTACGGCATCGGCTTCGCCGCGGTTGGCATGCTTTCGACGCTCGGCATCACGCTCGCGACGGACGCCTACGGGCCGATTGCGGACAATGCGGGCGGCAACGCCGAGATGAGCGAGCTACCGCCGGCGGTCCGCCAGCGGACGGACGCGCTCGACTCGCTCGGCAACACGACGGCGGCGACCGGCAAAGGCTTCGCCATTGGATCCGCCGCGCTGACGGCACTTGCGCTGCTCGCTTCGTATCTCGAGGAGGCGAAGCTCTGGATTGCCAAATTCGCGGGCGACGGCTCGTTCATGGGACTCAAGGCGGCGGACATTCTGCCGCAGCCGCTCGACAGGTTCATGGACAACTTTGACCTTACGGTGATGAATCCACTTCTTCTCTGCGGACTCTTCATCGGTGCGATGATGGCGTATGTCTTCTGCGCGATGACGATGAAGGCGGTCGGCCGTGCGGCGGGCTCGATGGTCGAGGAGGTGCGCCGCCAGTTCCGCGAGATCCCCGGCATCATGGACGGGAAGGGCACGCCCGACTACGCGCGGTGCGTCGCCATCTCCACGGCAGGGGCGCAGCGTGAGATGATCGTGCCGTCGCTTCTTGCGGTTGTCGTGCCGGTCGTGACGGGCCTCGTCCTCGGCATTCCGGGAGTCCTCGGTCTTCTGGCGGGAGGCATGGTCTGCGGGTTCGTCCTCGCGACGATGCTCAACAACGCGGGCGGTGCGTGGGATAACGCGAAGAAGTTCATCGAGAAGGGTGCGCACGGCGGCAAGAAGCTGCCGGACGGCAGCAAGAACCCGGCGCACGGCGCGGCCGTGATCGGCGATACGGTCGGCGACCCCTGCAAGGACACGTGCGGTCCGTCGCTCAACATCCTCATCAAGCTGATGAGCATGGTCTCGATCGTCTTTGCGCCGGTCGTCATCCGCTTCGCGCCCGTCATCCAAAGTTGGCTTGGGTTGAACTGATTTTGGTATAATACGCCTGTTTCCTGGTTGAAGGAGGGATGGCAGAGTGGTTGAATGCACCGGTCTTGAAAACCGGCGGGCCGCAAGGTCTCGGGGGTTCGAATCCCTCTCCCTCCGCCAATTTGGAACGTCCTTTGCGTTCCGAACCCGTCGGTCTCAAAACATGACAGATGAGCCGCTGTTTATCGGCGCGTTCAACCACTCTTGAAATTGGACTGACGGATCGGTTTCTGCGAAAATCGGGAAAATGGCGTTGAAAACGCAGTCGCTCGAACCCGACAGTCCAACTTGATGTTATTTCTTCGTGTAGTTCTCCTCCTTCTCGGCCGGAGTCTTGTAGTTGTTGGCGGCATGCGGTCTGACGGTATTGTAGAAGGTCATGTACTTCTCAATCTCCCTGCGCAGTTGCGCTTCGGACGTGAACCTGCCGCGGTAGATGAGTTCCGCTTTGAAACTCTTGAAAAACGCCTCCATGACCGAATTGTCATAGGGTGTTCGCGGGCGTGAGTACGAGATGGTGACGTTCAGGCCTTTCAGCATGGTCACCATCGCCGTCGACTGATAGTTGCTTCCTCGGTCGGAATGGAACGTGAGGCCGACAATCGGGCCGCGATCCTTCCAAGCTTTCGAGAAGGCCATCTTGATGAGATGCGTCGAATTGCTGTATCCCACGTGATATCCGACGATTCGCCGAGCAAAGAGATCCAAGACTGCGCAAAGATAGAGTTTGCGGTTTTTGTGACGAATCTCCGTGACGTCGCTGACCCAAATGACATTGGGCCTGCCGGGATTGAACTCGCGTTCGACATGATCCTGCTTGCGACGCATCTCGCGCTCATACTCGCGCTTCGCATCCGTGCGGAAGCTGAAGAGTTCCATCTCGCGCATCAGCTTGTGAACCATGTCTTTTGAGACATGGTAACCTTCCTTTTGAAGAATGGCCGTGACCTTGCGAACTCCGAAACAACGATTGCCGAGATCATAGACACGCTTGATCTCCTCCTTCAGCTCCTCGCGACGTTGCGCCTGAACCGTGTTACCGTGCTTGCCGCGAAAAATGTGATTATAGAATGTCCCACGCGGGACATTGAGTGCCTCGCACAGGACGTGAACGCTGTACTTGCCGTGGAGGAATTCGAGCTCCTCCAGCTTTTCACGCAGAGGCGAGTAGCAATTGCAATGCACCTCGCGAAGCACCTCCACCATCTGCTCAGTCTTGGTCAGCCGATTCATGAGGTCGAGGTGATTCTTTGCCGTGAAATCGGTGTAAACCGGCTGATCACACTTCTTGCAGTACTTGCGAAGCCATCCGTAGAAGGTAGACTTGGCGACCTTGTGCTTTTTGAGTATCTGACGAAGTTGCGAACGATCCGCCAGATATTCGGAGAGGATTTGCTTCCTCTCTTCCTTTGTTCTTCTTTGGCTCATACTCATTTCCTTGTTTTGCCATTTCCCGTTTCAGCTACCTGGCTGAAGCCGCGTAGTTTATCAGAAGACGCTTGCGTCGAATATCGTAATTATGATAAGATACTGGTCATCAAAAGACAGGAGGCGAAGATGGCAGCAACGAGAACAATTGATTCCGACATTCGTCCGATTTCGGATTTGCGCAACAAGTTTGCGGAGATTGCTGACTATGTGCAGGGTGGACGGCCGGTGATCTTTACCCGCAATGGCTATGGTTGCATGGTTACGATGAGCTATGAGACCTATAAGAATCTCAATGACCCGGTTATGTCTGAACTCAACCGTGCCGATGCGCTGTGTGAGAATGATCCGCGCCATTACACACGCGCACAGTCGTTGAAGATTCTCAAGGAACGTCGTGATGCTCGGAGAAAAGTTCACTCTTGATGTCCGTCCGACGTTCGTCGACGAACTTGACCGGGCGGCCGCCTACATCGAATTGCATCTGCGCAATCCGGAAGCGGCAGACAAGTTGGTCGCTGATGTTTACGAAGCGATAGACAGAACGCTTGCGCATCCGCTTGTCACCGCGCCGAAATATCGTCCGCCGGATGTCAGGCAACCTTATTACACCATACGGGTTAGGAATTACACGGTCTATTACATCGTTCACGATCATGTGATGGAAGTCCGTTGGTTTCGCTACTCGCCAAGCACAAGAGGACTGGTTGCGAATCCGGAATACGAAACTTCGGATCACGTTAGTGACGTTTAAACCAGGTGAAGGATTGATGTTGAAATGAACAAGACCTCATTCATGCGACAATTGCATCAGTTTCGCATCTTGACCATTGTCGGGTACACTTTGGTCTTGCTCATTCTTATCGGTATGCCTATAGCTGCGGTGAAGTTTGAGCAATATACTATGCCCATTCCAGTTGTTTTGCCTGTGGGGATAGTCGGAGTCGTCCTCATGCTTGTCGTGGCTTGCCCTTTTCTTTGGGCAGCTTACGACAAGACTATTTGTCCTCATTGTGGAAAACGGATTGAGGAAGGTTATTGGCTCTGGCATGGTATCCGATGTAATGGCCCGACTCGGCGGTATTGGCAATTGTTCTTTGGTCGGCCATTGCGATGTCCGCATTGTCATACGGAGGTAATTTCACGTTTGGAACAATCGGCTAAATCAATGGAACTGTGAGGACATGGATGTATCTTGATGATGTATCGCAGTCTGTCATGCGTGAGTTGGCTCGCATCCACAAGCGAAAGATTGCGCCACTTAAAAAGGTACTTGAATCAGCCATTGTACGGGCTACCAAGACGGATTGCTGGTACGATCCGTGGAATCGAAAAGGCGTACGTGCGGATTATGGCGTTCTTTACGAACCTGTCTTTGCTTTCGTAAAGGATGCCGATGTCGAGGACATTTTGCAGATGGTTGATTTTCTCCTCGAGAAGGCAAAGCGTCAGATTGAGCACTCGAATGACGAGGGCGATTGCGCCGGGCAGGTTCGCTATTGGGCGCAGAATCTGGTTAAGGCGGCGGTTAAAAAGAATGACCATCATATTGAGTTAATCGACTGGGCACTCGGTGTCGTCCCCAACGACATCTACTTTTTGACTGATGCGGAAGAACTTGTTCTTGAAAAGAACAAAACGGCAACGCCGGAGGTCTGGGAAAAGGTAGCCGAACACTATAAGAAGTCAAATCGTCGAGTTTATCTTTTGGCGTTAAAGAAGTCAGGAAGGGTTGAAGAACGCCAGAAAACGCTGCGCACCGAGGCAAAGAGGAAGAAAGATTATGCCTACTTGATCGAGGATGCATTATCTCATGAAGCCTGCGCAGAAGCCCGAGAGATCTATGAGCGTGCATTAGGAGATGCTGAGGTTGATAAGGCGAAGGTTGAAGTGCTGAAATGTGGGTTTGCAAATCTGGACGTGGCGCAGGGGCGGTATGAACGAGAGTTTGAGTTGCGGTGGGGTGACTTTGTTCGTAATCAAACCTTGTCGAGCTATGTGTCGCTGAAAGAAGTTGCCATGGCCATGGGCAAGACAGAACAAGTTCGTGCAGATGCCATACGGAAGCTTGAGTTAGCAGGGAAGTGGCGGTTACTTTCACAGATTGCATTGAGAGAATGCCGACTTGCTGATGCCGCGAAATACTATTTGAAAAATTCGGAAAAATCGATTGGCAGACGATGGGGATACGAGCCGTATAAGTTTGATCTCGAGCTGTCGGATCGTTTGTCTCGCGTCTATCCGCATGAGGCCGTGAAAGTTCTGCATCATCTTGTCGATGAGAGCATTTGCGAAGATATGCCTGATTATGAATGTGCTCGTCATGCTCTCTCATTGCTTAAACAGTGCTTGTTCGTGTTGGGCAAGGCATCTGAATGGACATCGCTATTGGGATCGTTACGGCTACAATACCCCAAGAAGCGCAACCTCATGGCTATTCTTGATGAACTGGCTTAGATCATGATAATCGGTCTGTAAATACAAAGGTGTGATTTATTGCGGGTCACTTCGTGTTTACAGACCGTTGCAGTATTGAAGCAAGGCTTATGCGGAATCGGCCGATTTTCCAATGTGATTGTTTTGCGCGTTTTGCCGTGGTTCATCGACACCTTGCGGGGAATTATGAGATACGACCGTAGAGCAAAGCAGAGGTACGAAATCGTGATTGGAGAAAAAGGGTTAGCGGTATTGAAAACCGGTTGTCTCGTAAGCCATCAGGGAGTTGGACTTATCGCTTGCTCGATCATAATAGTTACGAACCTTCGGGGGTTTGCAGGGGTAGAGAATGTGGAGAGAAATGGAGAATTTTGAGAATACGATGAATTACCGAGAAGAGGGTGTCTCTCTGTAATATTACGGTTTTCAATACCGCTCTCCACACGAAGATACATAACGCTGCAAACATTCACGATATTTCGAATCCCTCTCCCTCCGCCACAAATTGCGGCACTCTCTCCG
>CADAKF010000035.1 GCA_902788415.1 uncultured bacterium
GGCGCGAAGGCGCTCGGGATGGACGACACGGGCGAGATCGCCGTCGGTAAGAAGGCTGATCTCTGCGTGGTCGACCTCGACCGCTTTCACCTGACGCCGTGTCTTGACATCCCGAACCTTATTGTCAATTCGATGCACGCGAGCGACGTCGCGATGACGGTGGTCGACGGGCGTGTTGTGTATGAGAAGTCCAAGTCGGAAGTCGAAGTCGTACAGTGGAACGGTCAAGATTCCATTGTCGGACTCCCGACTACGACGCGGACTGAATTCTTGGCGGCCGTAAAACGGATTGGATTGGAGAGCCTGAACTGATGCGGGCGTTTGTGATCGCAATGAGATGTGAGGCGGATGCGGTTGAGCCGCATCTGAAGCAGGGGGACCGTCTCTATGTCGCGGGCATCGGCAAGGTGAACGCCGCGGCGGCGACGCAGAAGGCGATCTGCGAGGGGGCGGACGAGATCTGGAACGCCGGGCTCTGCGGCGGCTTCGGGGACGACGTCGAGGTCGGCGACATCTTCACGGTCGACCGGGCGGTCGAGTATGACTTCGACCTTGCGAAGCTGAACGGCACGCGCGTCGGGCAGCTCAACGAGTATGACACGCCGTACCTGCCGTTCGCGCCAGTCAAAGGGTTGCCTGCGCGGACGCTGGCGACGGGCGACCATTTCAACGACAGCGAGACGGACTACGCGCTGATCACGAAGGAGCTGGGCGCGTCGCTTCGCGACATGGAGGGCGCGGCGATCGCCCATGTCTGCAAGCGCGAAGGCGTCCGTTGCCATGCGGTGAAGTGCGTGACCAACGTTGCCGGGAAGGGTTCGATGACGGGACAGTACGAGGAGAATACCCGGCGTTGTCTGGAGCGGCTGTCACATGCGATGAAGGAGCTGCTCGGCTGATGTTCGAGAAGCGGGCCTATCTCCTGGACATGACGCGGCGCGTTCCGACGATGCGGACCGCGCAGGAGCTTGTCGACATTCTCGCCCGCTACCGCTACAATGAGTTCCGTCCGTTCGTCGAGAAGGAATTCCCCGAAGATCTGCTGGACTTTGGCAAGCTCGGTGCCTACTGTGAGATGCAGGGCCTTGGGATGGTGAAGACGACGCGCGCGGACTTTGAGGCGCTTTTCATCCGCGCCGAGTACGCAATCGTCTCGACTGAGGCGGAGCAGTCGCTTGCGGGGCGCGTGGAGGATATGCGCGAGGAGATGATCCGCGTCGAGGCGCAGGGACGGGCGCGGAAGGCGAAAGGGTTTCTCGTCACCGACTTCGCGGACGAGTGCTGCTGGCAGCCGCTCTGCGTTTCGCTGCCCGGTATCATCATGGGCGGCAATTTCGCGTCCGGCGGCGCGAAGTCGTCGATGATGGACCTTGAGAAGGAGCTGGACCGCGTGATGGATGCGCCACTTGGGGGGCTGCTCCTCCGGCTCGGGACGCTCTACCTCCGGGGCGGCGCGCGTCGCGAACACGCGTCCGAGTATTTCAATATTTTGTCGCACGACGTTGGTTATTCGCGTCATCCCGGTGTTACCCAGTTCGTCCTCGATGACGTCTCCGGTGTGGCGCATGGCGTCCGCCTCGCGGCGGAACGCTGGCTTGATCGAAGCGACTGGGCGAAGGAAATCGTCTATGCAGCGAACCTCCTCGACTGTGCCTGTCACCGTCGCAACGAGTCGATGCTGCGGGCGATTCGCGACGAACACGGCCACGTTTGGCGGGCCCGCTTCGCTTCCGAAGGTCGTGTGGAGTCTCTTTCCAAGCTTCCGCGCTTCTAAGAAAGCACAATTTATTGTATTTGTTGACATTCTTGTCCACAACCTGTTGATAAGAATTTTCATTTTCCCCCTTGCGCGGACACAAGATTTAGTGTATGATATATCGCGGATACACAATAGAAGGTAAATTTCAAGGTCTAAAACACATTTAAGAGGAGAAACGAAGCGATGAAAGCGATGAAGATCATCAAGCGTTCCGGTCAGGAGGTTGAGTTTGACATCGGCAAGATCGAGAATGCGATTCGCAAGGCCAGCCAGGCGGTGGACTACAAGAATGCGCTGAGCGAAGGGCGTATCAAGCTCATTGCCGAGGAGGTTGCGGGCGTGTGTGCGGCGCGCGACCGTGCGATGACGGTCGAGGAGGTGCAGGACGTCGTCGAGAACAAGATCATGGAGATGGGTTCGCACGAGATCGCGAAGAAGTACATCGTCTACCGTTACAAGCGTCAGCTCGCGCGTAAGGCGAACACGACGGACGAGCAGATCCTCTCCCTCATCGAGTGCAACAACGAGGATGTCAAGCAGGAGAACTCGAACAAGAACCCGACGATCAACTCGGTGCAGCGCGACTACATGGCGGGCGAGGTGTCGAAGGACGTCGCGGCGCGACTCCTCCTGCCGCAGGACGTGGTGCAGGCGCACAAGGACGGCCTCATCCACTTCCACGACATGGACTATTATGCGCAGCACATGCACAATTGCGATCTCGTGAACCTCGATGATATGCTGCAGAACGGCACGGTCATCTCGGGGACGATGATCGAGAAGCCGAAGAGCTTCTCCACCGCGTGCAACATCGCGACGCAGATCATCGCGCAGGTCGCCTCGAACCAGTACGGCGGTCAGTCCATCTCGCTTACGCATCTCGCGCCGTTTGTCGACGTCTCGCGCCAGGTGATCCGCAAGGAGCTTGCCGCCGAGTGCGCCGAGGCGGGCGTCAAGATGGAGAAGGATAAGTTCGACGCCATCGTCGAGAAGCGCGTCCGCAAGGAGATCGAGAAGGGCGTGCAGACGATCCAGTATCAGGTCGTGACGCTTATGACGACGAACGGGCAGGCGCCTTTCGTCACGGTCTACATGTATCTCGGCGAGGCCCGGAACGAGCAGGAGAAGAAGGACCTTGCGCTCATTATCGAAGAGGTCCTCAACGAGCGCATCAAGGGCGTCAAGAACGAGCAGGGCGTCTACATCACGCCGGCGTTCCCGAAGCTCATCTATGTCCTCGAGCCGGAGAACATTACGGAGGACTCGCCGTACTGGTATCTCACGGAGCTCTCCGCGAGGTGCACGGCGAAGCGCATGGTGCCGGACTACATCTCGGCGAAGAAGATGCTCGAGTACAAGGTCGACAAGTGCGGCAACGGTAACGTCTACACGTGCATGGGCTGCCGCTCCTTCCTGACGCCGTATGTCGACGAGAACGGGAAGCCCAAGTACTACGGCCGCTTCAACCAGGGCGTCGTCACGATCAATCTCGTGGACGTCGCCCTGTCCGCGCACGGTGACATGGAGAAGTTCTGGCAGATCTTCGAGGAGCGCTGCGAGCTCTGCCACAAGGCTCTCCAGTGCCGTCACGAGCGTCTGACGGGGACCCTGTCCGACGCGGCGCCGATCCTGTGGCAGTACGGGGCGCTCACGCGCCTTCCGAAGGGCGTTCCGATCGATAAGTACCTGCATGGCGGCTACTCGACGATTTCGCTCGGCTATGCGGGCTTGTGGGAGGCCGTGATGGCCCTCAACGGCAAGAAGCTCACCGAGCCGGAAGGCGAGAAGCTCGGCCTCGAGATTATGCAGAAGCTGAACGAGTACACGGCGAAGTGGAAGAAGGCCGAGTGTATCGACTACTCGCTCTACGGGACACCGCTCGAGTCGACGACCTACAAGTTCGCGAAGTGTCTGCAGAAGCGCTTTGGCGTCATCAAGGGCGTCACCGATCGCAACTACATCACGAACTCCTATCACATTCACGTGACGGAGCCGATCGACGCGTTCAAGAAGCTGGAGATCGAGGCGAAGTTCCAGAAGCTCTCGCCCGGCGGCGCGATCAGCTACGTCGAGGTGCCGAACATGCAGAACAACCTGCCGGCGGTGCTCTCGATCATGAAGTTCATCTACGACAACATCATGTACGCCGAGCTCAATACCAAGAGCGACTACTGCCAGGTGTGTGGCTTCGACGGCGAGATCGAGATTGTGAAAGACGAGAGCGGCAAGCTCATCTGGAAGTGCCCGAAGTGCGGCAACACCGACGAGTCGAAGCTCAATGTCGCGCGTCGCACCTGTGGTTACATCGGCAGCCAGTTCTGGAACCAGGGCCGGACGCAGGAGATCAAGGAGCGCGTGCTGCACGTTTCGTGAACTACGCGTCCATCAGGACCTGCGATATCGCGAACGGAGAGGGTGTCAGGGTCACCCTCTTCGTTTCTGGTTGCACCCACCGCTGCAAGGGCTGCTTCAATCCTGACCAGTGGGACTTCAATTACGGCGAACCGTTCACACGGGAGGTGGAGGATCGGATCCTCGGTCTCCTGGACCAGTCCTTCATCGCGGGTCTTTCCATCCTCGGCGGCGAACCGATGGAGCCGGCGAACCAGCGCGCGCTTCTTCCGTTCCTGCGGCGCTTTCGCGAAAAGTTCGGCGACATGAAGACACTTTGGGTCTATACGGGGTGTGTTCTCGATGTCTCAACCTTCAACCTTCAACCCTCAACCTTCAACCTCGAAGGGACGACGAAGGAGTTACTTCGCATGATTGACGTCTTAGTGGACGGCCCCTTCGTCGAGGAATTGAAGGATATCTCGCTTCAGTTCCGCGGCAGTTCAAACCAGCGCATTCTGCGCCTCAGACAGTAGCCCACTTCGCGTCGAGCCGCTTGGGGCTCACGGGCTCCGGGGTGTGGAGCTCCTGGGCGAAGAGCGAGACGCGGTATTCCTCCAGCATCCAGCGGTAGTCTGCAAGCGCGGCAGAATTGACCTGCTCAGCGTATTCGGGTTTGGCGGCCTCGCGATACTGCGCCCAGTAGGGTGCGAAGAGAACCTCTTTCTTCAAGTCCGCCGCTGGGTTGAGGCGCGCCCGTTCGAGCCGGATCTGTGCGCCCTTCAAATAGCGCTTGTAGTGGCGGAGCGTCGTAAGCGGGACCGTGCGCGGAAAGCCGCGAAAGAGGAGCCACGCGATTTGCGTGGAGACCGAGTCCTTCGTCTCCTCCGGAATGCGTTCGTCCTCCATCAGGCCGTGGAGTTTCGTTGCGGTCGCGGCCGATTCAATCAGGATCGCCGTCATCTCCGCCTGCGTCTTGACGATTTCAGAGCGATCTTCGGCGAGTCGTTTTTTGAACTCTTCGTCGGTCCGCACATCGGGCCGGTTTCGGACGAGCGTCTCGCGGATTGCGCCGGCAAGCAAGTCCGCTGCAATCTGGTTGTCCTCGTAGTCGATATCCTTCAGGTAGAGTTTAGCTGTTAGCTGTTGGTTGTTAGCCGTTAGTTTCTGTAAGGAATTAAAAGGGCGGTTGTTTTTGAGCGAGGAAAGCGCAAGGGTGAAAAGCCGTGTCACGCCGGCGGCGTGGGCTTCGGCGGCTTTCGCCGGGTTGGCATAGAGTTTGAGCGCCACGCCGTCGCCTTCGTCGTGAAGGGCGGGATAGGAGACGGTTGCCCAGCCGGAGTTCTTGTCGGTCTGTTTGGCGGGGATCGTACCGAAACTCCATTTGGCCTGATGTCTTTCGCCTTTTGTCTCAAGTCCTCGGCTTTCGTCCTTCGCGCGCCCCAGAACCTCGTTGAGGTCGCGGGAGAGGGCGAGGGTCTTTCCTGTCGCATCATCGCGGATGCGGAAGCGCATCTGGAGGTGGCGTGGCAGCTTGGACCAGTCCCAGGCGTTCTCGGGAATGCGGACGCCCCAGCGCTCGTAGGCCGCCTTGCGGACGGCTTCCTTGAGCGGCTCGGAGCCGGGCTTGAGGATCGAGAGGAGGATGGCGACCGAATCGTCGAGCGGTGTGAGGATGCGTCGGAGGGCCGAGGGTAGGATGCCGAGCATCCAAAGGAGCTTCTCGGGGAGAAGTCCGGGAACGAGCCAGTCGGGTTGCCACAGCCTGAGGACTGACGCATCGGACTGGCGGACCGTGCAGGTGACGCCGTCATTCTCCGGATCGTCCGGTGTGTGGCGGTAGGTGAGCGCAATCGTCTTTCCAGCGATGCGCAGCGAATCAGGGAAGTTGCGGTCCGCGGCGGTTTCGCTTGGCCACCAGTCGGATTTCTTCAAGATGAAGGCTTCGGGTTGTGCGATCCGAATCCACTTGCGGAGGGCGTCCGCGGAACAGGTGTCCTTCGGGATGACCCTGTCGAAGTGAGCGAAGAGGCGATCCGCATCGAAGATCTCCGGATGGCGCGAACGTTCGGCACGGCGACGGAGGGCTTCGAGGAGCTGCTGGTTGGCGCGGACGGCCGCCGGGGGCTTCGGGAATTCGCCGTCGATGAGACCGCGGCGGATGAACACCTCGCGCGAGACGACCGGATCGATGCGGCTAAAGTCGCAGCGTCGGGCGGGGACGATGACGAGTCCGTAGAGCGTGACCTGCTCGGTGGCGCGGACGAAGCCCGAGCGTGGATCCCACTCGGGCGAGTGGTAGCTGTGCTTGCAAATCGGTCCTGCGACCGGCTCGAGCCAGCGGACGTCGATCACGGCGGCGTTACGGGCGAAGAGCCTCGAAGTGTCAACCAATTCGCCGGCGACGATCCAGACGGGGAAATTGTTCGATTGTTTGATTGCTCGATTGTTCGATCGCCTTGCGTCTTCCCTCTTCCGTCTCGAGTCCTTCTTCTGCTGCTTCGCCAACACCGAGCTCGGGTGGATCGCGAAGCGCAGGCCGTGGGCGCCGCGGTAGTCGCGTTCCTCCTCGTCGTAACGTCCGATGCGTCCAAGAAGTCCGGAAAGCAGCGACATGTGGAGACGAACTGAAAAATCATCGTCTTCCAGTTTCTCCCTAATCCCTGATCCCTGATCCCCGATCCCTAATTTTTTCGAAAGCATTTCCAGCTGATGAACCAAATCCCGCCATTCGCGCATCTTCGGATAGGAGAGGTAAGTCTGCTTGCAGAGTTTGCGGGCCTTGGACTGGGAGAGGTCCTTTGTCTCGTCGGCCCACCACTGCCAGAGCTTGAGCGTTCCGAGGAAGTCCGAGCCGGGGACGCGGAACTTCGCGTGGGCTTGGTCTGCCTTCTCCCTCTCGTCGATGGGGCGTCGCCGCGGGTCATCGCAGGACATCGCGGCGACGAGCGGGATCGCGGAATCAAGGACGGCGTTGCGCGAAGCCGCGAGCAGCATGCGCGCGAGCCGGGGCTCGACCGGGATCTTGGCGAGTTTCCGTCCGATGTCCGTCAGCTCAACTTCTCCTCTGATCCCTGATCCCCGATCCCCGATCCCCCTCTTGATGGCCCCCAGTTCCAGCAGTTCCCTGAGACCCTCGCGCACCATTGCGGGCTTGGGTGGATCGAGGAAGGGGAACTTCTCGATGTCGCCGAGCCTGAGGTCGAGCATCGTGAGGATGACGCCGGCGAGCGAAGAGCGGAGGACCTCCGGGGCTGTGTAGAGTTCGCGGGAGTTGAAGTCCTCCTCGGAGTAGAGCCGGAGGCAGGTGCCGGGTCCGAGACGTCCGCAGCGTCCGGTCCGTTGCTTGGCGGAGGCCTGGGAGATCGGCTCAATCTGGAGGCGCTGCACCTGGGTGCGGTGGACGTAACGGGAGATGCGGGCGAGTCCGGAGTCGATGACGGCGCGGATGCCCGGGATCGTGACGGACGTCTCGGCGACATTTGTCGCGAGGATGATGCGGCGGCGCGGAAAGCTTTGGAAGGCGCGGCGCTGTTCGGACGCGGGGAGTGAGGCGAGGAGGGGGATGATGTCGTCGTATCCGCCGCGGACGTCCGTGAGGTAGTCGGCGGTCTCGCGGATGTCGCGCTCGCCGGGGAGGAAGACGAGGATGTCGTCCTTTGCGGGAAGTTCGGCGACCGCGGCGGCGACATCGCGCGGGAGGTCTCGTTCCTCGTCTTCGGGCGGGGGACGGTATCTGATTTCGATTGGGTAGAGACGTCCTGGGACGGAAATGACGGGGGCATTCCCGAAGAATGCGGAGAAGCGCGCGGCATCGAGGGTCGCGGACGAGACGATGACCTTGAGGTCTGAGCGACGCTCGAGGATGCGTTTCAGGATGCCGAGGAGGAAGTCGATGTTGAGAGAACGTTCGTGGGCCTCGTCGACGATAATTGCATCATAGGAGCGCAGAAGGGGGTCGAAGCGTGTTTCGGCGAGCAGGACGCCGTCCGTCATGAACTCGATGCGGGTGTCGGATGAGACCTTGCGTCCGAACCGATGGCGGAAGCCGACGAGTCCGCCGACCTCGCACTTCAGCTCGTCCGCCACCCGCTCCGCCATCGTGACCGCTGCCAATCTCCTCGGCTGGGTCACGGCGATGCGGCGATGCTTCTCCAGCGCCATCTTGGGGAGCTGGGTGGTCTTGCCGGAGCCGGTGTCACCGCAGACGATGATGACGGGGTTCTTGCGCAAGGCGGCGACAATCTCCTCCCGGTGTTCGCACACCGGCAGATCCATCGGATAGTTCAGCTCGGACTCCGCCATGAGAGGATGGTCGGGGCGGCGGGATTTGAACCCACGACAACCTGCGCCCAAGGCAGGTGCGCTACCAGACTGCGCTACGCCCCGCTGAAAACAGACGTATTATACCATAGTTTGCCCTTTATCTGACGGCGTATTTTTGCTATAATCAACAAATCAATGGAAAGAATAGACACAGCCCAAGCGAAAGCCGCGGTTTTGACCGAAGCGCTCCCCTATATCCAGGATTTCAAGGGGTCGACGATCCTCATCAAGCTCGGCGGGTCCGTGATGGAGGTCGAGGAGAATCTCAACTCCATCATGGACGACGTGGCGTTCTTAAACGCCGTCGGCATCCGCGTCGTCATTGTGCACGGCGGCGGCAAGGCGATTTCAAAGGCGATTAAGATGTCCGGTCACGAGCCGAAGTTCGTGGACGGGCTTCGGGTGACGGACGAGCCGACGATGGAGATCGTCCGCAAGACCCTCAACAACGTGGTGAATCCCGACATCGTCCAGCGCCTCTGCAACCGCGGCGCGAACGCGAAGCCGCTCCACGGGAACTGGCTTTTTGGCGCGAAGAAGATCGAGACTCCGGACCGAGGCTATGTCGGCGAAGTCATTGAAGTCGTGCCGCGGGCGGTCACTGAGATGCTCGACGCGCACATCATCCCGGTCGTGACGCCGCTCGGGACGGGCGTCGACGACAAGCACCTCTACAACATCAACGCCGACTATGCGGCGGCGGCGCTCGCGAAGGCGCTGAAGGTGAGAAAGTTCGTGCTCGTTTCGGACGTCCCCGGGCTTCTCAAGAATCCGGAGGATCCGGCGACCTTGCTTTCGACCCTGCATCTCGGCGACGTCGAGATCCTGAAGGGGGATGGGACGATCTCGGGAGGGATGCTTCCGAAGATCGAGAGCTGCTGTCATGCGATCAGGGAGGGGGTCAAGAAGGTCCACCTCGTCGACGGCCGCATGGCGCATTCGCTTTTACTGGAAATATTCACGCGTGAAGGCGTGGGAACGGAGATAACGGAATGAGCAAGAAGTCTGAAGAGATCCTCGCACTTTACAAGTCCAAGGTGATGCCCACCTACGCGCCGTCGGTCGTCATTGCGTCCGGCAAGGGCGTGACCGTGCGTGACGTGGACGGCATGTCCTACTACGATTTCACGAGCGGCATCGGCGTCAACAGCGTCGGCTATTCGCATCCGAAGGTCGTGAAGGCGATTCAGGATCAGGCGGCGGCGCTGACGCACTGCTCCAACCTCTATGCGAACGTCCCCGCGACGCTTCTCGCGTCGAAGCTCGTCGAGATCTCGGGTCTCGGCGGCAAGGTGTTTTTCTGCAACTCGGGCGCGGAGGCGAACGAGGCGGCGCTCAAGCTCGCGCGCATGTGGGGCGCGGCGAATGGGGGGCGCTACGAGGTCGTGACGTTCCGCCAGGGATTCCACGGGCGGACGCTCGCGACGGTCGCGGCGACGGCGCAGGCGTGGTGCCAGGAAGGGTACGATCCGCTTCCGGTCGGCTTTGCGTACGCCGATTACAATGACCTCGAGTCCGTCAAGGCGGCGTTGAGCGACAAGACGGTTGCAATCATGCTCGAGGCGGTGCAGGGTGAGGGTGGCGTGACCCCGGCGACAGCCGAGTTCATGAAGGGCGTCCGCGCGCTCTGCGATGAAAAGAATCTCCTCATGATCGTCGACGAGGTGCAGGCCGGCATGGGCCGCACGGGAACGTGGTTCGCGTGGCAGGGTTACGATGTGAAGCCAGACCTCTTCACTTGCGCGAAGGCGATCGCGGGCGGACTTCCGATGGGCGCGCTCGTCTCGAACGCGAAGCTGGCGGATACCTTTGGTGCGTCCGCGCATGCGTCCACCTTCGGCGGCAATCCCGTCGCGGCGGCCGCGGCGAATGCGGTCATCTCCGTCATCGAGGAGGAGAAGCTCCTCGAGAACGCGACGAAGGTCGGCGAACTCCTCAGGGAGGCGCTGCAGGGCTTCGTCGACAAGTACGACAAGCTTCTCGAGGTGCGCGGCAAGGGCATGATGCTCGGCCTCGTCGTCGACGGGGAGGCGAAGGACGTCGTCGAGGCCCTCAAGGGCCAGGGGCTCCTCGCGCTCACGGCTGGCAAGAACGTCGTCCGCTTCCTGCCGCCGCTGACGCTCGGCGAGAGCGACCTCGAGGACGCGATTGACATGATCTCCGACGCGTTGGACTGCGCGTTCGGGGCGTGAAGGGCGAGGTTTAGATGTTTAGAGGTTTAGAAGTTGATGGAGACGAATGAGTATCGTGAGCAGCGGCTTCAGTCGATGAAGACGCTGAAGGAGATGGGGTACGAGCCGTACGGCCGCAAATACGATCACGAGGACCTCGTGAAGGTGCGCGCGGCATTCGAGGAGGGGAAGGCCGTCCGCGTCGCGGGACGGCTCCTCATGATCCGCCGCATGGGCAAGATGAACTTCTGCACCATGAACGACGGGACGGACCGCTTCCAGCTCATCTTCAAGCGCGATGAGCTTTCCGAGACCGCGTTCGCGGCGTTTAAGCAGCTGAACCTCGGCGACATCATCGGCGCAGAGGGGACGCTCTTCACGACGCAGAAGGGCGAGAAGTCCTTGGTCGTCAAGGAGTGGACGATGCTCGCGAAGGCACTTGAGCAGCCGCCGGAGAAGTTCCACGGCCTCGTCGACGAGGAGGAGTGCTACCGCCGCCGCTATGTCGATTTGATGACGAACGACGAGACGCGCGCGCGTTTCTTCACGCGTTCGCGCCTGCTGCAGGAGATCCGCAAGTACCTGTGGTCGAAGGACTTCGTCGAGGTCGAGACCCCGATTCTCCAGAACCAGGCCGGCGGTGCCGCGGCGAAGCCGTTCTTCTCGCACTTCAACGCGCTCGACCAGGACTGCGTCATGCGCATCGCGCCAGAACTGTACCTGAAGCGCCTCCTCGTCGGCGGCATGAACAAGGTGTTCGAGCTCGGCAAGGACTTCCGCAACGAGGGCATTGACCGCACGCACAATCCCGAGTTCACCGTCTGCGAGATCTACGAGGCGTACGGCGACCGCACGTCCATGGAGGCGATCATGGAAGGGCTTCTCCCGCATCTCTGCGACACGGTGATCGGCAAGCGCGTTGTCGAGTACGGCGAGCAGAAGGTGCCGATCGACTTCAATCCACCCTACCGCCGCGTCGCTTACAAGGACCTCGTGAAGGACCTCATGGGGGCGGACTGGTTCGAGAAGCCCTTCGACGCACAGCTCGCCCAGGCGAAGCAGATGGCGAAGGAGAAGGATGTCAACCTCGAGCTCGACGGCGTCACGACCGAGCTCATGCTGACGCACGAGGTCTACGACAAGATGATCGAGAAGACCCTCATGCAGCCGACGTTCGTGACGCGCATCCCGCGCGAGTTCGTCCCGCTCGCCAAGGCCTGCACCGACGATCCGTCGCTCGTCGACGTCTTCGAGTTCGTTGTCGCGGGACGCGAGCTCTGCCCGGGCTACACCGAACAGAACGATCCGCTCGAACAGCGCAAGGCGCTTGAGAACCAGGCGGGCGAGGACACGGAGAAGATCGACGAGGACTTCATCAGCGCGCTCGAATGCGGTATGCCGCCGACGGGCGGACTCGGCTTCGGCGTTGACCGCCTCGTCATGTTCCTCACCGGCTGCGACTCGATTCGCGACGTGGTCCTCTTCCCGCAGCTCAAGAAGGCCTAAGATGGCCGATGGAGACTATGAGCGCCGCGATAAGCGATTGGCTGAGATCAAGCGATTCGAAGGACTACTTCGAGCTCTTGAAATTTCCGACGGTCGGAGCGGAAAAGGAGCATCTTCGGGACTGCGTCCAATGCGCGACGTGGTTGAAGAAATGGCTCAAGTCGATCGGGGCTAGTGTGGAACTGCTTCTGCCTCAATCCGAGGGCGAGACGCCCTCGCTCCATGTTCCGGTTGTCTATGGCGAATTGAAGGGACAGGAGGGGGCGACGACCGTCCTCCTGTACGGGCACTATGACGTACAGCCGGCGGATCCGCTCGAGGAGTGGGAGACGCCGCCGTTCGAACCGACCGTGAAGGGCGACAGGATCTACTGTCGCGGGGCGCAGGACGACAAAGGGCAATTCTTTGCTTTTCTCTGCGGTCTTCGCGAACGTCTTTCGTCTTCCGTCTCAAGTCCTCTCAACATCAAGATCCTTCTCGACGGCCAGGAGGAAAGCGGTTCCGTCGGGCTTTTCAAACTGCTGGAGGACAAGGAGTTTCGCAAACGGCTTGCGGCCGACGTAATGCTCGTCTGCGATACGTCCGCCGCGGCGGATCTCCGGCCGGCCATTGTGGCGGGCCTGCGGGGCGTCAATCACTTCACCGTGACGCTGACCGCGGCGAACCGCGACCTGCACAGCGGCGAATACGGCGGGATTGCGCCGAACGCCGCGCAGGGCATGGCGGAGCTGATGGCGTCCCTCCACAACGCGGACGGGTCCATTGCGGTTTCGGGCTTCCGTGACGGCATCGAGCCGCCGACGCACGAGGAACTGGAGAAGGCGACCGAGGGCATGGCGTCCGAGGAGATGTACGCGAAGGACATCGGGACGGAGCCCTGCGGCGGGCAGCTCGGCAAGACGATTGTTCAGCGCAACTGCTTCGAGCCGACCGTCGAGGTGAACGGCATCCACTCGGGCTACGGCGGGCCGGGCTCAAAGACCGTGATTCCCTGCCAGGCGATTGCGAAGCTTTCAACGAGGCTGGTGCCGGGGCAGAATCCGGCGAAGGCGTACGAGGCGGTGAAGCGCCATCTGAAGGATCATTGTCCGAAGGGCATGGAGGTCGAGCTTTCGGAGCTCACCGGCGAAGCGCCGGCGTTCCGGCTGCCGCTTGCTTCGCCGCTTTTCCGCCTGGCGGCGGATGTCCTCGGGGAGATGGATTCGCGCGGTGCGGTGTTCCAGTGGGACGGCGCGTCCATCCCGGTCGTGTCCGCGCTCCGCGAGGCGTCCGGCGCGGCGCCGCTTCTCGTCGGCTGGGGGCAGCCCGAGGACCGTATCCATTCGCCGAACGAGAGCTATTCCGTGCGCCAGTTCCTGACGGCGAAGGAATGGGGCAAGAAAATCCTCGAGGCGTTCAATGGATGAACTGAGCAAGATTCTGATTGTCGAAGACGATGCGACGATCCG
>CADAKF010000036.1 GCA_902788415.1 uncultured bacterium
CTCCACCTCCTCCACCTCTTCCACCTTCTCCCCTCGAACTTCTTTTCGTCGACGACAACTCGCCGGACGGCACGGGCGACGTCATCGAGGAGATGATGAAGACCGAGCCGCGCATCCATTGCCTGCATCGCGAGAAGAAGGAGGGTCTCGGCCGCGCCTATGTCGCGGGCTTCGCGAAGGCGCTTGAGCTTGGGGCGGACAAGATCGTGCAGATGGACTGCGACTTCTCGCACGACCCGAAGGACTTGCCGCGCCTCATCGCCGAGGACGCCGATCTCGTCATCGGTTCGCGCTACGTGAAGGGCGGGGATACGCCGGGCTGGCCGTTCAAGCGGCGGCTCATCTCCCGTGCGGGCGGCATCTTCATCCGCACGGTGACCGGGATGCCGCTCAGGGATCCGACGGGCGGCTTCAAGTGCTGGAAGGCGGAGACGCTCAGGAAGATTGATTTTGCGACCGTTGGCTCGAAGGGGTATTCCTTCCAGCTGGAGATGAACCACCGCACGTGGAAGGCAGGCTGCACGATCAGGGAGATTCCGATCGTCTTCACGGACCGCGTCGCGGGCTACTCGAAGATCACGGCCGGCATTGCGACGGAGTCGATCAAGATCGCATTGAAGCTTCGATTCAAAGGGATCAGGGATCAGGGATCAGGGATTAGGTAAAGTGACGGATGCGCATTGCCATGTGACGGGGGGAGATCCGACGGTCAGGGAGTTTCTGATCGGACGTGACTTCGTCGGCGTGCATCCCTGGGAAACGAGGGAACTCGGTGCCGAGGACGTGAGACGGAAGACGGAAGACCTGAAGTTGCGTCTCTCGTCTTCGGTCTCAAGTCCTGTCGCACCGCGCCTTGGCGTCGGCGAGATTGGGCTCGATCGGCTGAAGGAGCGCGAGATTTCGCCGCAGATGCGCGAGATGTTCGAGGTTCAGCTGAAGCTCGCCCTCGAGTTCCGCCGCCCGGTCGTCCTTCATGGTGCGAAGTGCTGGGGTCAGGTCGTCAAGACTGTGCAATTCCATTGTCCACCTCCATCCCTTTTCTCCACCTTTCTCTTCCACGGCTTCTCGCGTTCGGATGGTCTCATTCCCGACATTGTCGCGCTGAACGGCTACATTTCCGTCGGGCCTGCGGTCTTGAACGACCATGCGGTTAACTATCGAGAACTCGTGAAGAAGATTCCGCTGGACCGGTTGCTTCTCGAGACGGACCGCACGGAGGAAAACGCCGCGACATGTCCTTCGGTGCGCGACGTCCTCGTGAAGACGGCCGAGCTCCGCGGCGTTTCCGCATCCGAACTTGAGCGCCTCACCGATGCGAACGCAGCGGCCTTCTTGAATGGCACGCACCGCTAACCGCTAACAGCTAATCGCTAACCGCTATCTTTGCTATAATATTCTCCCATGAAGACGAAGCCCCTGTTCATCGTGATGTCCGCCCCCTCGGGCTGCGGGAAGTCGACGCTGATCGACATGATCCTGCAGGAGTACGGCGACATCGTCTATTCGATCAGCTGCACGACGCGTGCACCGCGCGGCGAGGAGGAGGACGGGCTCGATTACCACTTCAAGACGAAGGAGCGCTTCGAGGAGCTGATCCGTGAGAACGCCTTCATCGAGTACGCGAAGGTGCACGACAACTACTACGGGACGCTCAAGGGTCCGATCGAGGAAGTGCTCCGCGAGGGCAACTCGATGATCCTCGACATCGACGTGCAGGGCGCGGCGAAGGTGCGCGACTACGTGCGGAGCCTGCCCAACACCGACCCGCTCAAGATTGGCTATGTCGACATTTTCGTGAGCCCACCGTCGATGGAGGAGCTCCGCGCCCGTCTCGAGGGCCGCGGTACGGATTCGCAGGAAGTGATCGAAAAGCGCCTTGCCAATGCCGAGGGCGAGATGGCGCGTGCGGGCGAGTATATGTATCGCGTGACGAATGACGACCTCGGGATGTGCTATCGGCGCCTCTGCGACCTGATTGACGCGCTGAGCGGGAGGATGTGATGAAGGCGAAACGGCTAAAGTACGCGATGATCGGCGGCGCGAAGGGTTCCTTCATCGGTCCCATTCACCGCATGGCGATTCGCATGGATGATCTCGCCGATCTTGTTGCGGGTTCCTTTTCGCGGAATCCGAAGGCGAACGCCGCCTCGGGCGAGAAGTTCCGCCTTGATCCGAAGCGCGTCTATTCCGACTGGAGGGAACTTCTCGTCGCGGAGGCGGACAAGATTGACTTTCTCGTCGTCTGCACGACGAATGAGACGCACTATGCGATCGCGAAGGCCGCGCTCGAAGCGGGCCTCGACGTCTTCTGCGAGAAGCCTCTCTCCCTGACGGCGAAGGAGGCCGTGGCGCTCGGAAAGCTCGCGGCGAAGAGGCGTCTCGTCCTCGGCGTGCCGTTCACCTACACGGGCTATCCGATGGTGAAGCTCGCGCGCGACCTCGTGAAGCGCGGCGAACTCGGCAAGGTCGACAAGGTCGTGATCGAATACCAGCAGGGGAGTTTCCGCAAGCCCGACCGCCGCAACAGCTGGAAGATGGATCCGAAGATCGCGGGTCCGAGCTGCGTCGTCGCCGACATCGGCGTGCATGCCTTCACGATGATCGAGTATGTGACGGGTCTCGAGGTTAAGACGCTTCTTGCCGATCTCTCGTCCTTCGCGAGCGGCGGCCTCGACGACGATGCCTCGGTTCTGCTCCGCCTGTCCGGAGGTGCCAAGGCCTCGCTCGTCACCTCGAAGATCGCCACGGGCGAGGAGAATGGCGTCCGTCTCCGCGTCTATGGTGACAGGGCTTCGCTTTACTGGAACCAGGAGGCGCCCAACGAGCTGACGGTGAAGTATCCGATGAAGCCGGAGATGGTCTTCCGCCGCCGGGCTCCGTATGTGGAGGCGCTGTCGCCGGCGGCGAACCGGGCCTCGCGTTTTCCGGCGGGGCATCATGAGGGCTTTGTCGAGGCGCTCGGCAACATCTACGACGAGTTCGTCGCGGCCGTCATCTCCCGCAAGGCGTGCGATTTCCCGGGAGCCCGCGAAGGTATTCGTTCGATGCGCTTCGTCGACGCCTGCCTCAAGTCCGCGAAACTCGGCAGTCGCTGGGTCCGCCTTTGAAACTCGCGCGTGCGCGCGCGCGTGTGTTATGCTATAATACACGGCAATGAGTGAAGAAGAGGTCAAGGAACCTAAAGTCGGTGGCATTCTCGAAGACGTTCTCATCGAGGAGGAGATGTCGCGCGACTACATCGACTATTCGATGAGCGTCATCGTCGGGCGCGCGTTGCCCGACGTCCGTGACGGGCTGAAGCCCGTGCATCGTCGCTGTCTTTTCGCGATGCACGAGCTCAACAACGTTTGGAACTCGAAGCATGTGAAGTCTGCCCGCGTGGTGGGCGAGGTGATCGGCAAGTACCATCCGCACGGCGACTCCTCGGTCTACGACACAATCGTCCGCATGGCCCAGCCGTTCTCGCTCAGGGTTCCGCTGGTCGACGGTCACGGTAACTTCGGCTCGATCGACGGCGACGGTGCGGCGGCGATGCGTTACACCGAGGTCAGGATGCAGCGCGTCACCGACGAGCTCTTGGGCGACCTCGAGAAGGACACCGTCGACATGGTGCCCAACTATGACGAGACGCTGGAAGAGCCGACGGTCCTCCCGGCGAAGCTCCCCAATTTGCTTTTGAACGGCTCGAGCGGCATTGCCGTCGGCATGGCGACGAACATTCCGCCGCACAACCTCGGCGAGCTTTGCGACGGCATCGACTACTACGTCCAGCATCGCGAGGACTGCACGGTTGACGACCTCATGCAGTTCGTGAAGGGGCCGGACTTCCCGACCGGCGCGCAGGTCTGCGGCTTTAACGGCATCAACGCGATGTACAAGCTCGGGCGCGGGCAGCTCACCGTGCGCGGTAAGGCCGAGGTCGAGGTCGAGAAGGGCGGGCGCGAGCGCATCATCATCACCGAGATCCCATACGCCGTCAACAAGACGGACATGATCAAGCACATGGCCGATCTCGTGAAGGACAAGGTGATCGAGGGCATCTCCGACATCCGCGACGAGTCGAAGGACGACATTCGCATCGTCGTTGAGGTCAAGAAGGGCGCGATGGGCGAGGTGGTCTTGAACCATCTCTACAAGCACACGGCCCTGCAGTCCACCTTTGGTGCGATCATGCTCGCGATCGTCGGCGGGCGGCCGAAGGTCCTGAATCTCAAGGACTATTTCAAGTGCTATGTTGACCACCGTTTCGAGGTGATCACGCGGCGGACGCGCTTTGAGCTCAGGAAGGCCGAGGCCCGCAAGCACATCATCGACGGGCTCCTCCTTGCGATCGACAATCTCGACGAGGTGGTGAAGATGATCCGCGCCTCAAAGAGCCGCGACGAGGCGAAGGCGAAGCTGCAGGAGCGCTTCCAGTTCACGGACTTGCAGGTCAACGCGATCCTCGAGATGCGCCTCTATCAGCTTGTCGGCCTCGAGCGCGACAAGCTCGCCGACGAGCTCGCGAAGCTCCTCGCGGCGATTGCCGAGTACCAGGCGATTCTCGCCGATCCCGAGAAGGTCTATGCCCTTATCCGCGAGGATCTTGCGGACCTCAAGACGCGCTACTGCGCGAAGGAGGGCGCGCAGCGCCGCACCGAGATTGTGGCGGACGCGAACGAGGTCTCCGTGAAGGACCTGATTCCCGACGCCCCGTGCGTCGTGACGCTGTCGAACCGCGGGTATGTGAAGCGTGTGCCCTTGACCGAATACAAGGAGCAGCACCGCGGCGGGCACGGCGTGCGCGGTGCGCAGGTGAAGGAGGAGGACTTCATCCGCCTCGTCTTCGTCTGCGAGACGCACGACGAGCTCATGTTCTTCACGAACACGGGCCGGCTCTTCGTGAAGGGCGCGTACGAGATTCCGGAGGCGCAGAAGACGAGCTTTGGGCGTCCGCTCATCAACCTCCTCAACCTGCAGGCGGGCGAGCAGGTGCTGCAGCTTCTGCCGATCCGCTCGTTCGAGGGCGACGTGGACGTGTTCTTCGCGACGAAAAACGGCACCGTGAAGAAGACGCTGCTCGGCGACTACCAGAACGTCAACAAGTCGGGAATCCGCGCGATCAACATCGAGGAGGGCGACGAGCTCGTCGACGTGCGGCTCGTGAAGCCGTCCGACGATGTTCTTATGCTCACGAAGAACGGGCGCGCGATGCGCTTTGCGGCGACGGATGTGCGGCGGATGGGCCGCACGGCGACGGGCGTCCGCGGCATCCGGCTCCTCGAGGGCGACCGGGTCGTGAGCTTCGACGTCGTCGACGACGAGAAAACGCTCTTCATCGCGACGGCGAACGGCTACGGCAAGCGCTGCGAGTTCAAGGACTTCACGCGCCATAACCGCGGCGGCCAGGGCATGATTGGCATCAAGGGGGCTGACCGCAACGGCGAGGTCGTGGCGGCGCATGCGGTGAGGGACGACGAGAACGTCATCTCGATTACGAGCGACCAGCAGATGGTCCGCAGCCCTGTCGCGCAGTTCAACGTGCAGGGTCGAATGGCGCAGGGCGTGAAGCTTGTGCGCCTCTCCGAGGGCGCGGTCCTCGTCTCCGTCTCCGTCTGCGAAGGTGCAGCGGAGGAGGCGCCGGCGGCGATCAGCGCTGAAGATGTCTTGAACACAACCCCAAACACGCAAGGAGAATAAATATGAAGAAGCTCATGGTTATCGCCGCCCTGACGGCGGGTCTTGTCGTTTCGGCGCAGGCGGAGGAGCGCGCGTGGGCATGGTCACCGCTCGGCATTGGCATTGCCGCGCCGGTGCAGCTGCCGTTCATCCAGTCGGACGTCTATGGTATCCGCATTGGCGGTCTCTTCGGTTACAACGCCGACGTGTACGGCCTGGACGCGGGCGTGGCGGAAATCTGCTCGGGGGACTTTGCGGGTCTTCAGGCCTCTGCTCTCTCGTGGACCGAGGGGAACACCTGGGGCCTGCAGTTCGCGGGGCTCGGGAATGTTGTTGCCGGCAACGCGCTGGCGCTTCAGGCCGGTTTTGCGAACGTCGTCTGGGGCGATGCGGCCGGCGTTCAGATCGGCGCGGTCAACTACGCGGGCAACTTTGCGGGCCTGCAGGTCGGCGGCATCATCAACTGGAACGAGCTCGCGACCTATGGCCTGCAGGTCGGTCTCATCAATGCGAACCAGATGGAGTTCAAGGGCTGGGCGCTCGGCGCGCTCGTCAACCACGCGGACAAGCTCCACGGCTTCAACTGCGGTCTCATCAACGTCGCCTATGACTGCACGGGCTGCCAGGTCGGCGTCTTCAACGCCTGTGACCACATGCACGGCGTGCAGTTCGGCCTCGTGAACCTGATCTGCGAGTCGAAGCTCCCGGTTATGGTTCTCTGCAACGCCTGGTTCTAAGCTGACGACTGTACGGCGCGACAGATTTCGCGTATCTTGGCCTCCGCGGTTTTGCCGCGGAGGTCAATCACTTTGTCGGGACGCGGGTCGCCGACTTTGTAGAAGACGGCGCGCGTGCCCGTGACGTCGACATGGTCGATGGATGCGTTCGCGCAGAGGACGCGGAGTTCGGCGATGCGGCTGAACTCCTTCGCCTCCTCCGGGAGGGGACCGAACCTGTCCGTCATCTCTGCGACGAGCGCCTTCACGACGCGTACGTCCTGCGCCTCCGCGAAGCGCTTCATCAGCGAGAGGCGCTGGACGTCCTCTTCGATGTAGTTGTCGGGGAGACGTGGATTCGCGAAGTCGAGATTGAGCTTCACGTCGACGATGGCCTTCACCTTTTCGCCCTTCAGCATCGCGATCGTGCGCTGGAGGAGCTGGCAGTAGAGTCCGAAGCCGACGGCGGCGATGTGTCCCGACTGCTGCGAACCGAGCAGGTTTCCCGCACCGCGGAGCTCCAGGTCACGGACCGCGAGGTTGAAGCCGCTGCCGAGTCCACCGTGGCGCTTCAGGGCCGCGAGACGCTCGCGTGCCTCGGCGTCGACGAGTCCCGACGGCGGCAGCAGAAAGTAGGCGTAGCCCTGGCGCGCGGCGCGTCCGACGCGTCCCCTGAGCTGGTAGAGGTCCGCCATGCCGAAGGTATCTGCGCGGTCAACGAGAATCGTGTTTGCGCGCGGGATGTCGATGCCCGACTCGACGATTGTCGTCGAGAGGAGGATGTCGTAGTCACCGCGCTCGAAATCGCGCATCTTCGTTGCGAGCGTCCTTGAATCCATCTGGCCGTGCGCGGATACGATCCGCGCACCAGGACTAATGGACTTCAGCCGCTTCTCAACCCGGCCGATGTCGGCGACGCGGTTGTGGAGGAAGAAGACCTGTCCGCCGCGCGCGAGTTCTGCCTCGATCGCCGTGCGGATCGTTTCGTCCGAATCGCGTACGATCTTCGTCTCGACGGCGACGCGTTCGCGCGGCGGCGAGCGGAGGAGCGAGAGGTCGCGCGCGCCGGTCATCGAGAGGTAGAGCGTGCGCGGAATCGGCGTCGCGGAGAGCGTGAGCACGTCCGCCGTCGCACGCAGGCGCTTGAGAAACTCCTTGTGGCGGACCCCGAAGCGCTGCTCCTCATCGATGATGATGAGTCCGAGATCGCGAAAGCACACCTTCTGAGAGAGGATCGCGTGCGTGCCGATCACGATGTCGCAGGCCCCGGTCGCAAGCCGCTGGAAGGTGCCCGCGTGCGTGCTGGCGGATTGGAAGCGCGAACAGGACTCGATGCGGATGGGCGTTCCGTCGAAGCGCGAGGTAAACGTCTCGAAGTGCTGTTCGGCGAGAACCGTGGTCGGCGCGAGGACGGCGACTTGCTTGCCGTTCATCGCCGCGATGAACGCCGCGCGCATCGCGACTTCGGTCTTGCCGTAGCCGGCGTCGCCGCAGATGAGTCGGTCCATCGGCTTTCGGGCGGCGAGGTCCTTGCGGACCGCAGCAATCGCCGAAATCTGGTCGGGGGTCTCCTCGTAGGGGAATGCCGCATCGAAGGCGTCGACACCGTCACAGTCGACGTCGTAGGCGAAGCCGGGGACGGTTTCGCGCTTCGCCTGTGTTTCGAGGAGTGCGGCGGCGAGATCCGTGACGGCCTTCTGCGCGTCCTTCTTGTCCTTCTCCCAGCGCTTGCCGTCCAGCCGGTGCATCCGCACGGCCTCGCCCTTGACGCCGACGTAGCGAGAGAGGAGGTGTGCGTGCGCGGCGGGGACATGCAGCTTGCCGCCGTCCGCGTACTCGATGGTGAAGACCTCGCTGCGGCGTCCGTCGACGAGGATTTCCGACGAGCCGATGTAGCGTCCGACGCCGTAGTCAACGTGGACGACATATTCGCCCGGTTCGAGGTCGTCGAAGTCGGACAGGCGGGGACCAAACGATTTCGCTGATCCCCGATTCCTGATCCCTGATCCCTTTCTCTTTGCGAAGACGCGGTCGGACTTTGTGACGACGATGAGTTCCGGAATCTCGAATCCGCCGGAAAGCTCGTCCAGCCTGAGGATGGTCGCGCCGCGCTTTTCCGCCGCGGCGAGATGCTGGTCGAGGCGCCGGCGGGCGGCGTCGAAAAGTTCGGGATGGTGCGCTTCGTCCGCGCCGAGTTCCGCGAAGCCGGGCAGCGGCGCGGTCTGGAAGTCGTAGGTCGGGACGCCGGCGGGCGGAGGGTCGCCGGTGTAGATGGTGGAAGAAGGTTGAAGGTTGGAGGTTGAAGATTGAACAGTGGTGAGGTTGTAGCTGTTGTGCTCGAGGGCGAGGATCGTCGCGCTGGGCGGGAGGAGATCGAAGAGAGTCGCCGTCAGGTCTCTCGTCTCCCGTCTAAAGTCCTTGCGTTCGTCTTCGTCGGAGGACTTTAGACTTGAGACGGAAGACGAGAAGGAGATCGGAAGGATCTCGCAGCTGTCAATCCGCTCCACCGATATCTGCGTCGCGGGCGAAAAGGTGCGGAGTGACTCGAGATCTTCGCCGAAAAATTCGGCGCGGACGGGCAGTTCGTCGCCGGGAGACCAGAAGTCGACGATACCGCCGCGGACGGAGAAGTCTCCTTCCTTTTCGATCTGCGGAAGACGTGTGTAGCCGAACGAGGCCAGTCGAGAGGTGAGCGTTGAGAAGTTGAGAGGTTGAGGGGTTGAGAGTCGGAGAGGTTCGACTGATGCGGGGATTGGCGTGGCAAGGGCAGGGAAGGAGGCAACGATGACGCAGGGGTAGGGGTTGAGCGACCAGGCCTTGAGGGCAGCGACGGTCTTGAGGCGTATGCCGAGGGCGGACTTGTCGTCTGCAAGTTTCGGGGGAAATTCGAGAATGCGGGTGGAGAAGGCGGAGGATTTGGAGGACGTGAGCAGGCGAAGGTCGTCGGCCAGGCGGTCGGCCTCGGGAAGCCCCGGGGTGATCGCGAGGACGAGATGAGGCGAAGTCGAAGGCCCAAGGCGAACAGTGGAATTTTTCCTTTGTTCGTCTTCGACTTGGTCCTTCGCCTTCAAAGCCAGCGTCAGGGCGAGGAAGGCGTCGGCGGAGCCGGTCAGGGATGGAAGACAACAGGAGAACGCCTCCCCGTTTTTTCCTCGGGGGGGTGTGAAGCGCGAAGCGAAGACTTCCAGCGCGTCTTTCATCTGCGCGTATTATACCATAAGATTTTATGATATACTTATGACGAATGATTCGTGTTGCGATCATAGACGACCATGTGGTGGTGCGTGCGGGGCTTCGGTATATCATCGAGGCGGACCCCGAGTTGGAGTTCGTCGGCGAGTTCGGCGGCGGGCTCGGCGCGGCCGACTTCGTGATGATGAACGAACCCGACGTGGTGCTGATGGACGTGCGCATGCCCGACCGCAGCGGCATCGATGCGCTGAAGGACATCCTGGCGGCAAACCCGAAGGCGCGCGTCGTGATGCTGACGACGTCCGACGCGGAGGAGGACGTCTTCCGCGCGATCGAGGAGGGTGCGCTCGGGTACGTCATGAAGGAGAGCGAGATCTCGGTCATTTCCGCGGCGATCCGGTCGGCGATGGCGGGCGAGGTGTTCATGACGGACGAGGTCCGCAAGATCTACGAGACGCGCAAGGGCTCGAAGGGTCTGTCAACGCGCGAGGCGCAGGTCCTGAAGGTGGCGGCGACCGGGGCGAACAACAAGGAGATCGCGAAAGAGATGTGCTTGTCTGAAAACAGCGTGAAGATGTTCCTGAAGCGGGCTTTCTTCAAGCTCGGCGCGTCGAACCGCGCCGAAGCGGTTCAGCTGGCGGTGAAGCGCGGCCTCATCGAGGCAGGATTCACGCTCGTCGAGTTGCTGATCGTGGTGGTGGTCATCGTTACGCTGATGTCGATTGTCTTCCGCCTTGGCTCGATCGCCGGCGGCACGAGCGCGCGCTCGAAGACGGTCGCGCGCCTGCAGCGGCTCGAGAACTGCATCTCCGGCTACTACGCCGCGTTCGGCAGCTATCCGCCCGTGAAGCTGCACGGCGTCAGGAGCATCTACTACAAGGTCAACGAATTCGGCATCCAGCAGACCGCGAACGAACGGCCCGATCCGAGCATGTTCGACTGGGGGAGCATTGATGCGGCCTGCCGCAGCCAGCCGGTCGTCTCGCACTATCCGTTTCCGGAGGGCTACAAGGATTACGTGGACAGCGTCTCCCAGAAGCTGACGGAGCTTCACAACGCCGAGCCGGATTCTGAGTACGGTCAGAACGAGAAACTGGCGGATCTCTTTGACGCGCTCAAGAATCCGACATCGCTGAAGTCGAAGGCCGGCTATGACAGCTGGTCCGACTGCCAGCTCTTCCGGTTCGGGCTCCTGAGCTACCTGCTGCCGCGCTACCTGCTGATGATGCAGAACTCCGACCGGCGCCTGTACGAGGACTTCGCCCAGTGGAACAACAACAACCAGCGACCGGCGAAATTCGAGGACGGCTCGCCCTATCAGGACTGGAATGAAATCCTCCAGGACATCGTGCCCGAGAAGGATGGCAAACCGAACAAGAATAAGTGGAAGATCGAGGCGCTGCCGTCGCAGGCGGTGACGGCGCGGTGGATGCCGAACCTCGAGCACATCCTCCGAAGCGACCTCGGCCAGTGTGAGGAGATGAAGTTCTACGGTATCGACGTTGTCGATCCGGAGGGGAAGCTCGACATTTCCGTCGACAATCCGGTTCCGACCCTTTATTCGACGGCCGACAGCCAATCCAGTGGTTCCGGCGGTCAGAACTACGCGTTGTGCTGCGTCGACTGCCTGGACGGCTGGGAGAAATCGTTCTACTACTATTCGGCGCCGCCGTTCCAGAGCTATCGGCTTTGGAGCGCTGGGCCGAACGGAAAGACGTTTCCGCCGTGGATCTCCGAGGAGGAGATTGCCGGCGACAAGACGCTCAGCAAGCACCGCAAGGAGATCGAGGCGGCGATTGCGGACGATATTGTGCATATGAGTAATTGAGAAATAATCGAATAATCGAATAATCGAATAATCGAAACGAGAGAATTGATCGAAACGTCTCCCAGTTCCCATAATTCGATTATTCGATTATTCGATTATTCGATTATTCGATCCCTTGATCATTCGATTATTCGACTTCATCTCAAACAGGGATTTACGTTGGTTGAGATGCTGGTGGTGATCGGGATCATCGCCGTGCTGACGGGCGCGCTGATGGCGTCCTACAGCACTGTTGTCGCACGTGCGCAGACGGCGCGCGCGCAGGAGCTCGTCTCGAACGTGAAGACGGCCCTGACGCAGATCCTGCAGTCCGATGAGAGCTGGCCGCAGGCGCTGTTGGCGGAAGGCGCGTCCGGCAACGGCCAGCTGACGCCGAAGGCGGGCGCGGTGCTGGCGCAGCGTCGGGTGATGTCGTTCAGCTATCGTGAGCGGAGCGATGACGCGACGGGCGAGACGTGGTACGAGCTGTCCGGTCCCGACAAGTTCGGCGTCCTCGACCCGTGGGCGGCGGACGTCGTCAAGCGGCGCATGAAGTCGGGCAGCCTCTCGCTGTCGACGGAAGTGCCGACGGGCGGGACGGTCCAGGACCACCGCCTGCGCTTTGCCGTCGATGATGACTACGATGGGCTCGTGAAGGTCTCCGGGGACGGCGTCTCCGCGACGATCCGCGCGAGCGCTGTCGTGTGGGGCGCCGGCCGCGACGGAAAGTTTGGCACGAAGGACGACATTCGGAGCTGGGCGAAGGGGCAGGAGGTGCGATGAAAAGGGCGCGTGGCTTTACGATCATCGAGCTTCTGACGGTGGTGGCGATCATCGCCGTTCTGCTGACGATCGTCGTCTCGGCGGCCGGGGGCGTCATGAAGTCGGCCCGCCTCAACCGCGCGCAGGCGATGAGCCGGGCGCTCGAGCAGGGGATTCTCGCCTATTACGCGCAGGAGAACAAGTGGCCGGGAGCCATCGAGACGAAGGGCGTCAACTCGCGTGAGGCGGAGGTGAGCTTCACGCCGAGCGAGACGGACGGCATCTTCCAGGCGGTGGTCGGCCACGGCTACGGGAAGTCGGGCACGACGCGTTCGATCCTGGTCGATGCGACGGCCCTGTTCGTGGCGCCGGCGAGCAAGCTGCGCAAGGGCGGCGAGGGCTGCTACGACAACCACAGCGACCGTTCGGGGAAGTGGTCGCCCTATTGTGGCGACCAGGGCTGCATCGGCGGCATGGACTTCATGACCGCGGCGAACCGCAACAGCAAGCATCACATCGGCTTTGAGAACATGGCCTTCGGCTACCAGGGGCCTGTGAACGGCAAGTTCTGCCGGTATCGCGTCACCTACTATCCGAAGACCGATACCATTTCAGTGACCTATCCGCAAAGCAAATGAAACGCCGCGCCTTTACCCTGATCGAGCTTCTGACGGTCATGTCCATCATGGCCATGCTCGGCGTCGCCGCGACGGCCGGCTACGCGGCGCTCCAGCGCGGCATGCGCGAGCGCGCCGCCATTGCGGGCGCCTCGGCGCTCTTCAGGTCGGCGAAGGAGCGCGCGGCGGTCGACCGTGTGCCGACGGCCGTCTTCTGCTACAACAAGATGCTGCGACAGGCGAATGAGAAGACGGGCGAGAACGCTGAGGTGGTGGGTGTCGTGACGGCGATCCGCCGCGCGGGACGGATTTCCTTCCTTCGCGGCAAGTTCCTCTACGACGAATTCGGCGATCTCGAGCAGAGCGGTGGCTTCGAGGTTCTCTGCGACGACGAGGACCTGAGTCCGGACGGCACGGTGCACAATTCGTCGGACCTTCAGGATCACGCCGGCATGCGGCTGTGGAAGTTCCCGACGTCGTCGTCGGAGATGGAGTATTCGATCGTGGCGGACGCCGTCTGGCTGGACACGAGCCAGACGGTGGCGATCTTCTCCGACGCCTCGTCCGGCGGAGAGACCAACTGTCTGATGGGCGCGTTCTACGACCTCGGCCGCTCGCAGCACAAGCCGAACTGGAAGGTCGGCACGGCCTATGGTTTCGAGATCGGCGAGATCCAGCTGCCGAAGGGCTTCATCTTCGGCTCGAAGATTCCGACTGACTCGTCGCGGATCGAGCTTGAGAAGGCCTACGTCTTCGATCCGGAGTCGTCGGGCGACATCGCGGTCGACGTGTATACGACAAGGCCGGACACGGGTGGACGTCCGCAGAAGTTCAAGAAGGCCGGCCAGGCAACCTCCGAAGAGACAAAGGGATTGTGAGAAAAGTCAAGTTAGGTTTTACGCTGATCGAGATCAACCTCGCCATCTTCGTGATGGCGACGGGCATCCTGTCGATTTGCGCGCTCTACGGTCTCGGCTACCGTGAGAACGCCCAGAGCGAGGAGGACGTCTTCGCGACGGCCTACGCTGACGTGGCGCTGGCGCCGTTCGTCGCGGCGCTCTCCTCCCCGCAGCTCACGTGGGAGGACTGGCAGCAGATCGGCGAAAAGCCGAACGGCGACGCGCAGAGCGAAGCCGGCGTGGACGCGCGCTGGCCGAATGACGGCTGGTGCGCTTACGTGGACGCCGACAACGGCAACGGCACGTCGTCCTACCGCGTGGTCTCCGACCCGAGGAACACGGCCGACGGCGTCTTCTCCTCGCTGCAGGGCGCGCTCGGTTCATCGGGTGTCTCGCTCTCCAAGCCGTCGATCCCGGCCGAGTTCCAGTATGGCCTCGTGGTGACGCGGAAGGGCGGGCTCGTTCAACTGTCCTTCCGCATGTCGCGCCGCGCGCAGGCCCTGCTGGCGCAGCCGGCGTTCGTGGCGGAGGTCCGCTTTCAGGGTGGTTTTAACGGAGGTACGCCGTGAAGCGCGGGTTTACACTGTTGGAGATGCTGGTCGCGGCGCTCCTTCTCGGAATGCTCGTGTCGGTGCTGACGATGATCTTCAACTCGTCCGCCGTCGCGTGGCGCACGGGCGCGGCGGGCGTGAGGACCCTGAACGAGACGCGCCGCCAGATCGGCACGTTCCACGACGTCCGCGACAACATCCTGCCGGGCCTGGGCGGCACGGGCTACGGGACGTCTCGCGACATGACCTTCCGCACGGTGTCGCTCTGGCAGAAGAACTCCGACCAGCTGCGGACCGATCGCGCCTACGACCGGGTGGAGTGGGGCACGGCGCCGACCTTTTCCCTGGGGGACGCCGCCAAGGGCGCGCCCTGCTCCATCCAGGGCGGGCAGACCGTCGGCGGCTCGCTCTTCACCGTGGGCGTCCGGAGCGCGGGGCCGAACAGGGAGTTCGGCGACGAGGACGACATCACCACTTGGCCGGACGACGTATTCTGAGATGAAAAGGGCATTTACACTTGTTGAGCTTCTCGTGGTGCTCGCGATGATCATGATCATCTCGGGCGCGCTGACGGCGTCCGTCCAGAAGGCGCGCACGCGCGCAATGGTCGCGAAGGCGACGCAGGAGACGCGTGAGATGACGAACGCGATCCTCGCCTACGAGCAGTATGCGAAGGACCGCTCGCTCCAGAGCAAGGTGACGGGCAGCTCCTGGCAGTCCTGCTCGGAGGGCGCAATGAAGATGATCCTTGGCGGCGAGGCGGGCGAGAGCGGCGAGAAGATCCCGGTTCTCTTCAACGCGACGGTGCGGGCCGGCGAGCTGCGCGACCCGTGGGGAACGCCCTACCAGTACATGATCGACAAGACGGGAACGCTCGGCAGCACGATCCGTTCGCCGCAGACTGCCGCGGTGCTGCCGAACTACTATCGTCTGACGGACATGGAAAGGGGCATGCAATGAAAAAGGGTTCGGCGCTCCTCATCGTCCTCGGCATGGTTTCGTTCATGGTTGTCTCGGCCGTGGGCTTCTCGATCTACATGCGCGAGAGCCGCGCGCCGTCGAGCCACCTGCGGCGCGAGTCGTCCGCCCGCTACCTCCTCAAGAGCGCGCTCGCGAACGCCATCGAATGCCTTGACGGCCAGCTTGTGAAGCTTGGCACGATGGGCTTCCAGGACAATTCCCTGAAGGACGCCTACGCGCTGGCGGGCGTCTACGACGACGTCTATCCGGGCCTGCGCCTGAAGGCCGACGATGGGGGAAATTCTCAGAACCAGAACGGCAATTCGGCCGAGGAACTCCGCCGGCTCGGCGACTACTGGAACCACCGCGTCTTCACGCCGTTTGGTACGTGCGGCCCCCTGGAGACCGTCGCGACGCTGACCCTGGAGGGTCTCGCCTACTTGCCGCCCGCGCTCATCAACGAGGCGCGCGTCTTCTCGCGGACGACCCGCACCGCGCGCTGGCATAACCTTCCCTACGATCTCGGCCGCTACGCCTTCTGCGCGATCGACGTCTCGGACTGCTTTGACATCAACAAGGTCTACGCCACGGGTCGCCGCACGTCTGCGGCGAGCGAGCGCGTGACGCTCGGGTCGCTTTTCCCATCCGCCGGTAGCGAGCTCGACAAACTCTTCGGAAAGGCGAACAACGTGCCGTTCGTCTCCGTCGCCGACTTCAACATCGCCGCGGGCAACACCAAGTTCACGCCGTTCGTGAAATACATCGGCTCATCGGGCGCGAAGATCTACTCGGTCAGCGACGCCGCGGCGGTTTCGAACGCGCTGTTCGTCACCGACACCTGGTTTCCCGAGACAAACGACTGCCTGACGGTCGACCTCGAGCGCAAGGCGTCAGGGACGGCGGGCTATGACCTGTCGTCGGCGGACGGCCAGCCGTTCAACAACTACGAGGCCCAGAGCTTCATGCACGTGACCGACCAGACGCGCTTCTCTCGCGCGGGCGGCGTCGGCATGTGCAATCTCGGCATGGTCGGCCTCGCCTGCCTCTACGACTACCTCGACCGGGATTCGGTGCCGATCAGCTACTGCCTGCCCTGCACGGAGACCGCGCCGATGGTCTGCGGCCTCGGCGTCCTCTTCGAGGACCAGTTCAAGCCGGTCGTCAAGGAGAATGGCAAGGTTGAAGGCACGCATGACACGGGCCGGAAGAACTCCACGACGGGCCAGCCCGTCATGGAGACGATCACGTCGACGAAGTACGTGCTGGAGATCCCCGAGATGAACCTGCCGATCAAGGCGGTGCTCTCGTTCCCGTTCAAGCGCACGAGCATCCGCGTGAAGAAGCCGGGAAACTACAAGGTGATGGCCGTCGCGAAGATCTTCCTTGCGCCCGCCGACATGAAGTGCCGGCTCGATTCGAAATCGCCGATCTACCCGAAAGCGAAGGAGGACTGGGAGGTGGGCGTCAAGAACGGCATCGTCACGGTTCCCTGCAACGACCTCGCGAACGGTTCGGTCGCGCCGATGGACATGCCGAAGGAACCGGAGGACACGCTCTTCGACTTCCAGGGCGTCCTGAGGGTGACGAGCCAGTCGATGCCGCTCTACTGGAAGGTGGAGGACAAGGCGGATGACGGCGGCGCGACCCTGATGCCGGCGAAGTACTATTCGCGTGACGCCATTGCGCAGGACGAGAGCCGCCTCATGATCTACGATGAGAACGGGCTGGCGGACGAGACCTGGTCGAAGGCCCTGGACACCGGCGCCAAGACGACGGCGCCGGTCGGCGGCACGTACAACACGAAGGACGACTGCCCCGCGCGCGCGGGCACGGCCGTGCCGGACGCGGATCTCTCGGACGAGGTTGTGCCGCACGTCGCGGTCTGGCTGCGCATCGAGCAGGACGGCGAGGTCGTCGACATTGTGCCGGCGTGCCCGGCGGACGACGTCCTCTGGGGACAGCGCGCGAACGTCGTCACGAGCGGCAAGGCGCTCCAGCTCTGCGGCGACGGTTCGCCGGTCCTCGACTTCCGCGGCGCGGTCAAGTTCAAGATCGGCAAGTCGGCCGAGACGGCGCTGACGGGCGCGGCCGGCGATCCCTTCGCGTGGAAGCAGATGTATGCCGTCGACCCGCGCTACAACTGGGCGCCAGAGAACTGGTTCGCCGTGACGGGCGGCGACGGCGACGCGACGAAGAAGGAGTGGGTCGACTCCGTCGTGAAGTCGTTCCTCGGGCAGGACGGGCGCGACCGCGACGTCTTCATGTTCACGAGCGACCAGGAGTACCTGCAGTCGATCGGTGAGCTGCAGTTCATCCCGCTCGTGCAGCGTACGGACGGCAGGGCCAACGGCTTCACCGGCGACTGGCTCGACAAGGTTCGCTACAATGGCGAGCCCTTCGACAAGCGTTCGGTCGCGTCGGGCGGTTCGATCGCGGATCTTCCCTTCGCCTGCAAGGACTTCATGTGGCGCACCTATTGCGCATACGGCCGCAGCAACGACGAGGGCTGGGCGGCGGACTGGGCCAATCCCTACGAGCTGAGCGACCAGTCCGGCAACATCGTGTCGGTCATCGCGGGTAAGGGGGACTTCCGCCTGAACCCGTTCTCGCGCGATCCGCGCATTCACACCGCGGCGGTCCTCAATACGCCCTACGACTACTATGTTGCGTCTACGAACGAACAGTGCAACGGCATTTCGCCGGACTCCCCGTCGGAAGACATGTGCTTTGGCCAGAGAGGAAGCTGCGAGAAGTGGGACGAGATCGACGTGCAGGACATCGCGGGATGCCTGAGCGACGCATTCTATGAAGTCGGCCGGGAGGGCAAGCACGACTTTACCGAGGCAATGTACGATCTCGCGTGGGACAATACGAACGAAAAGCTCATCTTCAACCTGGCAGAGGAGCTGGCGGATCCGCTTCATTCGGTCGACCGCAAGTTCCTCTTCTCGTATTGGCGCGAGTGCTTCCAGAATCGGCAGCAGCTGTTTCTCGTCTTTCTCCGCGCGGAGCCGCTCACGGTCGGCGGCTCGACGGGCGACGCGCTCGCGAACAGCCAGCTCGGCGCGCGGGGCGTGGCGCTCGTGTGGCGCGATCCGGCGCCGCCGACGGTGACGGGCGGAAAGAAGGCCACGCGCAAATTCCGCATAAGCTTGACGAGTCCGGCCGCCTGGCGGACGCAGAACGAAAACACGGGACCGCACAGGACAAGGGTACTGTTCTATCATCAGTTTGATTGAGAAATAATCGAATAATCGAATAATCGAAACGGGGGAAGTGAGAAATAATCGAATAATCGAATAATCGAATGATCGAAACGGGGGAAGTGAGAAATAATCGAATAATCGAATAATCGAATGATCGAAACGGGGGAAGTGAGAAATAATCGAATAATCGAATAATCGAAACAGGGGAAGTGGGAAATAATCGAATGATCGAATGATCGAATGATCGAAACAGGGGAAGTGGGAAATAGTCGAAACGAGAGATGAGAACGATTGAAGAGAAATTGGCGTTTAAGAAGAAGCTGGAAGAGAGGACTTCGCAGTTTGCCGTATCGGTCTTCAAACGGCTCGATAAATTGCCACAGGTTCCTTCTTCAAGAGTGATTGTTTTTCAGTTGGGAAAGTCGGCTTCTTCCGTTGGGGCGAATTACCGTGAAGCCAATCGTTCGGAATCACTTGATGACTTTGTGCATAAGATTGGAATTTGTCTCAAGGAGTGTTCTGAATCGCTTTACTGGATAGATCTGCTGGGTCGGATTTATCCCAAAGATGAGTCCTTCTCCGCCCTAGCCGCCGAATGTGACGAGCTCCTTCGAATTTTTCAGACAATTAAACGCAACATGCACGAAAAGCGAAAGGCCATCTCATGATCCGCCACTCCCCCGTTTCGATTATTCGATTATTCGATTATTCGATTATTCCCCAGGCCCGCAGGGCCTTTACACTTGTGGAACTCCTCGTCGTCATCGCCATCATCGCCGTTCTTTCGGGGATTCTCCTGTCGGTGACAAGCGGCGGGGCTGAGTCGGCGCGCGCGGCGAAGTGCATGGCGAACCTCCGTTCGCTGGCGCAGGGTGTGAACGGCGCAGCCCTTGAGAACGACAACAAGTATCCGTCGGCCGGTAGCGTCGCGACGATGGGCGGTCTGGACTCGCTGGCCTTCAAGGAGGCCCCTGGCTGGATCTCCTGGCTGTCAAACAAGGGCGATCCCTTCGGCAAGCAGTCCGGAACGCCGCCGCGGCGGGCGCCGAAGGGCATCAAGGAATGTACGTTCGACGAGCCGAACATCGATGACGCCACCTATGCGATGACGAACACGCTCGTCTGGAAGGCCGTCAACAAGAGCAGCGATGTCTACCTCTGCCCGACGCATTTCAAGACCCGCCAGAAGCAAAGGAAAGTCACGAACTGGAGCTACGTGATGAACGGCTGGTTCGGCTATACGGACGAAAGCGATCCGGGCGCGGCGAAGCGGAACCGCAGTTACGGCAACCTGGACAAGGCGGCCGACAAGCTGCTCCTCTTCGCCGAGCTACCGCTGGCCTTGCCGAGTGAAAAGGAGTCGATGCGGGATGCCATTCTCCACTACAAGGCGACGGTCAACGGCGAGAACTACAACCAGAACTGGGGCGGGGAACCGGAGGCGATTGGCTTCAACCATCCGCAGGGTAAGAAGCACATGTGCGGGCATGTCGTCTTTGCGGACGGTCACTGCGAAAAGCTGGTCAGCGCCGGCGGCTCGGACGGTAAGTCCGGGGGTGGCGCCGGCGGCCTGACGGCGGAGCAGCTGACGGCGCTTCTTTGCGAAGGCAAGGACATTTCCTTCAACGGCACGAGCTATCAAGAAATTCGCGAAGAGGACTGAGGGCTTGAGCGAAGAGAAGCACATTGAGACGATTGCGCGCGGCGTGTGCGTGAAGGACGGCAAGGTCCTCCTCTGTTACCCGAAGGACCGCAGCTATGCCTATCTGCCGGGCGGACACATCGAGTTCGGCGAAACCGGGCGCGAGGCGCTTGTCCGCGAAATGAAGGAGGAGACCGGTCTCGACGCAACCGCCGGCGAGCTTCTCGGCGTCGTCGAGTCCAGCTTCGTTCAGAAGGGCGAAAAGCACTGCGAGATCAATCTCATCTATGAGATGAAGGTGCGAGGGTGCGAGGGTGAGAAGGTGAGAAGTTGCGAAGACTGGATTTGCTTCGATTGGGTCGGGTGTGATAAAATCGGCTCCTCAAACCTTCTTCCACCCGAAATGAAGAACTATTGTCTGAAGTCTCAGGGCTAAAGTCCTTGCGCGAAAGGGGTAGGACATTAGACCTTAGACGAAAGACTGTAAAGACAAGACTTTAGACAAAAGACACGAGAGTCATGTTGCATGTCATCGCAACTCCGATCGGCAATCTCGGCGACCTGTCGCCGCGGGCCATTGAGGCGTTCAAGTCCGCCGCGGTGATCGCGTGCGAGGACACGCGGCGCACGTGGCAGCTTTTGACACACTTCGGAATACCGCGTCCGCCGGAAATGTTCTCCTACCGACAGGGCAACGAGGAGCGCATCACCGAGCGGATCGTCGGTGACCTGAAGGCGGGCAGGGAGGTGGCGCTCTGTTCGGACGGCGGCTATCCGGCGATTTCCGATCCCGGCTACCGCGTGATCCGCACGTGTGCGCAGGAGGGAATTCCCTATGAGGTGATTCCCGGGGCGAGCGCGGTCAACGTGGCGCTTCTCATGAGCGGACTTTCGACGTCGTCGTTTACGTTCCGCGGGTTTCCGCCGCGGGGGCCGGGTGCGCTCCGCAACTGGTTCGCGGAAGACGCGGACAAGGAGCATACGCTCATCTGCTACGAGTCGCCGTTCCGGATCGCCGCGACGCTGGAGGCGGCGCTTGACGCGCTCGGCGACCGCGAAGCGGCGGTCTGCATCGAGCTCACAAAGTTGCACGAGCGCGTGAGCCGCGGCTACCTGAGCGACCTTGTGAAGGAGTTCAGGGATGTGAAGGTGAAGGGCGAGGTCGCGCTCGTCATCGCCGGGAATAACCCTAAGTTCCGCAGAAGTCTTCCGTCTCAAGTCTAAGGTCCTTCAACGTCATGATCGTCCTCGGCATAGACACGTCCCTCCGCTCGACAGGTTATGGCGTTTTGTCTGTCGAAGGCAATCGTATGCACGCCCTTGATTGTGGGAATGTCAAGAACGGACCGAAATTGCCGCTGACGGCGTGTCTGAAGGCGATTCACGCGAAAGTGGCGGAGCTGATTGCGGAACACAAGCCGGACGTAATGGCGATCGAGTCCGTCATCTACGGCAAGAACGCGGGGACGATGCTGGTTCTCGGCGAGGCGCGCGGCGCCGTGCTGACGGCGGCGGCGGGCGCGGAGGTGCCGGTCTATGAGTACGAGCCGCGGCGGATGAAGAAGGCGATCTGCGGGAACGGGCTTGCGGAGAAGGAGCAGGTGCAGCGGATGGTGAAGACGCTCCTCAATCTCGCGGAGCTGCCGCAGAACGACGCGGCGGACGCGCTTGGCCTCGCGATCTGCCACGTGCACTCGCATTCGGTTTTCTCGCTCGATAAGGCGATATGAGAGGGTGAGAAGGTGAGAGGGTGAGAAGGTGAGAGGTTATGGAGTGTGAACTTTGTCCAAGGCGGTGCGGGAAGCGTCCCGGCTACTGCGGAGCGGGCGGGGCGCCGCGCGTCTTCCGGTGGGGGCCGCACTTCGGCGAGGAACCGCCGTTGACGGGGACGCGCGGTTCGGGCTGCGTCTTCTTCTCGCGATGCACGATGAAGTGCCTCTACTGTCAGAACTCGCCGTGGAGCTGGAAGGGTAAGGGCGTCGACAAGACGATTCCCGAACTGACGGCGATCTTCCGCGAGTTGGCGCTGAAGGACCGGGTGGAAAATTGGAACCTTGTTTCTCCGACGCCGTATCTGCCGTTCATTCGCGAGGCGGTGCAGCCGCTCTTCGACGAGGGCATCCGGCTTCCGTTTGTCTGGAACTCGTCCGGCTACGAGCGTGTCGAGACGCTGGAGGAGTATCGGGAATTGTGTGATTTCGGATTGTTCGATTTGAGATACTCGCGCAACGAGACTGCAATTGCGGCGAGCGGCGCGCCGGGCTATGTCGAGGCGTCGCGCGCGGCGGTTCGCTGGGCGTGGGAGAAAAAAAATCTCATCGTCAGGATCCTCGTCCTCCCTGGTCATGCCGACGAGGCGATCGAGAACCTGGCGTGGCTGGCGACGGAGTTGTCGAACGAGATTCTGGTCTCGGTGATGAGCCAGTTCACGCCCGCCTACAAGGCGCTCGAGACGCCGCCCTTCGATCGGAAGGTGACGGAAGAGGAATATGCGTCGGTGACGGAGGCCGCGGCGGACTTCGGATTCGAGAACGGCTGGATCCAAGGCTTCGGCGCGGCGGATCCGAAGCTGGCGCTCCTCGGCGAGAACATGACGGCTGACCACGGCGTCGTTATATGATATAATGGCGACACTATGAACTCAAGAAGAGACTTTCTGAAGGGTACGGCGTGGATGGGCGCCGTTGCGATGTTCGGCGGCTGCGAGGCGCTGAAGTTGACGAACGGCGGAACGATGCAGGGCTTTGTCTGCGCGCCGCTCAAGAAAGTGCGCGTCGGTGTCGTCGGCGTCGGCCGCCGCGGCTGCTGGGCGGTCGAACGCCTGTCGCAGGTTCCGGGCGTATACGTGACGGCGCTCTGCGACATCGACGAGTCGCGTCTGGTCGACGGCGACAAGGCGATCGCGAAGAGCGGCAAGCCGGCGGCGAAGCACTTCCTGACGAGTCCCGATAAGCCGCATGACGGTTACCGTCGGCTCTGCGAGTCGGACCTCGTCGACGTCGTCTACAACACGACGCCGTGGCAGTACCACGTGCCGGCGTCGGTGTACGCGATGAAGTGCGGCAAGCACACGGCGATCGAGGTCCCGTGCTGCATGAACATTGACGAGTGCTGGGAGCTCGTCGAGACGGCCGAGGCGACGCAGCGCCATTGCATTCCGCTCGAGAACTGCTGCTACGGTGACAGCGAGCTCCTGGCGCTCAACCTCGTGCGAAGCGGCGTCCTCGGCGAGCTCATCCACGGCGAGGGCGCGTACATCCACGACCTCGCGGCGGAGAACTTCGCCGCGTACAAGGGCTCGAAGTTTTTCACCGAGTACAACGGCACGTGGGACCGCTGGCGTCTCAAGTGGAACCAGAAGCTCAACGGCAATCCGTATCCGACGCACGGGTTCGGTCCGATCTGCCAGTACATGGGCATCAACCGCGGCGACGCGCTCGACTACGTCGTCTCCGTCTCGTCGCGCGAGGCGCGTCTCACCGAGTTCGCGAAGGAGACGTTCGGCCCCGACTCGCCCGAGGCGAAGGAGACCTACGCGCTTGGCGACGTGAATACGTCCGTCTTCCGCACGTTCAGGGGCCGCACGATCATGGTGCAGCACGACGTCTCGCTGCCGCGTCCCTACAACCGCATCAACCTGATCGCGGGCACGAAGGGCATCCTGCGCGACTATCCGCTGCGCGTGGCGCTCCTGCCGCATGCTCACGAGTGGATGAAGGAGGAGGAGCTCAAGGCGCTCAAGGCGAAGTACGAGCATCCGCTCTACAAGACCGCGGGCGAGATTGCCAAGAAGGTCGGCGGCCACGGCGGTATGGACTTCATGATGGACCTTCGCTGGGCCTATTGTCTGCAGAACGGCCTGCCGATGGACGCCGACGTCTACGACGCCGCGACCTGGAGCTGCCTCACGGAGCTCGCCGCCGAGTCGGCGAACAACCGCGGCAAGTCGATCAATGTTCCGGACTTCACGCGCGGCGGCTGGAAGACGGCGGAGCCGCTCGGCATCGTCAACGTCGACCTCGCGAAGCTCGACTTCGGCGATGTGAAGCTTCACGGCGCCGAGGGCCAGTTCAAGAAAGAACTCTGATTCATAAGGCGCTCCGATTTATGGTATAATATGCCCTCTTTCCTGAAAGAAGGCATATTATGAAGCAAATCGGAGTTGCGATTCTCGGATTCGGTACCGTCGGTGCCGGCGTGGCCGACGGTCTCTTGAAGCATCGCGAGGTGATGTCGAAGCGTTTGGGCGTTGACATCGTCCTTCGCAAGATTGCGGATCTCGACATTACGACGGACCGTGGAATTTCCGTTCCCAAGGAGGTTTTGACGACGGACGCGGCGGCGGCGATCGCCGATGCCGACGTGCAGATCGTCGTCGAGACGATTGGCGGCACGGGCATTGCGAAGAAGTTCGTCCTGGACGCGCTCAATGCGAAGAAGTGCGTCGTCACCGCCAACAAGAAGCTGCTCGCCGAATACGGCAAGGAGATTTTCGACACGGCGAAGGCGAACGGGGTCGACATCTAC
>CADAKF010000037.1 GCA_902788415.1 uncultured bacterium
GGTTGTCAATACATTAGTCGCCGACAATATCTGTACGGAGGAAGACGGCAAAGTCATCAATCACCGCAACGCCACCGCGGCGATGAGCTATTGCGCCACTCTGCCGGTGGATACGCTCACCGGCGAGGGCAATATCGCGGCGGATGCGTCGCAATACTTTTACAACGGGCGGAAGTTCAAGCTGCCGGCACAGAGTTCGCTGGTCAATCGCGGCACGACGCTCGAATGGCATCAAACCGCAGTCGACCTCTACGGCGGCAAGCGGCTGATCGGACGTTCCGTCGATATCGGCCCTGTCGAAAGTCGCTGCTCCGGACTGCGCATCGTCGTGCGTTAAGGTCCGGCGGTCGCCATCTCGCCGCGTGCTGCTCGACTGCAGCATCCATTGCGCTCCGCCCGAAAGCGGAAAATAGACGCAAAACATTGTGTGCCGCAAGAGTTGGCGGACGATTCCACTTTCCAGTGGTCATATGCTTATGCTATAATACTCCCATTATGATTACTCGCAAGTCATTCTTGAGGGCGGCCTTGGCCGCGGGGGCGTTTCCTTTCATCGGCTGCCAGACGGGCCGTTCCGGCTCGAAGGTGCGCCTGGCGTGCGTCGGCATCGGCCAGCAGGCCTGGAACGACATCCAGCAGTTCCAGAAGACCGGGCTCTGCGAGATCGCCGCGCTCTGCGACACGGACCTGGACGGTCCGCAGTGCGTCGAGGCGCTCAAGGCCTTTCCGAACGCGCCGCGCTTCTGCGACTTCCGCAAGATGCTGGACGCAATGGACGGCCGGATTGACGCGGTCGCGGTGATGAATCCCGACTTCTCGCACTTCCCGGCGCTGATGGCGGCGATGAAGCGCGGCCTCGCGGTCTTCGCCGAGAAGCCGCTCGCGCATACGTTCGAGGAGTGCGAGCTCCTGATGCAGGCGGCGGCGAAGTACGGCGTCGTCACGCAGATGGGCAACCAGGGCCATTCGGGCGAGAACTACTTCCAGATGCGCGACTACGTGGCGAAGGGCATCATCGATCCCGCGAAGGTCACGAAGATTGTCACGCATATGAACAATCCGCGCCGCTGGCACAAGTGGAACGGAAAGGTCTCCGCGTTCCCGAAGGGCGAGGAGCTGCCGAAGGGCCTCGACTGGGACACCTGGCTCGGCACGGCGAACTTCCACGCGTACTCGAAGGACTATGTGCAGGGCGAGTGGCGCAGCTGGTATGACTTCGGCAACGGCTGCCTCGGCGACTGGGGCGCGCACACGATGGACGCGAACCACGAGTTCCTCGAGCTCGGCCTGCCGACGGAGATCAAGATCCGCGACGTCAAGGGCTGGAACCCGTTCGTCTTCCCGATGCAGGATACGCTGACATTCACCTTCCCGAAGACGGCGAAGCGCGGCGCGATCACGCTCGAGTGGTACGAGGGGCTCACGAATCTCCCGAAGCTGCCGAAGGGCTACAAGTATCTCGCGTGGGGCGGCGAGATCCCCGCGGCGAAGGGCTCGACGGCCGACGAGGCGCAGACGCTCATCCCCGGCAAGGAGATCTACCTCTCCGACGGCACGGTCTGGGAGGGCCAGTCGCACTCGGCGAAGCTCCTGAAGGTCGGCGACTTCGGCTACCAGCCCGAGTTCGAGCGCCCCGGCTCGAACCACTATGCGAACTTCCTCCTTGGCGTCATGGGCCTCGAGAAGACGCGCAGCCCGTTCTCGGTCGCCGCGCCGCTCAGCGAGGTCTTCTGCCTCGGCTGCATCGCGCAGCGCCTGAACCGCAGCTTCCTGTTCGATCCGGCGACCAAGCAGGTCATCGGCGACGAGGAGGCGAACGCGCTCCTCAAGGGCACGAAGGGAACCCCGAGGAAGGGGTGGGAGGAGTTCTATAGGGTTTGAGGTTTCGGGTTTCGAGTTTCGGGTTTAGAGAGGAGATGCGATGAAGAAGATGTTGGTTCCGATGGCGGTGGCGGCGGTCGTGGTCGGATGCGCCACGGGGGGAAAGAAGGACTGTGCGTGCAAGGACTGCGCGTGCAGGCCGAAGTACGTCGTCGTGCAGGACACGACGGGGCAGCGCGCGTGGAAGATGCCGTTCCGGCTCGGCCTCGCGGGCTACACGATGTGCATGAAGTCCCTTGACGAGACGCTGGAGATCATGCAGGCCCTGGACCTGCACTACCTGTGCGTGAAGGACTTCCACCTCAAGTACACGTCGAGCGACGCGGAGATCGCGGCGTTCAAGGCGAAGTGCGCGAAGTACGGCGTGACGGGCTACGGGCTCGGTCCGCTCTACACGAAGGACAACGAGTCGGTCCGCAAGTACTTCGAGTTCGCGAAGCGCTTCGGCGCCAAGGTCATCGTGGGCGTTCCCTACGACGCGATGGACGAGAAGGACAGTTGGGGCACGCGCAAGGGCTCGCGCAAGCAACTCGAGTACATCGACAAGCTCGTCAAGGAGTTCGACATCCGCTACGCGATCCACAACCACGGGCCGAACGCGCCCGAGATGTATCCGGACGTCGCGTACGGCTGGAACCTCGTGAAGGACCTCGACAAGCGCATCGGCTTCTGTCTCGACGTCGGCTGGGAGTTCGGCTGCGACCGCGATCCGGCGGAGACGATCCGCGCGCACGGCGACCGCATCTTCGACGTCCACCTGAAGAACTTCGCCGTCAACCTGCCCGGCGCCCAGAAGATCGGCAAGAATAGCTTCACGACCGTGCCGATGCCGCGCGGCGCGCTGGACTACGCGAAGATCTTCACGGCACTCGCCGAAGCCGGCTATTCGGGGGTGTGCTCGTTCGAGTACGAGCGTGACTTCGAGAACAACCTCGGCGGGCTCGCGGAGTCCGTCGGCTACGCGCGCGGCGTCTGCGACACGATCCGCGTCGCGGCGAGGATGCAGCCCGTTCCCGCGGGTGCCAACGCGCTTACGGCGGCGGAGAAGGCCGAGGGCTTCGAGCTCCTCTTTGACGGCAAGAACCTGCCGGAGGACAAGTGGGTCGGCGCCAAGGACGAGTGGGGCTTCAAGCGGTTTCCGGGCCGCGGCTGGTTCGTCAAGGACGGGTGCCTCACGATGCGCCCCGTGAACGGCATCACGCCCGACCGCCAGTGGTTCTCGCTTCCTCCGGAAGACCAGAAGCTCGGAGGCGGCGGCGACATCGTCACGAAAAAGCTCTACAAGGACTTCGTCTTCAAGTTCGACTTCCGCCTGACGCGCGCGGCGAACTCGGGCGTCAAGTACTTCTACAACGAGGGCATCAACCAGAGTTCCTGCGAGGAGTACCAGATCCTCGAGCCGGAACATCCCGACTCCGACAAGGGCCGGGACGGCAACCGCCGCGTCGCGTCGCTCTACGACATCATGCCCGCGGACGGTGCGGACGCGATCGTGCGTCCCGCCGGCCAGTGGAACAGCGGCATGATCGTCGCGAAGGGCAAGCGTGTCGAGCACTGGCTCAACGGCAAGCTCGTCCTCTCCTACGAGCGCGGCTCGAAGTCGTTCCGCGAGGGCGTCGCGAAGTCGAAGTACCTCGCCTGGCAGGACGAGGGCAAGTTCTGGGGCGAGGCCGAGAAGGGCCGTCTTCTCCTGCAGGACCATTCCGACTCCACCGTTTCCTTCTGCAACCTGAAGGTCAGGGAGCTGTGATTCGCTGTTAGCTGTTAGCGATTAGCTATTAGTTTGGAGGGGAATGAATAGACGGATGTTTCTGAAGTCGCTGGCGGCGGCGGGGGCGCTGCCGCTCCTGCCAGCGTGTTTTTCGGCGAGAAAGTACGCGGCAAACGAGAAGGTGCGACTCGCCTTCGTCGGCATCGGGCAGCAGGGCTGGAACGACATCCAGAGCTTCGCGCTCTTTCCGCAGCTCTTCGAGTGCGTGGCGCTGTGCGATACCGACATGGGGGCGGAGGCGACGCTCGACTGCCTCAAGAAGTATCCGAACGTGCCGCGCTTCCAGGACTTCCGGAAGATGTTCGACGCGCTGGACGGGAAGATCGACGCGTGCCTTGTGGCCGTTCCCGACCACTCGCACTTCCCGATCACGATGGAGGCGATGCGCCGCGGAATCGCGGTCTACGTCGAGAAGCCCCTTGCGCACACGTTCGAGGAGTGCGAGCTGATGATGAAGGCGGCCGACAAGTACGGCGTCGTCACGCAGATGGGCAACCAGGGCCACTCGACGGTTAAGTACCACCAGTTCAAGTCGTATGTCGAGACGGGGCTCGTCCACGACGTCTACAAGGTGGTCGCGCACATGAACAACGCGCGCCGCTGGCACAAGTGGGGCGGCAAGCTCACGTCCTTCCCGAAGCCCGAGAAGATTCCCGCGACGCTCGACTGGGACACGTGGCTCGGCACGGCGCAGCATCATGACTATTCGACGGACTTCGTCCGCGGCGAGTGGCGCGCGTGGTTTGACTTCGGCAACGGCTGCATGGGCGACTGGGGCGCGCATCTGATCGACTGCGTGCACCAGTTCCTCCTGAAGGGCGACCTGCCGTCGGAGGTCGAGCTCGTGAACCAGACCGGCAGCAACAGGTTCGTCTATCCGATGAACTCGACGCTGAAGTTCAGGTTCCCCGGCAACTGGGACCACGACGACTTTGAGCTTGACTGGTACGAGGGCGCGACCAACCTGCCGCCGCTTCCGGAGGGCTTCGTCTACGCGACGCCGGACGGCATCCCGAAAAGTTCGGCGAACGACGACTTCGACAAGACGAACCTCTTCCCCGGGAAGGAGATGTACCAGCGGGACGGCACGATCTGGCAGTCGCTTTCGCACAAGCATCCGCTGCACGTCGTCGGGGACTACGAGCGCAAGCTGCCGGACTATCCCGCCGAGTTCTGCACGCACTACGAGGGCTTCCTCCGCGCCGTCCGCGGCGAAATGGAGACGACCTCGCCGTTCTCGGTCGCCGCGCCGCTCTCGCAGCTCTTCACGCTCGCGTGCATCGCGCAGCGGCTCGGGCGCGGGTTCAAGTTCGACAAGTCGACGGGGACGATTCCCGGCGATGCGGAGGCGAACGCGCTTCTCAGGCAGCCGCCGCGCAAGGGGTGGGAAGAGTATTATAGCTGTTAGCTCTTAGCGATTAACTGTTAGCTGGAGGACGAATGAAAAAGAGTAATTTCCGCTGGATGATCTGTTCGCTGTTGTTCTTCGCGACGACGGTGAACTACCTCGACCGTCAGGTGCTGTCCCTCACGTGGAAGGACTTCATCGCGCCCGAGTTCAAGTGGACGGACGCCGATTATGGCATCATCACGGGCTACTTCTCGCTCATCTACGCCTTCTGCAACCTGTTCGCCGGCAAGTTTGTCGACTGGATGGGCACGAAGAAGGGCTACATGTGGGCGATCTTCGTCTGGTCGCTTGCGGCGTGCCTGCACGCGGCGACGGGTGTCGGCTCGGTGCACCTCGCGAGCGCGCTGGCGCTCTCGATCACGTCCGTCTCGGTGTGGCTCTTCCTCGGCTGCCGGTGCCTGCTGGCGCTCGGCGAGGCGGGGAACTTTCCCGCGGCGGTCAAGGTGACGGCGGAGTACTTTCCGCCGAAGGACCGCGCCTACGCGACCTCGATCTTCAACGCCGGCTCGTCCGTCGGCGCGCTCGTCGCCCCGGCGACGATTCCGCTTCTCGCCGAGTACTGGGGCTGGGAGACGGCGTTCATCGTCATCGGTGCGCTGGGCTTTGTCTGGATGGGCTTCTGGCAAGTTCTTTACAAGAAGCCGGCGGAGAATCCGCGGGTCAATGCGGCGGAGCTCGCGTACATCAACCAGGACGGCGAAGCCGAGGGGAGAAGCGGAATCCTTTCCGCTTCAGAGGAGAAGGAGCCATCCATTTCCTACCTCCGCGCCTTCTCCCTCCGCCAGACGTGGTCGCTCGTGCTCGGACGAGTGCTGACGGACGGCGTGTGGTGGTTCTTCCTCTTCTGGACGCCGGGCTACCTCTCGGATCAGTTCGGCTACAAGAGTTCCTCCGGGATGGGCATGACGCTCATCGTGACCTTGTACGCAATCGTGACCTTTGCGTCGATCTACCTCTGCAAGCTGCCGACCTATATGGTCGAGAAGAAGGGGATGAACGCCTATGAGGGACGCATGGTCGCGATGTTCCTCTTCGCGTGCCTGCCGCTCCTCGCGCTCGGCGCCCAGCCGCTCGGGAGCTTCAGCGCGTGGTGGCCGGCGATCCTGATCGGCTGCGCGTGCGCGGGGCATCAGGCGTGGAGCGCGAACATCTACTCGTGCGTCTCGGACATGTTCCCGAAGTCGTGCATCGGGACGCTGACGGGCATCGCCCAGTGCGCGGCGGGCCTTGGCAGCTTCTGTGTTAACATCTTCGCGGGGCGGCTCTTCACCTATGCGGCGGAGCAGGGCGACGCCTTTGCGTTCGCCGGCTACACCGGCAAGCCCGCCGGCTATATGATCGTCTTCTGCTACTGCGCCGTCGCCTACCTGGTCGGCTGGTGCTGCATGAAGGGCCTGGTTCCTCACTACAAGAAGGTTGAGCTGTGAACACCAAGGGAAGGAAGTAACTATGGAAACTGTGATGACAGCCGCGGTCCGGTCCGCAGTTGCGTGTCTGGCGCTGGGTGCGGCGGGACTTGCCGCGCACGGCGCGGAACGGGGCTTCTACCGGGTCGAGCAGACGGAGAACGGGCGCTGGTGGACGCTTGATCCCGATGGGAAGCGCACGATCATCCGCGGCGTCGACTGGGTCATCTACCGCGGGCACCGCTGCGAGGCGGATGGGAAGCGGTTCCACTACCGCGAGTGGAACGACGCGACCTATCCGTCGCCGGCCGTCTGGGAGGAGGAGACGCTCGGGCGCCTTAGGAAGTGGGGCTTCAACATGCTCGGCACGGGGTCGGACGTGACCCTGCGGCATCGCGGGATGATCCACGCCTGGGAGATCAACTTCGGCAACAAGTTCGGCACGCCGGACGACTGGAACGACGAGCGCTGGATCACGCCGCAGGAGAGGCGTCCGTGCAGCGCGCTGCCGAACGTGTTCCATCCGGACTTCCCGGCGCATTGCGCGAAGATGGCGGCGGAGGTCTGCGCGCCGATGAAGAACGACCGGGATCTCCTCGGCTACTTTCTCGACAACGAGCTGCGCTGGTGGGGCACGGGGCCCTGGGGCGGTTTCACGGGCGTCTATGACGCGGTGACGAACAAGCCCGCGTCACATTCGGCGCGCAAGGCGCTCGAGGCGTTTGCAGCGGCCCATTCCGACCTGCGGGGGGACGCGCTCAAGCGCGGATTCCTCGGGCATGTCGCGGAGACCTACTTCCGGATCACAACGGCGGCGGTCAAGGCGGCGGATCCGAACCACATGATCCTCGGTTGCCGGTTCGCCGGGATCGGCGGCGCGGACAAGGTCGTTTGGGAGGCGGCCGGGCGCTATTCCGACATCATTACGTGCAACATCTATCCCGAGGCGGACCTTGACCGCAACGTCATGCGGTGGTCGGACGGGCGGCTGATGACGAACGAAATCGCCAAGGTCCACGGCTGGGCGAAGCGCCCCGTGCTGATCACGGAGTGGAGCTTCCCTGCGCTGGACTCTGGGCTTCCCTGCACGAACGGCGCGGGACAGCGCTTCCTCACGCAGAAGGAGCGCGCGGCGGCGACCGAGCTCTGCGCGAAGACGTTCCTCTCGCTGCCGTATCTCGTCGGCTACGACTACTTCATGTGGGTGGACGAGCCGTACAACGGCATTTCAAAGGCGTTCCCCGAGAACACGAACTACGGGCTTGTCAGCGAGAAGGGCGTGCCCTATCCGGAGATCACCTCGATGTTCGAGCGGCTTCACGCCGAGGTCGAGAAGTGGCATGATTCGTCCGCGCCGGCCGAGCGCGAGCCGGACCCGAAGACGGCGTCGTGGAAACCGGCGGTCCGCTGGCGCGGCTTCAACCTGCTCGGACTCTTCGCGCCGCCGTGGAAGAAGACGGATCCGTGCGCAAGGGGATTCCGCGAGGAGCAGTTTGCCTGGCTGGAGGACTGGGGCTTCAACTTTGTGCGCCTGCCGATGGACTATCGCAACTTCTGCGAGACGAATGACCTCTCGAAGGTGCGTGCGGAGGGCTACCGCCAGTTGGACGAGGCGATCGCGTGGGGCCGCCGGCACCGCATTCACGTTCAGATCTGCCTGCACCGCGCGCCGGGTTTCACCATCGCGAGCTGTGACGCCGAGCCCCTGAAGCTGCAGACCGATCCGGCGGCGCAGAAGGCGTTTTGCGACCTCTGGCGGAAGTTCGCGCGGCGCTACCGCGGCATCCCGAACGAGGAGCTGTCCTTCAATCTCGTCAACGAGCCGCGCGGATTCTCGAAAGAGCAGTACGTGCGCGTGTTCGGAGATGCGGTCCTCGCAATCCGTACGGAAGACCCCGATCGCTTCGTGATGCTGGACGGCAATGACGCCGCATCGACGCCGGTCGACACGTTCTTCTCGGTGCGGTCGACAGGACAGGCCTTCCGCTGGATTTTCGAGATGCCGGAGAAGACGCCGGAGAAGTTCGCCTGGGTGGCGGAGTGCGTCTATCCGGTGATGGTCGGGGAGTTCGGCTGCTACAACAAGATCGGCCACGAGACCTGCCTCGGCTGGATGGAACGCTGCCTGAAACTCTGGAAGGCGCACAACTTCGGCTGGGCGCTCGGGAATCTCGATGGGCCCTTCGGCATCATTGACTCCGGGCGCACGGACGTCGAGTACGAGGACTTCGAGGGGCACAAACTCGACCGAAAGATGCTCGAGCTCCTGCGCCGCTACTGACCTTTCGAGCGGATTCTGACACCAACAGCAAAAGGAAAGATTTATGAAAATCAAGAAGAATGCGAAGTACGCCGTGGCCTGCGTGAGCTCGATGGGCCTCCGCATCACCCCCGAGAACCGCATGGCGGTTCACAACTCCAATCGCTTCCTCCTGCAGGCGACGAGCGCCGAGACGAACGTCCTCAACGTGACGAGTTCGCTCGGTCCCGAGTGCCTCGTGCTGACACGCTTTGTTGCGGGCTCGCCGATGGCGGCCTTCATCAAGGCGCAGCTCCGCGCGCGCAACATCGCGTACGTCGGGCCGGACATCGCGCAGGGCGGTCCGTGGGGCTACCGCCACCAGTTCAACATCGCGGACTCGGGCTTCGGTCTCCGTGCGCCGCGCGTGTGGAACGACCGCGCCGGCGAGGTCGGGCGCACCCTCGACGCGAAGGATTACGACACGAAGAAGCTCTTCGGCAAGGAGGGCGTGAAGGTGCTGCACCTCTCGGGGCTCATCGCGGCGATGTCGCCCGAGACGACGAAGTGCTGCCTCAAGCTCGCCGCGGACGCGAAGACGTACGGCGTGCTCGTGAGCTTCGACCTCAACTACCGCGCGACCTTCTGGAAGGGCCGCGAGGAGGAGCTGTCCGCAGCGTTCCACAAGATCGCGTCCGTCGCGGACATCCTCGTCGGCAACGAGGAGGACTTCCAGCTCTGCCTCGGTTTCAAGGGTCCGGAGGCAGGCGGCAAGGACCTAAAGGGCAAGATCGACCGCTTCAAGGAGATGATCCTGCAGGTTACGAAGAAGTATCCGAACGCCAAGCTCTACGGCACGACGCTCCGGCAGGTCGTCAGCGCCGACGAGCACCTCTGGGGCGCGATCGTCTACGACGGGAAGAAGTTCTACGTCGAGGAACCGCGCACGATCCAGGTGCTGGACCGCATCGGCGGCGGGGACGGCTTCACGGGCGGGCTCCTCTACGGTGTCATCAAGGGCTGGAACGCCGAGAAGTGCCTCCAGTTCGGCTGGGCCTCGGGCGTCATGGCGGCTTCGTCGCTCAACGACTACGCCGAGCCGGCGGACGAGAAGCAGGTCTGGGACGTCTACGCCGGCAACGCGCGCGTTCAGCGCTGAGCCGACGTCAGGGACAGATCGCCAAGGTTGGCGCGGAGTGTCCGACACCCCGCGTCAATTTTTATTGGCCCGCTTTATGGTCTGACGAAGGACGAGATAGAGTTCATTAAGAACTATGAGATAGAGTTCCGCATGGCCGAGTTGCGCAAGATGCTGGCGAACTGCTGAGTGGGAGTTTTGTCAGGTCAGAGCGTCAGAAGCTCGCCGGGGGTCAGGGCCGGGACGGGAGAATTGGCGAAGTCACGCTTGTTGCGGGTGATGATGTAGGCGCAGTTGGCCTTTTTCGCGGCTGCGGCGGTGGGGGTTATGATATACTATGTGCAGATGAAAACACTGGTCAGACCGCTTTGCCGATTTTGTTTCGCCGCGGCGCTGGGTTGTTGTTTTGCTTTTGGCGCTTTTGGCGCGGGGGCGGCGCCGAAGGGGGAGATTGCACTGGTCGATCCGTCCGCGGCGGAACCGCTGCCGGTCATTTTGCCGGACGATCCCTCGCCGTCCCAGCAATATGCCGCGGCGGAGTATGCCGCGTACATGGGGCGGGTTTCGGGACGGACCGTGCGGGTGCTGCCGCCGGGATCCGTCGCGCACGGCGTGCGGCTTGTCACGGCCGACGCGTCGGAGAATCTCGGGGACGACGGCTTTCGGCTGCGGGTGTCGGACGGCGGACTGGAGATCCGCGGTTCGCGCGTGCGCGGCTGCCTTTACGGCGTCTACGAGGTGCTGGAGCGCTTCGGAGGGTGCAGGTGGTACGCGTCGTGGTGCGAACGCGTCCCGCGCCGTTCGCGTGTCGTCGTGCCGAAGGACCTCGACGACGTCGAGCGTCCGGCTTTCGAGATGCGCCAGCCGTGGTGGTATGACGTGAAGACGCATCCGCTCTTCGCCGCGCGCAACAAGGTCAACGGATTCAACCACACGGGCGACATCGAGATTCCTGCGAAGATCGGCGGGGACGGCTTTCGCTTTGGCGGCGGGCTGGTCAGCTGCCACACCTTCAACCTGCTCTGCGACCCGAAGGAGCACTTCGCGGCGCATCCGGAATACTTCTCGATGGTCGGCGGCAAGCGCCTGAAGGAACGGACGCAGCTCTGCCTGACGAATCCGGACGTCCTCGACCTCGTGACGTCGAACGTCCTCGCACGCATCCGCAGGGATCCGACGGCGCGCTTTTTCGGCGTGAGCCAGAACGACTGGGAGAACTGGTGCGAATGCCCCTCCTGCAAGGCGCTGGACGACGCCGAGGGTTCTCACGCGGGAACGACGCTCTCGTTCGTCAACGCGATCGCCGAGCGCGTCGAGCGGGAGTTCCCCGATGTGACGATCGAGACGCTTGCGTACATGTACACGCGGAACTTGCCGAAGACGGTCCGTCCGCGCCGGAACGTCCTCGTCTGCCTCTGCACGTGGGAGTGCGACTTCGCCTCGCCGCTGGACCGGAGCCGCTATTCGTCGAACGTGGCGTTCTGCCGCGACATCGCCGACTGGCGCCGGTGCTGTCCGAACCTGTACGTCTGGGACTACGTGACTGACTTCGCCAACTATCCGATGCCGTTCGCGGACTGGGACGCGCTCGTCGGGAACGTTCGGTTCTTCCGCGACCACGGCGTCAAGTACCTGTTCGAGCAAGGGGACGGGCAGGGCCGGCACGCCGACTTCGCCGAGCTGCGGGCGTGGCTTCTTGCGAAGCTGATGTGGAATCCCGACCGGCCGGTCGAACCGCTTCTCGACGACTTCTTCGCCGGCTACTACGGCAAGGGCGCGCCGTTTGTCCGCGCCTGTTTCGACGAGGTGCGTGCGCTCGGACGGTCCTGGGCCGCGGAGCGTCCGCTCCAGCCGCTGTCCATCTACGCGCAGACGGACGACCCGATCCTGACGGATGCGTTCCTGGAGCGGGCGGAGAAGCTTTGGCATCAGGCCGAGGAGGCGACGAAGGACGATCCGGATTACGCGTACAACGTCCGGATGGGGGCGTTTGCGATCGCTTCTACGCGGCTTGAGCGCCTGCGGACACGTTATTCCGATCCCAGTGCGCCGTGGCTGGCGGACGCGCCCGATTTCGAGAATGACCTCGCGCGGATGCGCACCTGGGCACGGCGTTCGCTCGCGGCGCTGGAGGAGGCCGGCGACATCCGCCTTTCCGAGGGCAAGGGGCAGGATGCCGCCCTGACTGCGGCGTGGAAGGCGATCCTGACGCCGACGAACGGCCTCTGCCGGCCGGCGCCACGGCGGAGCGTCACGTTCGGTTCGAACTCGTTTTTGCTTGGCGAGTCCGCCAGCTGCGTCACGGCCGACGGTGCGCAGGCCGGCAAGGCGATGAAGCTGGCCGTTCCCCGTCGAGTGGACGAGGTGATCTGTTGGCTGAAGAAGACGAAGACCGTCTTTGCGCCGGGCGAGAACTACCGGTTGCGCGTGCGGGCCAAGCTCGCGCGCGGTGCCGCGCTCCGCGTCGCCGTCCTTGTCTTTGGCAATGTCGAGCAGACGTCCGCCTCGCTGGCGGCGCGGGAAGGCGAGGGCGGCTGGGCGTGGTATGATGTGGGCGAATGGATCCCGGACGGAACGGATTTCGTCTCGTTCATGCGCGAGGGGGCCGATGCGAACGCGGAGATCCTTGTCGACTCCGTTGAGATTTCCCGGCAAGCGAACTCTTCGGTTCCGTTAAAGGGCCATCCCGCCGGTGGATAGTGGGCAAATTTCAAACCCGTATGGTATAATACCTGCGGTAAAGGAAAATAGCAATGAAGAAAGCGGACATCGGACTCATCGGACTCGCCGTTATGGGCGAAAACCTCATCATGAACATGGAGTCGAAGGGCTTCACCGTCGCGTGCTACAACCGCACGACGGAGAAGGTCGACGCCTTTGTGAACGGACGCGCCAAGGGCAAGAACATCATCGGCTGCCATTCCATCAAGGAGCTTGTCGCGAACCTTGAGAAGCCGCGCAAGGTCTTCTGCATGGTCAAGGCGGGCGCGGCGGTCGACGCGATGATCGATCAGCTCATCCCCGAGCTCGAGCCGGGCGACATCATCATCGACGGCGGCAACAGCCATTTCCCGGACACGATTCGCCGCACGCAGTACGTCGAGTCGAAGGGGCTTCTCTACATCGGCACGGGCGTCTCCGGCGGCGAGGAGGGCGCGCTGAAGGGACCAGCCCATCCTGCAATCCATCTGCGCGAAGGTCGAGAGCGGCGTTCCCTGCTGCGACTGGGTCGGCGAGAACGGAGCGGGACACTTCGTCAAGATGGTCCACAACGGCATCGAGTACGGCGACATGCAGCTCATCTGCGAGTCCTACCAGCTCATGCGCGATCTCCTCGGCATGTCCGACGACGAGATGCACGAGGTCTTCAAGACCTGGAACACGACCGAGCTTGACTCGTACCTCATCGAGATCACCCGTGACATCCTCGCCTATAAGGATACGGACGGATCTCCGATTGTGGAAAAGATCCTCGATACGGCCGGGCAGAAGGGGACGGGCAAGTGGACGGGCATCGCGGCCCTGGACGAGGGCGTGCCGCTTACCTTGATCGGCGAGGCCGTGTTCGCGCGCTGCCTCTCAGCGATGAAGGACGACCGCGTGGAGGCGGCGAAGGCGTACGGGCGCAAGATCCCGGCGTTCATGGGAGACAAGGCGGCGTTCGTCGAGTTGATCCGCCAGGCGCTCTACGCCTCGAAGA
>CADAKF010000038.1 GCA_902788415.1 uncultured bacterium
CCGCGTCTTGATCTGGTAGACGGTGTTGCGCGTCAGGCCGAATTTCTCCATGACCTCGGCGACGGGACGCTCCTCAAGGACATACATCCGGTAGACGTCCTTCGACTGCCGTGACATGAATGTCTTCGTGAGAGCATGGTCGACCGCCGCCTCATGCCGGGCCTGGTACCACTTGGCGTCGATTTCCGCCGAAACTGACTCAGGAACGGAAATCACCGGGGCGGAGTCCACATCATCAATTGAAACATGGTCGGCTGACTTGCGCACCTGCGCCTTGCGCCATCGCCCGATCAGCTCGTTCCTGATCAGCGTCGTCAGATAGCTTCGGAACTTCCCGGCGGAGGGCGAATACCTCCCGTTCCTCAAGACATCCACGAGCCTGACGAATATCTCCTGCGCCACATCCTCGTCATCGCACCCCGCGCCAAGCGACTTGGCGCACCTCCGAATGACAGGTTCGTATAAGGCGAACAACCGCACCCAGCTCGACTCGCTTTCGCAAGTGTGTTGCGCGGCGATTCTCGCCAACATGGTTACAGGCGTATCAGGAAACGACGACATAGACAAAATGCACGATAAAAAACGGATTACTTCCGCTTGGCGAGCATTTCGTGATACTCGCTGTAGGAGCCCTCGAACCAGGTCGTCTTGCCCTTGCCCTCGAAGGCGAGAATGTGCGTCGCGATACGATCGAGGAACCAGCGGTCGTGCGAAACGACCATCACGCAACCGCCGAACTCCTGAAGACCCTCTTCGAGGGAGCGGAGCGTTGCGACATCGAGGTCGTTCGTCGGTTCGTCGAGAAGAAGAAGGTTGCCGCCGGACGTCAGGAGCTTCGCGAGGTGCACGCGGTTGCGCTCGCCGCCGGAAAGGACGCCGACTTTCTTCTGCTGCTCCGGACCGCGGAAGTTGAAGCGGCTGCAGTAGGCGCGGCCGTTCATCATCGTCGTTCCCGCGAGCTTCACGAACTCGCCGCCGCCCGTGATCGCCTCGTAGACGGTCTCGTCCGGCTTGAGCTCGCTGCGGGTCTGATCCACGTAGGAAAGCTTCACCGTCTCGCCAACCGTAAATGTTCCGGCGAGCGGCTTCAGCTGTCCCGTAATCAGCTTGAAGAGCGTCGTTTTGCCGGCGCCGTTCGCACCAATGACGCCCACGATGCCGCCACGCGGCAGATCGAAGTTGAGATCGTCGTAGAGGACCTGGTCGTCAAAGCCCATCTTCACATGCTCGGCGCGGACGACGAGGTTGCCGAGACGCGGCCCCGGCGGAATGCGGATGACGAGATCATCCTCGCGCGTGTTGACCTCCTGCTTCTGCAGTTCCTCATAGCGCTCGACACGGGCCTTCGCCTTCGCATGACGTCCCGAGGGATTGGTCTGAATCCACTTGAGCTCGTTCTCGAGCATCTTCTGGCGAGACTTCTCGACCTTCGCCTCGCGCTGGAGCATCGCCTCCTTCTGCTTGAGCCACTCCTCGTAGTTGCCCTTGTAGGGATAGCAGACACCGTGGTCAAGCTCGAGAATCCAGTCGGTGACGTCCGAGAGGAAGTAGCGGTCGTGGGTAACGACGATGAGCGTGCCCTTGAACTCCTTCAGGTACGCCTCCAGCCGAAACGTCGTCTCGGCATCAAGATGGTTCGTGGGTTCATCCAGGAGCAGGACGTCGGGATTCGAGAGCAGGAGCCGCGCAATCGCGACACGTCGACGCTCGCCACCAGAGAGGACGCCAACCTTCTTGTCGCCGTTCGGACATCCGAGGTCCGCCATGCGGCGCTCGACGCGGTTCTCAAGATTCCAGTAGTCGTTCTGGTCGATGATGGTCTGCAACCGCTCCATTTCCGCCGCAGCCTTGGGATCGTCAAGGTTGCAGCAGAGGTCCTCGTACTTCTCGACCATCGCCTGGGCGTCGGCGACGCCCTCCATCACCGTCTCAAGGACGGTCTTGGAGTCGTCGAGCTCCGGCTCCTGCGGCAGGTACCCGACCTTGGTCCCCTTCGCGACCTGCACGGTGCCCATGAGCTCGGTGTCGAGTCCCGCGAGGATCTTGAGAAGCGACGACTTGCCGGCGCCGTTCCCGCCGATGACGCCAATGTGCGCCCCATAGAAGAACGAGAGGTTGACGTCCTTCAGGATCGTCTTTGTCCCCTGCTGCTTCGTGACGTCAATCAGCGAGAACTGGTATTCGCCGGCCATGTCGTCGTCCCCTTTCGCTCAGTCGAAGAGCGACTTGTCGAGGTTGATGAACGGGAAGAGCGGAAGAAGCCCGTTCTTGTTGAAGTTCAGGAACCCGAGCTGAACCTTGGACTTGTCGGCGATGTTGACGAAGCCGAGGTTGAACGCATTCTCCTTGGCGACGTTGATCATGCCGAGCTGGACGCACGAGTCGTCACCGCGGTTGAACCACCAGGAGAGCTGCAGGACGTTCGCCTTGTCGCTGTCGTTGATGCCCATGAACGACCACTGCACGCCGCTCTCGACCTTCGAACCGCCGTAGAGAAGCGTCAGCTCAAACGTCTCGACATTCGCGCACTTCGCGGCAATGCCGAACGAGATATCCGTCTTGGCGGAGTTGTCTAGCCAGGTGCTCCAGGAGACATCGGCCCGGGCGGATGCCGCAGACGCCACGAGCGCCGCCGCAATCATGAGTTTCTTCATTTTCAGTTTCCTTTCTTTGGTTTGTTTGAACAAAAATCACTGCGCGATTCGGTTCGCGATTGCGCGCTTAAGCGTCAACGGGTCGGAATAGGCGATGCCCGAATCCGCCGGAAGGCCGAATGCAAGGCGCGTCACCTTCGCGCCCGTACCCTTTAGGATCTCCGTCGCATAGCCCGCCGTTGCGTCGGCAACTTCTCAGGTCCCATGTGGCGGACCGGCGAGAGCTTTCCGCCGAGCGCGTGGTAGCGCCCGCGGAATCCGCCAGAGGCCTCGATCGAGACGATATCGGACGGCTCCTCGACGACGCACAAGATGCGTCCGTCGCGCATCACGTCCGTACAGCAGTCACACGGATCGCGGTCGACCGTTGTGAAAGCCCCGCAGCGCGAACAGCAGCGGATGTTCCCCTCGGCCGCGCGGAGCGCCGCCTGAAGCGGACGCAACAGGCGCTCCGGCTCACGCACGAGCGCCAGCGCCGCACGGGAGGCCGAACGCCGCCCGAGACCCGGCAGCTTCGCCAAGGCACGTTCAAGGTTCTCGAGGGGGACAATCACGTGTCAGCTGTTAGCTTACTTCCCGAACAGTCCGCCCATGCCGCCGCCGGCCTGCATCTGCTTCATCATCTCCTGCTGCACGGTGTCGCGCGCGCGCTTGAGCGCGCCGTTGACGACATTGAAGAGCATCGTCTCAAAGCGCGCGGGCTTGCCCGCCTTGACCTCGTCGTACGCCTCGGGCGAGACGGCGATCTTCTCGATCGTCATGTCGCCCTTCGCAACAACCGTGATGCCGCCATTCGAGTACTCCGCCGTGATCTTCTTGATTTCGGCCTCAATCTTCTTGGCCTCGCTGCGCATCTTCATTGCTTCGCGCACTTGATCGAACATTCCCATTTTTATATCCTTATTAAGATGGTTGCTGACAACAATTGTTAGCTTTTAGCGCTTAGCGTTTAGCTGTTAGCCCCCGCGCTAACCGCCAACAGCTAACCGCTAACAGCTTACTACGCAAGCTTCTTGCCGGAAAGGTCCTCGTAGGCCTTAATGTAGATCTCGCGGGTACGTGCGATCACATCATCCGGCAGGACCGGCCCCGGCGGCTGATGGTTGAAGTTGATCGAGTCGAGCCAGTCGCGAACGTACTGCTTGTCTAGGGACGGCGGATTGGCGCCGACGGTGTAGCTCGCCTGCGGCCAGAACCGGCTCGAGTCGGGCGTCAGCACCTCGTCCGCCAGGATGAGCGAACCGTCCGCATCTAGACCAAACTCGAACTTCGTGTCCGCGATGATGATGCCATGCTGCGCGGCATAGTCCGCCGCCTTTGAGTAGAGGCCGATCGTCGCGTCACGGAGCAAGGTCGCCGTCTTTTCGCCGACAAGCTTCACGGTCTCATCATAGTTAATCGCCTCGTCGTGGTCGCCGATCGCCGCCTTCGTCGTCGGCGTAAAGAGGACCTCGTCCAGCTTGGAGGCGTTCTCGTAGCCCGCGCGGAGCTTCTCGCCGTTCACCGTCTGCGACTTCTGGTATTCCTTCCAGCCGGACCCCGTGAGATAGCCACGGGCGATGCACTCGACCTCGACCATCTTCACCTTCTTCACGAGCATCGAACGCCCACGCAGATCCTCCTTGTAGGGCTGCAGCTCGGCCGGATACTCATCGACATTCGCAGTGATGAGGTGGTTCTTCACGCCGAAGAACTCGAGCCAGAAGAGCGAAAGCTGGTTCAGCACCTTGCCCTTGTCGGGGACTCCGCACGGAAGGATGACGTCAAACGCGCTGATGCGGTCGGTGACGACCATCAGCAGCTTGTCGCCGAGATCGAAGACATCGCGGACCTTGCCGCTCTTCTGGGGAATGCCGGGGATTGCGCACTCCAGCAACGCATGATTCTTGTCGTATTTCATAATTCGTAACTTTCGTCTTTCGTCTATGGTCTAAAGTCTTCTCGTCTCTTTGCTGTTCATAGCCCTACATTGTACCATATTTAGACGGGAAAATGTCCGGTCTACAATAGGTAGCGCAAACTTATGCCAGCTCGGCCGAACGTCGGGCCGCGGCGGCGAGCGTCGCAGCGACCGTCTTTTTGAAGGACGGCGCCGCCAGCTTCACCATGCCAGCGGCGGTCGTGCCGCCCTTCGTGCAGACACCGGCGATAAACGCGCCGAGGTCCATGCCGCTCTCACGAAGGAATTTCGCCGTCCCGTACATCGTCTGCTCCGCGAGAAGCCGCGCGACCGCCGGCTTCAGGCCGAGTTTCACGCCGCCTTCGGCCATCGCCTCCTCCATGTAGGCGAAATAGGCCGGACCCGACCCCGAGAGCGCCGTCACCGCGTCAAAGTCCTTCTCCTTGAGGACGACCGTCGCCCCGGCTCCGCCCAGAATCGCCTCGACCGCCTTCACGGCCGCCTGCGGCACCTTCGGACCCGGACAAATCGCACACATCCCCGCCTTCGCCCTGAGCGCCAGGTTCGGCATGACGCGCACAAGCCGCACCTTCGTCCCAAACGCGGCGCGCAGCTTCTTCAAGGTCTTGCCCGCGACAATCGAGACAATCGTCGTCTTTGCCCCGACGAGCGGCTTCACCTCTGCCGCAACCGCATCGACGTCCTGCGGACGAACCGCAAGGAAGATGAGCTCCGCCGCCTTCGCGACAACCTTGAGATCGTCCGTCACCCGCACGCCGTATCTTGCCTTCAGCTCCTTCGCCCGCGCGGAAACTTTCTCCGCCATGACGACGTCACGCTTGTTCGGAATCGCCGAGAGAATACCCTCCGCCATCTTGCCCGCACCAAAAAATCCGATCTTCATTTCGTTTCTCCTTTCGTCAAGAGTTTGATTGTCTCACTTGCCAAGCACATCCCGAATGTCGCCGTCACAGGCATCATGCTGCCCTTGTTTTCTGTGTTTAAAATCGGCTGTTCCCCGCTCCATACGCAGCTGAACTTCCCCTTCGGAAACCGCCGGAGCTTCTTGAACCGCTGCCGGAGCGCCCGGGCGAGTCCGTCGCCCTCCACCTTCTCAAACCGCGTCACCTTCACCTTCGTCGGATCCATCCGCAGCGCCGCGCCCATTGAGCTCACGATCGGCACCCCCGCCTCCGTCGCGCCCAGAATCAGCTCCGCCTTGCAATCAACGCTATCGATTGCGTCTACCACCACGTCATGATCAGAAAGTGAAAAATTCCGCACATGGTCGGATGGTCGGATGTTCTGATGTTCCGATGACAAATCACTCAAACACGATAGTGGATAACGATTTTTATATCCAACAATCTCACACATTGGATTGATCACCCTCAACCGCTCCGCCATCGCCTCGACCTTTGCGCGCCCGATCGTCTCCGCCGTCGCCGGACACTGCCGGTTCACGTTGCTTTCCACAACCACGTCGTCGTCCACCAAGGTCACGTGCCCCACACCCGTTCTCACGAGCGCCTCGGCGCACCAGCTTCCGACGCCACCGACACCGACGACCAAGACTCGCGCCGCCTTGAGCCGCCTCATCGCCGCCGCACCGAGAAGTGCCTCCGATCGTAAAAAGAAATCGTCCATTGGACATCAGACCTTGAGATAGAGGCGACAATGGCAGAGCCCGTGGTAACTTGGATCGGCGAGCTGTCCCTTGAACTCATCGCAGGGACAGAAGAACTCCGGATTCTTCGGCAGCCGGCACGGACAATAACCGCCCTTCCTCACCAGCCCCTCTCGCACGGCCTTGACGACTTTCTCGTCCTGATTGAGGACAACCTTGTTGTCCTCGAAGAGCTTCCGAATCGCCGTCGACGATTCAGGCGTCCGCGGATACGACTTGAAGGTGCAGAGCTTCTTGAGCTCGTCAATGTCCTTCCACCGCGGCAATCCCTCAACCGAGTCCTCGCCGATCACAAAGAAAAGTTCCGCCCCCGGATTCTCCGCGGCAATTTCCCGCACCGTGTCAATCGCATACGACACCCCGCCGCGCTCAACCTCCCTCAAGTCGACAACCGCCTTCTCCAGGTCACGGAACGCCGCCTGAACGAGTTCGACACGCTGCCAAATCTCGGGCTGACGGACGCCTCCGTCCGCCACCTTAAACGGCGACACGTGCGCCGGAATGACAATTAGCTTATCAAGCCCCAAATCGGCGATCGCCCGCCTGGCGATCCCGACGTGCCCGAGATGCACGGGATTGAAGCTCCCACCGTAGAGTCCGATCTTCATGTCCGTATTATATCAACTCCTCAGCGAATGCGCGAGGGTCACGCACCAGACCTTGGCCGCGCCGAACCGCTTCAGCTCCGCGGCGCATTCGGAGAGCGTCGAGCCCGTCGTCATGATGTCGTCGACGACCATCACCGTCTGACCGACAATCACACGCGGACGCAACACGCCAAACGTCCCGCTGACATTCGTACGCCGTTCCTCTTCCGTCAGCCGCCCCTGCTTCCTCGGATTTCCCTTTCGCCTGAGAACGAAAGGCTCATATGGCTTCCCCAATCGCTTCGCAAGCGCCCGCGCAAGATACGCGCACTGATTGTAGCCACGGTCAAGGCGGTGCCAAAACGTGGACGGCATCGCAACGATGACATCGATCTCGCCGACCTTGAACCGCGCCCGGACGACCGCCTCCATCCAGTCGACGAGGTCGTTTCGCAGCCAGAGGCGGCTGCGGAACTTGAAGGCGTTGACCGCCTCGCGCGCGTCGCCGTCGAACTGGAGCGCGCTCGCCGCGCGGTCGAAGGCCGGACGATACGTCTGGCAGTCCGTGCAAAGGAACTCGCCGTCCAGCTTCTCCGCCGCGCGTCCGCACCGCCGGCAACAACCGTCAGTCGGCGTAAACGGCAATCGGTTCAGGCAATCCGAACAGAAATGACGCCCGGGCCTGTCGGCTGGGCGTCCGCAGACCTCGCAATATCTCGGATAGAGAAAATCCAACGTTTCACTGATTCGCTGTCTCATTGATTGCCAAATCATGGTTCAACGTGATTTCGTTATGTGATGATTTGCCAATCAGTGAATCAGGTGAATCAGTGAAACGAGATCGCTTAGAAGAGTTTCGAAGGATACTCTCCGGAATCCACTAATTTGGCGATCTCCGCGACCACGTACGGCTTGTCCTCGCGATACGTGACGCCGAACCAGCGCGAGTCGGTCGGGAGCACCTTGCAGTCCGCCTTGCCTTCCTTGATGAGCTCGTCGACGACGAACGGAATGTACCACTCGCTCTTCATCTCCGTGCCGCGCGCGGCGAGGAACTTGACGAAGCGCTCCTCAAGCTCCGTGAAAAGCCGCGGCGTGAAGCCCCAGCAGTTCATCGAGACGCGCGCGTCGAGCGGAACCTTGACGGGCGCGTCGGGATTCTCCTGGTTCTCCGCCGTGTCGCCCGCCTTCACGAGCTTCGTCATCTCCGTAACGCCCTTCAGCGTCCCGTCCGCCGCCACGTCGCAGATGCCGCGCGCGACCGACCCGTTCTCGCTGAGCGTCAGGTCCAGGCGGTACGCCGCCATCGAGAAATGGAGTGAATCGGGATCGACGTTCGAAAGGTACGCGCCGAGCTTCGCAAACGAGTCGCGACCGTAGAAGTCGTCCGCATTAATGACGGCGAACGGCTCCTTGACAACATCGCGCGCCGCGCGGACCGCATGCGCCGTGCCCCACGGCTTCGTTCGCCCTTCGGGGAACTTGTAGGGCGACGGCAGGTCATTGAGGTCCTGGTAGCAGTAGTCGACGGGCACAAGGCCCTCGTACTTCTTGCCGACCTTCTCCTTGAACTCCGCCTCGAAGTCGTGACGGATGATGAAGACGACCTTCCCGAATCCGCCGCGGATCGCGTCGAACACCGAGTAATCAAGAATCGCCTCGCCGGACGGCCCCACCGGGTCAACCTGCTTCAGCCCACCATAGCGCGAGCCCATGCCCGCCGCCAGAACAACCAATGTCGGTTTCATTTCTGAATCATTCCTTCCTGTTCCTTGATTATATCAAATTTTTTCACCTACTTTTCGTACTCGGTCAGTCACCACCGCTCGCGCGGTCTTGACTGACCTCGGCATCTGACCCTCGATCCCCTATCGGCAACACCGGCCCGGAGTGGAGTGATTGCGCATGCAATAGGCGAAGCCCTACCGGAATCCCTTCCGCGTCAGTGGAGAAGCGGAATCCCTTCCGCGTCAGTGGAGAAGCGGAATCCTTTCCGCTTCAGAGTGGAGGCTACCGTCCTTATCCTGAAGCGAGTATCCCCCGAGCGGAGCGAGCTCCAAAGGAGACGCTATGTGGGGTGCGCAAATCGACAAACACCTTTGTTCGACTTCGACTTCCGACTTCGACTTACTGCCCCCGCCTAACCCCACCTCTCCTACCCCACCATTGAGGTCTGACACGGTAGCCGACGCTCTTGCTGTTGAATGGCGAAAAGTTGGCGCGGAGAGTGGGGAAGCGGAATCCTTTCCGCTTGTAAGCGAAGCGCAAGTCGACAAACACCATTGTTCGACTTCGCCTTCCGACTTCGACTTACTGCCCCCGCCAAGGGAGCTGCAAAAGGAAGTCGCTCGGCGTAAGTACGGGCATTGCGCAATTGGCAAAACCTGACTTGTCACGGGTTATAATCGAGTCAGCCACCCGTGAACTGGCCGCGCTCACAAGCGTATACGACTTGCGCAGAAGCGTCGTAATACGGTTCCCGACGCATAAAGATGTCGAGAAGGACGTTCGTATCAAGGAATATCTTCATACGAGCGAACCGTACTTCTCAAGAATTGCCGAGGCGATCATTTCCTCATCTGAAATATTGGTTGGTTTGATAATGCCCGTCAACGCTCCCACAGTGGAGTCCGACGGCACTTGATTCCGGGTAATCGCCGTTTCGGTTTTGACAAATGCCACAAGGTAGGCACGGAGGATCGCATCAAGAGATGTACCGCGCTTAGTTGCGAACGACTCTGCTGTCCGCACAACGTCTGGCTCAACTGTCAGTGTGTAACTCATGCCGATTCTCCTTTTGACAGTTATTATATCAAAAAGCGCGGATCTGGCGGGACCCTCTTTATCAAATCCCCATCGTCCAGCGTCCGCTCTTTTCCCGTTGAAGATTGCCCATGCCCTTCTCTCGTGCCATACCGATTTCCTTTCTTGTTGGTGAAAGGACGTAGCATACACTGCCCTTCTTGGCGAGAACGCGGCAGAATCGATTACGCACCGTGTTTGTTAGAAGAAGATCCGAAGCACGAAGTCGAAGCCGAACAGTGGTGGTTAGCTTCTTCTGTCTGACCAGCAGGACAAGTCGACAAACACCTTTGTTCGACTTCGACTTCCGACTTCGACTTACTCTTGCTGTTCGGCCAGAATTTGCAACGCAAGGTCAGACCTTCTGTTGCATAATTCTCTAAAACTGAAATGCGATTACCGCATCAATAGTGGTCGCGACAGGAGTGAATGATCAGCTTTCCGTCTTGAATGACAAAGACGAGCCGGTTCTTTTCGTCAATGCGAACACTCCACCATCCGGAGAGATTCCCCGTAAGCGGCTCCGGCTTGCCGATGCAATCATAACCGTTGCGCTCAATGCTGGTAATGAGCGCGTTGATGCGCTTCAGCGTACGGCGGTCAAGCCCCTGCCATTCGAGGTACTGATCCCACGCGAGGTCATGCCAGAGCTTTTCCACGGGCACTCTCCCCGATCAGTTCGTGCGGATGGTAGTTGCGCATTCCGTTGTCGAAATCGTCCTTGATCCGTTCAAGTCGCCGCTGGTTGCGTGGACTGAAAAATGGGTCGTTGATCTGCACTGGAAACGGAAGCCCGTTGCAGTCGAGCGCACGGTGAATGAAAATGGTGATGGCCGTCGACATATTCATGCCTAAGCGCGAAAAGAGCAATTCGGCATCGCTCTTGACATCTTCGTCTATCCGTACATTTATTTGAGCCATAAGACCTCCTCTTCAAACGCCACACATTGTATCATTACTGCGTCGCGCCGTCAATACGGACACAACCAAGCATCGCAGTCTCTGCCGTAACCAGGCATCCGTGTCGCATCTCCACTTCTTCGTCGGCTCCGGGACGGCAGCGGATGTAACCGTGCCCGAGCCCGTGAAGTCCGCGGCAGAATCGATTACGCACCGTATTTGTTAGAAGAAGATCCGAAGCACGAAGTCGAAGCCGAACAGTGGTGGTTAGCTTCTTCTGTCTGACCCGCAGAACAAGTCGACAAACACATTTGTTCGACTTCGCCTTCCGACTTTGACTTACTCTTGTTGTTCGGCCAGAATTTGCAACGCAAGGTCAGACCTTCTGTTGCATAATTCTTGCTGTTCCTAGTGTTTCAGCTGGCGCCAGCCTTCAATCTCTCCGCGCGATCCCTGATGATGGACAGAACACCCTCGCATTCAAGCGGGATGGCAAGCGACTCGCAGGTATGCGACTTCACCGCCGCGCAAAGATGCGCAATACGGGTGCGCAAGGCCGTCAGGGATACGCCCGTTTCCTGCGCGAACTTCCGCCAGTGGCCGGACAGAACAGAGTTGATCGAATCGCTCCCGCCGATCTTCATCGCCGGTGCAGACGCGAGCGCGGGCCAGAACACCGTAGAGACGAGGTCGTAGCCTGGCGCAAGGCGGCGGTTCCGTCCGTCATAAAGCATCGAGAAGTTCTTGCCGTGCGCGTCCGCGTTGCCGATAATCGCGTTGAACACGACAAGGTCAACGAAAGCAAGGACGTCTTTTGCGGGCGTGGTCGACCAGCCGTCCCGAATTAGTCGGACGATTTCCCGCGCAAGAGGGCCGCCGTCCGACTGGTACTTCTGCTCCGGCGGTCTTCCGAGCGCCTGGCAGAAGTCCTCCTGATGGATTCGCCTCACCGCTCCTGAAACAGGATCGACCGAGCGGTCATAGCGCGTGACGAGCAGACAGGGAATGTCGCCGACATTGACGATTCGCGTCTCAGCGGCGGGAATGCCAAGCGCTCTTGCAAGCGTCATGCAGCAATGCTCGTTGCAGACGATGCCCTTGAACCATTCGGACAACTCCGGCTTGAGGATGTGGGTCGATGGTGTTCCGTTCTCCGGCAGATAGAAGCGGCCGTCCTTGAACACGACCGGCAGCTTGCTCTGGGCGCCGGCAAGAGAAAGCCGCAGTCCCGTCTCTCCCGCCATCATTGGTCGGTAGGGCAGAGATCTCACGATTTCCGAAAGGCGTTTTTCGTCGCATGGGGAAAGCGAATCCTCGTTTTCGTGCGGCGCCTTCCCGTGCGGTATGATTTCAAGCGCGCCCGCGCATTCGCCCCCGATCGCCTCAAGCATCGAGAAGTCGTCGCTTTCGGCGAGACCAAGGTATGCTGCAATGCGCTGACGTTGCGACTCCTCCGGCAGAAGCCCGGCGAAAAACGGACGCAGCTGGCGTCTGCCATAAGGATCGGCTCGAAGCGGAAGCGAATGGGATATCGGCGTGGCGCCGGAGGAGTCAAGATAGCCGACATCGTACGCGAACAGTTCGGATCCGTCTTCAAGCAGATCGTATCTGCCTACAATCCTGCCATCCCAGAAGATGTCAAGGCTACGGTTGAGTCGTGATACTTCCATGCATCGGCTCCCTGGTTACCGTCGTCCGGCAATGCCAACATTCAGCCCGAGCATCTGCGCCACAAGCAAGGCCTTGCCAAGCTGGCAAGTCTCCTTGCCAGCCTCCAGGTCGACGATGAAGCGAACGCCTGTGCCGCATGCCATCGCAAGTTGCGGCTGCGTCATGCCCTGATCTTTGCGTGTTTTCTGGATTATTGTTCCTAGTTCTTTCGCTGTCATGCAGCCCTCCTCGATTTACCGAGCGGTATTTTATCGAATTTTGCCGCGTTATTCAATGGCAAAATTTACCGATAGGGTCATTTCTTTTGAAGTTCCCTACGCAGACGCCCGTCCCCGCGCCGGGCTTCCCGCACTTGAGACGTTCGATGGTTGCAGATTCGAGGCGATGACATAAAGACAATTGCCCAAATACCGCCCTGATCGCCGCCTACTTCCTCGAGCGGTTCTTCAACTGGCAAATCGCCGCCATCGGCACGGTCTGCTTGGCAATCGCCTACGGCCTGTGCTGCGTCATCGTCTGCGCAGTGTATTTCATTCGCCGTTGCCCCGTGTGCCCTTCCAGCGCCCAAGTCGGCCAACGAGCCGCCCTGTCCGCTCCTCGCGCACATAGCCCCGACGTTGCGCGACTGTGCGCAACCTTGCCCAAACCCCGCCCTCCCACCGCTTGAATTTGTCCTACAGCGTCGGAATCGCAGCAACCGCGCTCTTCAGCGCATCGATGTTCTCGTGGTAGTAATGCCGCGTCATCGCGGTCGATTCATGGCCGACAATGGACTGCACGACGTGAAGCGGCACTCCCGCGTTCGCCGCAAACGAGACGAACGTGTGCCTGAGCGAATGAAACGTCGCCTCGGGCGTCTTGTGCTTGCGTCCTTCGATCTGAACCGACGTCTCGATGTGCGCCGCCCGGAAGATGGCGCAGAGCCTGTCGCTGACCCGCGACCGTGTCCGGGTGTACATTTCCGAGATGCGTGGCAGTACAGGCCCAGTAAAGTGCGAGTTGCTAAGTGCTAAGTGCGAAGCATCCTCGTTCTCAGTCTTCACACCACGCACATTGCACTCCGCACTCTCGAGGAGCGCAACTCCGAGAGCGGGATGAATCGGAATGGTCACGATCCGCCGATGATGCCGCTTGGTCTTTTCGGGGACAAGCTGGATAATCCCTTGCGCCAAATTAATCTGCGACCAGTCGAGACGGCAGCAATCACCAAGCCGCAACCCCGTGTAGATGCCAATGAGGATCAACTTGTGCCATTCGGACGAGCAATTCCTTTGTTCACCTTCAGCCTTCACCTTCTTCGCCGCTTCCAACAAGCGGCGAAGTTCATCCATCGTCAGCTCGCGCCGCGAATGCGAATCGTCGGGCCTGAGCCGCACCCCTTCCCACGGATCTTCCTCGAGCCGCGCCTTCTGTGCGAGGACGCGGAAGATCTCCCGGAGAATGCAGACGCGGTTGTTGTAGGTTGTGGCGCAGAGGTCGGTCCGGAGGCAGACGAGGTACTCGGCGACCATGTCGGACGTCACCCCGGCGAGATCGTCCACATGGAGGTAGAAATGCTCCATCCATTTGGCGAAGTGCATCCACACCTGCCGCTTGCCGTCCATCGTCGCCTTGGCGAGTTCGTTCCGGTTCGGCGACCGGACATACTCGAGCCAGACGTCGGCTAACGGCAGCCGATGCTCCCCCAGCCCCAGCGGAGCGAGGAAGCGTTGCAACACCCTCTCCGCCTGATCCCGATCCTTCGTCCGCGTCGAACGACAGTACCGCTTTCCATTGATGCCGACTCGCATCGTCCACCGACCGCTTTTCTCCCTCTGGAGATTGCCCATTCCTTTTTCTCGTGCCATAATACTCCTTTCTCTTTGATGGTTTGAGAACGGTGAATTATAGCCAATGACAAAACCGCCGCGCACCTTAAATGGAACGCGGCGGTTTGGCTCTCTTTGGAGAATGGACTTATTCCGAGAACTTCACCAAGGGCAAGAACGAGCCCTTGTCATCCGTCGGCAAGTAGGCCATCGGCTTAACGGACGAGAAGTCGTACTTCGTCGCGTAGCCGTCATTGATGGGAAGTGCGCGAAGCTTCTCAGGATGGCGAGTAAAGAACGCCACATCAGTGGCAAAGCCGAGCCGTTTGTCATCCTTGATTGTGTTAAGGGCTATCGGCTCCATACCGAACTCCAACCCTATGCTCTTGATGTAGGGCTTGAGATTGAGATGCTTGTTCGAGAAGTGAATGCACAGGACTCCGTCATCCTTTAGGAGCTTGAAGTAAAGCTCGATGGCTTCCTTGGTCGAAAGATGATAGGGAATGCTGTCACCGGTAAACGCATCAACTACGATCACATCATATGGTTCGACCCCGTCGGCGAGTTCCTTTTCAAGCCCCTTCCGAGCATCCACAAGGACAATCTCCTTTTGAGCGGGACTGCTGGAGATGAAGGTAAAGAGCTTTGAATCTTGAGCCACCGCCAGCGTCTCAGGCGAAATCTCATAGGCATGGTAGTAGTCCCCCGCCCGTGAGTAGGCGAAGAGTACGCCCACGCCAAGTCCGATCAAGTTGACGCGCATGGGCTTGCCGCCCTTGTAGTTCGGATGACCCCAGATCGAATATCCGCAGCCATAAGGCGAGAAGTAGCAAGTCGGCATCCGCTCCATTTCCTTGCGCATCACCTGAATGCCGTGCAAGGTGCTGCCGTGGTAGAAGTCATGAATTTTAATGGCCTGTCCGTCGGAGCTGCTGGAGGAAATCTCATTGATCTTAATCGTTCCGAAAAATCCACGGTCACGGAAGATTGTCTTCCACTTCTTGCCGTCAGAACCATCGTTAAGCGTTCCCGTCAGCGCGGAGATCGTGAAGGCAATCGCAAACACCGCGAACGCGCCGATTGCCGGAATGCACGAGAAGCGTTGCGCCGTCCAGCCGACCATGACGAGCGCACTGACGGCGATCAGGATCGGATATTCGGCGACGGTCGGAAAGACAAGAGGCGCGAAGATCGAGGTCAGAACGCCGCCAACCGCGCCACCGATGACATTCAGGAGGTAATACCGCCCGAGGGCCTCTTTTGCGGGACGCATCTCGTAAAGCCAGGTGTGAAGGAAAACGCACACGAAGAAGAGAAGCGCCGCAGAGATCGGCAAATGCTTCGAGACGGCATTCCCGTCCGTCGAGGTAAAGCCCCAGAACGCGACAAGAACAGACCCCGCGGCGGGTATAGCCCAATACGAACTCTTGCCCCGCCCGGAAAATCCGACAATGTAGCTCAAAAGGAAGATGCCGAGCAGAACCGCCCAGAGAAGCGGCAGCGGCAGAATATCGAGCGTCAAGTGCGTCGTGACAGAATTCAGAAGCGCACACGAAATGGCAGGGATGAGGAAGTAGAGGATGGCGCCTGGTGCCTGGTGCTTGGTGCTTGGTGCGGAGGTGGTGCTTGGAGCCTGGTGCCTGGCGCTCGGTTCAACAGCGCTGCGGGAGGCGACAAGAAGAATCGCCGCGTAAGCGAGGATGCCGCCGCCGAGCATTGACCATTGATTTGAAAGACTGACAAAGGGCTCGACAAGAAGCGGATAGGCAAAGA
>CADAKF010000039.1 GCA_902788415.1 uncultured bacterium
ACTGCGCATTTTAGTGTTTGCAGCATTGATTCCCGACCGCTAAAAATGGTATTATTTACATAATATGAAGAACTTGTCATTTCGACTGGCCGTCCTGTCGGCCATTATCTCGGTTTCGTCGTCGATTTTCGCCGGTCCCGAGCAGGATTTCACTGCCGCCTACGAGGCCGGCAAGCCCCTCACGGCCGAGGCGGAGTACCTGAAGCTGATGAAGTCCGGCGCGGCTGGGTCCGCGGCGATCCACCTGCGCGCGGCCGAGGTCGCCGCGGCGCTCGGCAAGTCGACGTTCGAGAAGGACCGCCTGATGGTCTACCTCCGCACCGAGAAGGGGTGGAACGCCGACGTCGAGCGCGCGTGCTGGAAGCTCTCGAAAGCCGGTGCCGGCGTCGAGTACTACGAGCGCCTCGCCGCGAACGTCAAGCCCTCGAAGTCCCTCTGGACGGTCGGCGAGGGGATGCTCGGCCAGCTCTGCGACGCCGGGCGCCGTCCCGAGATCCTGCGTCTCTCCAGGCTCCTGCTCGAGAAGTTCCCCGAGCCGGGCCGCCGCAGCGCCGTCCTCTACCGCCTCTACTACGCGATGAACGTGCAGACGGTCGACTTCTCCGAGAAGGAGCTCGTCGACATGCTCTTCGCGACGCCCGACATCGGCGAGAACGAGTGGCTTCTGAACATCGTGAGCGGCGCGCGGGCGAGGGCGTTTCCGCTCGGCTGGACGGTCCTCTACGCGGCGAAGAACGGCACGATGCGCGACGACTACCTGAGCGACCGCGGCATCAATCCGCTGACGCACGACTCCGTCCTCAAGTCCACGAACGCGACGACGATCGCCCAGCGCGACGCGGCGGTCGCGGCGCTGAAGAAGCTGAAGCCGCTCTGCTTCGACGGCAAGCATCCGTGGGCCGCGCGCCAGTACTTCCGCGCGACCGCGCTCTGCTATCCGAAGCAGTTCTTTTCGAGCGTCTCGACGAACGGGCAGGTCGCGGGCGCCTGCGCGCTTTACAAGGAGCTCATGGCGCAGCCGCAGTACAAGACCGATCCGAACTACGCCTACTACGTCCATGACGTGCGCAACGAGGCGATGCGGCTCGGCCGCTTCACGCCGGCGGAGGTCGCCGCGCTCGTCGACGCGAATCCCGAGACGTTCGACATCAACACGGTCTGCACGCGCAGCTCCCTCGGCGCCGTCGGCGACGCGGCCGCGAAGGACGACTCGGTCGCGCCGATCCAGAAGCTCGCGGCGAAGTTCCCGAAGCAGGCGGACGCCATCTACCGCAACAACTTCTACCGTTACGTCTACCTGAAGAAGGGCCAGGGCGACGTCGCGGGCGCGAAGCGCATCTTCATCGACATCGTCCGCAACGACGCCAACTTCAGCTGGGCCATCCTCGAATGGATGATCGACGGCTGCCAGGCGATGCGCGTCGCGGATAAGGTGGAGCTCTTCAAGTCGGGCTACGTCCTCTCGGGCTTCAACGGCGCGTGGAAGGAGTTCCGCAAGCGCGCGGCGGCGAACGCGAAGGACGGCTTCTTCGCCGATCCCGCGGTGAAGGCGTTCGGCGCGACGATCAAAGACGACGCGCTCTCGGGCGATCCGCTCCTCAAGGCGCGGCAGATGCTCGGCCGCGCGAAGACGCACGCCGAGCGCCACGCGGCGGCGGAGGCCTTCGTGAAGGCGTTTCCGACGAAGCTCGGCGCGGCGAAGTCCGAGCGCGACAACGCGCTCGCGAAGGACTTCTTCGTCGCCTACTGGCATGGGATCAACCGCGGCACCACGCCGGAGGACACCGCGAAGTGGCTGAAGGCCTTCCTGCCGAAGTTCGCGAAGGACGTCATCCACGGCGGCTGGGTCGAGGAATTCCTGCGCAAGGCCGCCGACGGGGCGCTCTGGCGCCAGTACCACGACGCGCGCATCGCGGCGGGCGCGAGCTACGACATCCTCTCCGGCATGGTCGTGCCGAAGAATTCCGAGAAGGTCGACAAGCCCTACGCCGGCATCGACATGAAGAAGATGTCCGCCGCGGCCGCCTACAACCACTTCTCCTGGAGCTGGGATAACCTGAAGGACGGTCCAGACAAGACTGCGCTCTACTGGAACTTCGTCTTTTCGCGTCCCTTCAGCGAGCATACGGATGATGCCGCGCGGCGGATCCTCGACCTCGCCTATGCGCTCTCGTTCCCGAAGGAGAAGGAGTATGACCAGGCGTTCCTCGCGAAGTTCCCGCTGGACGAGGCCACGAAGGCGATGTTCGCGAAGCCCTACCTGCCGTGGGCGGACCGCATCGGCACGCTCTTCGCGCTCGCCTGCCGCGCGGGCAAGTACGACGACTGGTTCAAGCGCTACTCGGCGTGGCTCGACAGCCGCGACGTGCAGGACCGCGCCCTCGGCTACATCGGCCACTCCGTCGCGCAGTTCCTGGCGCCGCCGGACGAGAAGCACGAGCGCGCCTGGTGGCGCTACAAGCACGACAACAAGGCCTACGCGGCGATCCTCCGCGAGAAGGTGCTGCCGGCCCTGAAGGCGATTCCGTCCGCGCGCGCGCCGATCGTCGACTTCAACAACAGCACGTTCTGGGAGGCCCTGCGCTGGAACCGCGACTACTGGCTGAAGCCCGAGACGAAGGACGAGGCGAACGTGAAGCTCGTCGAGGACATCTACGCCGAGATGGTCCGCCTGGTCCTCGCCGGCGCGTGGACGAGCGAGGGCCTCACGTGCGAGACGACCGCCTGGCACCAGGAGCTCGAGCGGGCGCTCGAGAAGGGCGCCGCGCCCCGCGTGGCGCGGCTTGCGCGCGTCACGGCGCGGAGCGTCGCGACCTATTACCTCGGCGACCAGAGGGTCAAGAACGTCCTCGTGCAGCTGAAGGAGAAGAATCCCGAGGCGCTCTACCTCTACGTGGACGCGATCGCCCACGACCAGCCGGCGTGGCTCGTCTCCCTCGCGGCGAAGTACCGCGCGGAGGTCGCCTCGTCGCTGCCGGGCATCTACCCGGTCGCCGAGAACGACCCGGCGTATCCGCTCTACGTGGCGGCGGCCGAGCTGCAGCGCAAGAACCCCGAGCGCGCGTGGCAGATCCTGCAGGATCCGCGCCTCGTCAGCGTCTTCGAGCGCGAGGCGGTGAAGCTGCCGCCCGAGTTTGCGGTCTGGGGCGTCGAGCAGCTGCGTCTTGCGCGCGGCGAGAAGGACGCGCTGCTCGTGAAGGCGCGGCAGATCGCGTCCGCCGTCCTCGCGCAGGAGGGCAAGGTCTCGCCCGAGGTTGCCGCGGGGATGATCCTCTCGCGCGCGGAGGGCTTCCGCGACCAGCAGAACTTCGAGGCGGCGAAGCTCGAGTACCAGTCCATCCGCGACAACCCGGTCTACCACGCGACGAAGTACGGCAAGCGGGCGATGTTCCGCGCGATGGACCTCCAGATCGCGATGGGCAACACGGCGGGCGTCGAGGGCCTGCTCGAGTACTGGCTGAGCCAGAACGACCGCGAGGTGCAGGCCGAGGCGCACTACTTCCTCGCGCGCATCGCCTTCGACCGCAAGGACTACGACGAGTGCAGCAAGCAGCTCAGGCAGGTCTTCGCGATCAACTACACGCACACGGAGGGCCGCTTCCTCCACGGCCAGTGGAAGCTTGCGACGAACAGCGAGGTGGACGACACGGACGTCCTCGTCGGCGACCTCGCCGAGCGCTCGCTCATCCGCCCCGGCAACCAGCTCACCGTCACCGTGCAGGACTCGAACCTCTCCGTCGCGGGCGGCGGTGCGTCGATCCCGGTGATCGTCCGCTCGACCCCGAACGGCGACGTCGAGCGCATCAACCTCTATCCGACGAGCCGCGCCCCGTCGAACTTCAAGGGCCTCATCGAGGTGCAGCTCGGCAAGCCCTGCCCGTCGAACCGCGTCCTCGAGGTGACCGGCAAGGACATCGTCTCCTACGAGATCGACCCCGCCTTCCTGAAGGCGCGCGGGCTCCCGCTCAACCAGCCGAAGAAGCTGCGCGTCATCGACGACGCGAAGCTCGCGATCGGCGCGGGCGCACCGCGCGCGGAGGAGGCGAAGACCGAGAAGGGCGTCCGCGACCTCCTGGAGGGCGACGCGAGCGTCGAGAGCGGCAACCTCGCGCAGAAGCTCAGGCCGGGCAACCCCCTCTACGTGGTCGTGCGCGACCGCGACTGCTCGCACGGCGGCGCGGCGGACAAGGTCGTCGTGACGATCGAGACGACGTCGGGCGACACGCTTTCGGACTTCCCGCTGCAGGAGGAGAAGCCGTTCACGGGCGTCTTCCGCGGCAAGGTCGAGACGACGCTGCCGCCGCCGCGCGCGTTCGCGAGCGACACCGCCGCGGGCATGAACCCGGGCGACGTCATCAACTCGGGCAAGACGGCCGGCTGGAAGTCGCTTTCCGACGGCCAGCCCGGCAAGTGGTTCGAGGTCGACACGATGGGCTCGCACCTCTTCTCCGAGATCTCACTCGCGATGCCGGCCGCGGCGGACGTGAAGGTCCTGAAGCTCGTCGGGCGCATGGGCTCGAAGGTGATGACGCTCGGCCAGCTGCCGGCGGCGGCCGAGGCCTCGAAGCTCGCCCTGCGCCTCCAGCGCCAGTTCGACAACGCGCCGCAGCGCTCGCTCGCGCAGCTGCGCGCCTTCTGCCAGACGGGCCGCGCCTCGAAGCGTGTCGCCGTCACGAACGTCCAGTTCCGCGCGCTGAACCGGAACAACAACTGGCAGACCGCCTTCTTCTCGGGTCCCTGCTGCCTGCCGGACGGGCTCGGCTCCCTCCGCCTGCGTCTCCGCGCCGTGTCGGAGAAGAAGGACGCGCTCAAGAACCTCTGGGTCGGGATCGCCGTCGACGGCGAGGAGGTCTTCTCCGGCCAGGGCTGCAAGCTGCAGGACGCGCTCGTCACGGCGGACGTGACGGACGGCTGCCACCGCCTCGAGGTCGCCGCCGTGGCCTTCTCGCCCAATGACGAGTTCGACCTCCTCTATGAGCCGATCGGGCAGGAGCCGGGGCCGATCCCGGCGGACTGGTTCGACGCCGAGAGTCATTCCGCGCTCAAGGACTTCGTCAAGGACCTCGCCGAGGTGAAGAAGACGGAGGACGGCTTCACGGCGACCTTCGCGAAGCCGGTGCGCCTGAGGTCCTTCCGCTGGGAGTTCTCGGACGTGAAGAGCCCCGACATCGCCGTCACGCGCCTCACGGCCAAGAACGAGAAGGGCGAGACGGTCCTTCCCGTCGCGAGCGACTTCTCCGACGCGCGCTCGAACCGCACGCTCGAGGTCGCGCCGGGCGACCGCATCATGGTCAAGTACACCGACGAGCGCACCTCGTCCGGCGAGCAGAAGGTGCTCGAGCGCGCGATGGCGAGCTCGTTCAACGACGCGCACGTGCGCTTCGTCTTCGAGGAGGCCGACGAGCACGGCAGCGTCAGGGCCTACGACGCGTTCCGCTTCCAGCCGGGCGACGCGCTCGTCCTCGCGGTGGCCGACCCCGACTGCGACGTGACGGACGAGGCGGACAAGATCACCGTCACGCTGAAGAACGCCGCGGGCAAGAGCTACACCAAGCGATTGACCGAGTACTGGCCGAAGTGGATGGGCTACCACGAGGACAGCTACGGCATGCACTCCGGCGTCTTCATGGGCGTCCTCAGGACCTGCCCCGAGGGCGACACGAACGCGCCGCCGAACGTGCTGCGCGTCGCGGCGGACGACCTCCTGACCGTGAGCTACGACGACCGCGAGAACACCGATCCGGGCGTGCCGTGCACGCGCACGGCGAAGATCTTCGCGGCGCGTCCCGCCGAGCCGACGCTGACCCTCTTCCACATCCGCAAGACGCAGGAGCCCGACCGCTCGCCTGACGCCAAGGCCCAACTCGCGCGCATCCGCCGCCGTCCCGGCAACGAGAACGTCGACACCATCTGGCGCGACGTCCTCGTCGGCGAGCCGATGGATGCCGCGGAGGTCGCGACCACGAACCCGATTCCGGTCAACGTCGCGGCGGGGGCGATCCCCGTGCGCGTGAACGACCGCTCCCGCGCCCGCTACTCCTGCTCGAAGGTCTGGATCGAGGCGGTCGCGCACAGCGAGCTCAAGCGCGCCGCGGTCGAGGGTCGTCAGCCCGAGAAGGTGCGCGTGCCGCTCGTCCTGGGCGGGTCGCTTTCGCCGATCCGCCTCGCGAAGGGCGACGAGTCGGAGCGCGAGGCCCGCGCGGCGGGAACCTTCAACGGGCTCGTGCGCTTGTCGCTCGGTCCGGTCGACCCCAACATCGAGGTGCCCGAGGACGCGCCGCCGCTCCTCTGCGTGACGGGCTCTGACCTCGTGGACATCACCGTCCTCGGCGAGGACGGGAAGATCGTCCTCTCGCGCACGGTGAAGCTCGTCTCGGACGCGACGATCTCGCTCACCGACAGCTCGTTCGCCGCCGCGCGCGACGCGGCGCACGTCGGCGAGAGCTTCTTCGTGAAGGTCGACGACGCCGACTGCGACAAGTCGGAGGAGCCGGACCAGGTCAGCATCAAGGTCGTCTCCTCGAAGACGGGCCAGACCCGTCCGCTCACCCTCGTCGAGACGATGCCGCACTCGGGCGTCTTCACGGGGCGCCTCCGTCCCGTCATGTTCGCGCCGGGCGAGACGATCCCGTCCGTCTCGACGGGCGGCGTCGCGTCCGCGCACGAGATCCTCACCGAGGACCGCTTCTCGGTCGGCTACGGCGACAGCGTGATCTTCTGCTATGACGACGTGCTGACCCTGCCGGGCACGCCCGCGCGGACGCTCTCGGCGACCGGCACGGTCTTCCGCGGCTCCAACGGCGGCGTGCGCGTCTTCTCGAAGCGCTTCGCCGACCGCGACGCGGCGGTGCTGGTGCAGTTCCGCCTCGCGGAGTGCCTCTTCGAGCAGGCGAAGGAACACCGCAAGCTCAAGCAGGCGGAGAAGTCCGCCGAGGCGATCGCCGAGGGCAAGTTCATCCTCGAGGAGGCGCTCAAGAACTTCCCCGACAGCACGCACGTCGTCGAGGGCGAGTTCCTGCTCGCGAACCTCTACCAGGAGCTCGCGACCGAGCAGAAGGACGCCGGCGAGAAGGAGAAGTCGATCCCGCTCTACCAGGAGGCGCTCTCGCGCTTCTCGCAGATCCTCGGCACGTGGCCCGAGGGCGACTTCGCGGCGCGGAGCCAGTACCACAAGGCCTACTGCCTCGAGATGCTCGAGGACTACGGTCGCGCCTCCGAGGAGTACGTGAAGATGACCTACCTCTATCCCGAGAGCGAGCTCGTCGGCGATGCGACGATCCGCCTGGCGACCTACTACTACACGAAGGAGAAGCGCTTCGACATCGCCGGCCACATCTACCGGAACTTCCAGCACCGCTTCCCGCAGCACGACAAGGCGGCGCGCTCGCTCTTCATGGCCGGCAGCTGCTACATCAAGCAGGCCGAGACGATCGCCGCTGACATCGAGGCGCGCCGCGTGAAGAAGGAGCCGATCCCGAACGGCTACGCGTCGAAGATCGGCGACTTCTACCGCGATGCGTCCAAGACCTTCGAGACGCTCGTCGACACCTACCGCGACAGCGATCCGAAGCTCCGCGCGCAGACCCTCTACTGGGCGGGCGACGTGTGCATCCGCCGCGGCGACTACCCGAAGGCCTACCAGCACCTGAAGCGCACGGTCTTCGAGTTCCCCGAGACGGAATGGGCCCGCCGCGCCCGCGGCTTGCTGCTGCAGGAGGACGCGAAGTTCAGGGACTTTGAGTGATTGAGCTGTTAGCGATTAGAGCAATGAGAAAAAACCATAGAGTCTTCCGTCTAAAGTCTAAGGTCCTAGGCCTCCTGTCCCTCCCGGGCCTCCTGTCCCTCCTGCCCCTCCTGCCCCTCCTTCTCCTCGCCTCTTCCGCCTTCGCGGAGCCGATCCGCGACTGGGACTGGCACCTGTCGGCCGAGCAGTACAAGAACCTCGACTTCTCGGTCCGGGCGGGCGTCGACCGCGCGGTGAAGCTCTTCGAGACCGCCGTCTGGCACGAGCAGCGCGGCGAGAAAGTGACGGACCTCGTGCCGCGCTACCGCGCCGCCGCGGGCGAATGGCGCAAGGTGCAGGTCGAGAGCGAGACGAGCGACGGCGACGAGGCGCTGCTCGCCTACGCCGTCTTCATGCAGGGCTACGCGCGCCAGCAGGCGCACGACCGCAACGAGGCGATCAAGCTCTACACCGAGGTGCTCGACCTCTATCCCGAGCAGAAGTTCATCGCCGTGCCGGCGCGCTATATGATCTCGTGCGTCCGCCGCGAGCTCGGCGACATCCGCCAGGCCGACGAGGACCTCGCCGAGATCGCCGAGGACCCCGCCGCCGACGGCCACATCATCTACTACAACGTCCTCCTCTCGCTCGGCCGCCGCCGCTGGGACGCGGGCCGCACGGATGAGGCGATCGACCTCTGGCGCCGCATCGTCTTCACGAAGGGCAAGCCCAACGACTCCGTCTGGCGCGCCGCGCGGGGCGCTCTCGCCTTCGCGTATTTCGTTGCACTGGACGCCGCGAGCTACGACGAGATGCTGTTCCTCGGCGTCGACGAGAAGGACCTGAAGCGCCGCCGCGACATCGTCGCGGACAGCGCCAACTGGTTCTACAACTCCCGGCGCGGCTGGCCGCCGGAGCTCTCCGGGTACATCGAGAAGAAGTTCCCGCGCGAGAAAAAGTCCGCCGAGCACAAGGAACTCTGGCAGAAGTTCACGCGCTTCATGACGGCGTGGGTCGACGGCAAGGCCGCGATCTTCGAGGGCGGGGACGACGGCTGGCGCTTCGCCTATTGGCAGTTGCGCGTGCGCTCGACCTCCGATCCGTCCTTCGAGAAGTTCATCAAGAAGCTCGAGTCTCTCGCCAAGGGCGCGAAGAAGCCCGGCGAAGCCGACGAACGCATCCGCACGCTTGCCTACGCGCTGCTCGAGGTCGGCCAGGCGGACCGCGCCCGCCAGACCGCGCAGCTTGCGAAGGACACGCTCTACCGGCTGAACCTGCAGGCGGACGTCGAGTGCTGGCTCGGCGCCTGGAAGAACGCAGCCCAGTTCGTCTACGAGTACATCAACGTGAAGCCGGGTCCGTCGGTGGACGCGCTCAAGGGCGCGAAGTACCGCCTGGCGGACCTCTACCACAACCGCCTCGGCGAGCACGAGAAGGCCATCAAGATCTATCAGGACCTGAACGATCCGCCGCGCTCGCTCTGGGGGCTCGGCGAGTCGCAGCGCTCGGCCGGCAAGAAGAAGGATGCCTACGCGACGCTGACGGAGATTGCATCCGTCTTTCCGGACGACGCGGCGAACGCGGTCTACCGCATGGCCGAGTGGCGCGAGTCGGACGGCGACAAGACGAAGGCGATTGCGCTTTACCGCCAGCTGCTGTCCCATCCGAAATGGAAGCAGTCCGGCGCGTCCTCCCGCGCGCACCAGGCGCTCGAGCGCCTGGGCGTCGCAACCGGCGGTGCAATGACCAACGAAGTTCGATAACCCCTAACTCCCTACCCTCTTATGTCTAACGTCTCCCGTCTAAAATCCTTCCTTTCCCTGGTGATCCTCCTCTCCGCGGCGATGTGTCTTGCGGCCGACGAGAAGCTTGAGGCGCGCGCGAAGCGGTCGGTGAAGAACGCCGTCCAGCTCTTCGCGCAGAACGAGGACGAGCGCGCCGTCGGCATCCTCGAGGCTGTCGGCCGCATGTACAAGGAGACCGACGCGAGGTTCCTCGCGAACCTCGAGCTTGGCCGCCACTTCCTCGACAAGCGCGACTTCGACCGCGCCTTCGCCGAGCTGCGCAACGCCCAGCGCTCGCCGCACGCCGAGGTGCAGGCCGAGGCGTTCCTCCTGCAGGGACAGCTCCACGTCGCCCGCGGCCAGGCCGGCGAGGCGATGATGGTGCTCCGCCGCCTGACACAGGACTACCCGACCTCGCTCTTCGCAAACGACGCCTACTTCCTCATCGGACAGATCCATTTCGACGCCCAGCGCTGGAAACGCGCCGCGGAGGCGTTTCAGATGGTTGGCACGGCCGTTCCCGAGGCCGAGACGAACGCGGACGTCCTCGCCGAGGCGGGCCAGCGCGTCTTCGTGCACGTGCATGACAAGGACCTCGCGGTCCTCCTGTCGCTCGGCGACACTTCCGAGGTCGTCGTCTCCACGAAGGGCGGTGACCGCGAGACCGCCGTCCTCGAGCCGTTCGGCAAGGGCGACGGCGACTTCCTCGCGTCGGTGCGCACCTCCGCGGACGCGCCGGTGAAGCCGGGCGACGGCGTCCTCGCCGTTCACGGCGCGGAGGAGCTGTCCGTCGAGTACGTCGACCGCAACACCGAGAGCGGCGAGGTTGCGAAGAAGCTCACCGCCGGCGCCAAGGTCGTCTCCACGGGCGCGATCGCCTTCATGGACGGCGCGCTGCGCCAGCGCGTGCGCGGCGTCTTCGCGGGACAGCCCGCGGTCGTCCGCCTACGCGACCTCGACCTCGATGAGACGGCGAATCCCGACAAGGTCAAGGCCGTGGTGCGCGTCCAGTACCGCGAGCGCCCCGAGCGCGCGCCGGATGCCAATCCGAACGATCCGCCGCCGCCGCCCGCGCCGGACGCGCCATGGCTGACGCGCACCGAGGCGGAGGTGACGCTGACCGAGACCGCGCCCCGCAGCGGCGTCTTCCTCGGACGCTTCGTCCCGCGGCTCCTTGCGACGAACGAAACCGCCGCGGCCGGCGAGATCGCCGTGCAGCCGGAGGACCGCCTGCAGGTCGTCTACGAGGACAAGCTCTACCTGGACGGCGGCAAGAAGCCCGTCGAGCGGACCGCCGAGGCGGCCGTGCTCGTCGGCGGCTCGACCGAGCCGCAGTCCATCATGGCCCACGCGAACGAGCCGACGGTCCAGGCGAAGAAGCTCCTGCTGGAGGCGCAGCTCCTCTACAAGTGGGCCTCGATCTTCAAGGACGTCGGACTCGAGGCGAGCGCCAAGTCGAAGGCGGACGAGGGCCTCGCGCGCGTCGGCGATGTCTTCGATCTCATGAAACGCAACTCGCTCGAGCGCGACATCGTCGAGAGCACGTACGAGGTGCGCTGGAACCTCTACCTCGTGAAGAACCACCTCGACGACGCGATCGCCACCTGCCGCGCGCTCGTCCGCCGCTATCCCGATACGTTGCTCGCGGACCGCGCCTTCCTGCAGATCGCCAACGCCAACCGTGCGAAGGACACGCCGAACTCCCGACAGGCTGCGCTGCAGGTCTACAACTCGATCGTCCAGATGGAGCACTCGCCCCTCCGCGCCGAGGCGCAGTTCCGTATCGGCGAGATCATGGAGGCGACCGCGAAGGCGAACGCAGGTCCGGGCGCGAAGCCCGACTTCTCCGCGGCGATGGTCGCGTTCAAGCGCTGCGCGGACACGTATCCGAACTCGTCCTTCGCGGGCGAGTCGATGAAGCGCGTCGTTGACTACTTCATCTCGATCCGCGACTACAACCGCGCGACGGAGACGCTGGACCGCGTCTTCCAGGACTACCCCGACGCGCCGTGGCTGGACGAGATGCTGCTCAAGTCGGGCGTGGTCAGCCACCGTCTCGGCAACCGTGCGGATGCCATCGCGAAGTTCCACCGGCTCCTCGAGGAGTATCCGGGCGGCGCTCCCGCGAAGCAGGCCGCCGGCTTCCTCAAGAAACTCGAACAATGAACTTCGTCGGCCAAAGAGTGGAGAAGCGGAATCCTTTCCGCTTGTTCAAAGTGGAGAAGCGGAATCCTTTCCGCTTGTTCAAGAACGACAATTCCTTCAAAGAGTGGAGAAGCGGAATCCTTTCCGCTTGTTAAAAAACGACAATTCCTTATTGAACCAACAACTAACACCTAAGAACTAAAAACTGAAAAAACTATGATGAACTACCTGATGGACGGCGGCTGGATGATGCTGCCACTCTTGATCTGCTCGATTGTGATGGTCGCCGCGATCATCGACCGCGTTCGCGCGTTCCGCGCCGCCGCGGCGCTGGACCCGAAGGGACTGCGCGCAAAGGTCGTCGCGCTCGTCGCGGACGGCAAGCTCGCGGACGCCGCGGACGCCTGCCGCGCGTCGGAGGGCCCGGTCGCGGCCGTCCTGCTGACGGGCCTCGAGAAGCTCGAGCGCCTGCAGCGCAAGGGCAAGTCCGAGGCCGAGATCGAGGCCGGCGTCACGAAGGCGATGGAGGACTACGCGCCGAAGGCGATGTCCGTCCTCGAGAAGCGCCTTGGCATGATGGTGCTCATCGCGTCGATCTCACCGCTGATCGGCATGTGCGGCACGGTGACGGGCATGATCAACTCGTTCTCGGTGATGGCCGAGGCCGCGGGCCTCGACGCCGGCGCCGTGGCGGGCGGCATCTCGGAGGCCCTCATCACGACGGCCGCCGGCCTCATCATCGCGATCCCGGGCGTCGTCGCCTACAACATGTTCCAGAAGAAGGTGAAGGTTGAGGACTGGAACGTCCAGCTCGAGGCCGCCATCGCCGACTTCGCCCAGGCCGTCGCCCCCTGACCAATGGTTTTCCGCCACACTAACCGCTAACCGCTAACCGCTAATCGCTAATCGCTCAAGTGAAACGAATCGGCAAGAAGAGACCCGGAAGCGTTGAGCCGGACCTGACGTCCTTCTCGGACATCGCGAACCTGCTCATCATCTTCTTCATCCTCACGACGACGCTGGCCCGTCCGTGGGGGCAGAAGGTCGACATGCCGAGCGCGTCGACCCCTCCGCAGGAGCAGCGCGAGCAGTCGGACACGCCGACCGTGAACCTGACGCGCGACCGCCTTTCCGTCAGAAGGAAGGGGACGGGAAGGAGATGACGATGACGGAGTTCCGCCAGTTCCTCTGGCGCAAGAACTTCCCGGCGCTGGACGAGAAGCACCGGTCCGTGTCCGTCGAGACGTCCGCGGACGTCCCCTATGAACGCTACTACCAGGTCGTGACCGCCATCGCCGCCGCCGGCGGCGTCATCGCAATCCTAACAGACTAACAGCCAATCGCCAATCGCTAACCGCTAACCGCTAATCCAATGGCCATTCGACGTAGTAAGAAACCGAGCTTGGTTCTGCCGCTCTCCTCGATGGGCGACATCGCGTTCCTGCTCATCATCTTCTTCATGCTGGTGTCGAACTTCATGAAGACGGCGAACGTCGACATGGAGGAGGCGCGCGCGGCGGACCTCGAGCAGCAGGAGGCGGCGAAGGAGTCCGTCACGATGGACCGCAACGGCGACATCTGGTTCCAGGGTCAGAAGGTCGGGGCGAACGAGGTTGCCGACCTCCTGAAGCCCCTCGTCGAGGCGGACAAGACGCTCGCCGTCCACGTCTCGATCCACCAGGGACTCGACTACAAGACCTTCAACCCCCTCATCCAGGCCGTGAGCGAATCCGGCGCCCGCCTCATCCTCACCGGCCAACTCGAGGACTAACCACCACTAACCACTAACCGCTAACAGCTAATCGCTAATCGCTAACAGCTAAATCACTATGGAAACATCAAACAAAGTCAGACCAGACGACCTGCTCACCGGAATCGGCACCTCAATCATGCCGAAGGCGATCGTCTACTCGATCATCGCCCACTTCGTCCTCACTGTGGCGACGAGCATCCCGCTCTTCATCGACTGGACGCACTACGGCGTGAAGTCCCCGAGCGCGATCAACGCGATCCGCACGGAGGAGAACCGCCAGAAGGCGGAAGCGGAGCGCCGTCAGAAGGCCGCCGAGAAGGCGGAGGCCGAGGCGAAGGCCGCGGCGGAAGCCGCCGCCAAGCAGCCTACCGCCACCACCCCCACCAACCCTCTCACCTCCTCACCCTCTCAGCCTCTCACCTCATCTTCCCCCGACGCCAAGACTCCGCCGGAAGTCCAACCCCTGGCGCCGAAGAAGACCTTTGAGTACGGCGACGACCTCTCGCTCGACTAATCAGTGAAACTCATCAATAGAATTCCAGCTCTCGTCGAGGCGGTCCACGTCCTCCTCGCCCGGTTCCTGACCAAGTGGATCGGCAGGGGCTGGGCCTGGCAGTCGCGCCTGCGGCTGGGCGTGCGCTTTGCGATCGGCTTTGCGCTCCTCTCCCTGCTGATGGTGCGCTTCGCGTTCGTCACGCACGGCACGTGGGTCGCCAACGCCGAGCTTGACGAGGTCCTCGTGCGCTATCTCGAGACCGCCGGTCACCTCGCCTACGGCGTCCGGCTCTCCTGGGCGGCCGCCGGCGCGGCGGTGCTCTGCCTCGTCGCGGCGGTCTTCGCGTTCCTGCGCAAGCCCTTCGCGTTCCGCCTGATGCAGACGGCGTGGGCCGCTTCGTTCGCGATCGGCTTCTGCGTGTTCCGGTGGACAATCCGCGCGGCGGACATCCTGAACCTCGCGGACCACAAGGCGTTCGACGCGCTTGCCCGCAACAACCTCTGGGCGATGTCGTTCATCGGCGGATTCTTCTCTCTGATCATCCCGGCGATCCTGCTTGTCGCGCTTCTCGCGGTCGCGGCGCGGAGGCATTACGGCATCACCAAGCTTCCCTTTGGCCGTAATGTGGGAGGCGATATTATTGCCTCCCTCCGCACGGGCGGCGACGATCCGCGCTGGCGCAGCTCCCTCTACTGGTCGGTCTCGCTCTTCCTGGCGGTCCTCATCCTGCCGTACCTGATGTTCATCTGGGGCTGGGAGGAGCCGTACGGACTTCCTGCCGGCAGCGGTGAGATGGTGCAGCAGCAGGTCGTGAAGGTCAAGAAGGAGAAGAAGAAAAAGAAGAAGCTGACCGTCAACCCGTTCTCGCCCTACATCCTCGAGCGGATGGACATCGACGACGTGAAGACGCTGGACGAGCTCGAGCAGGAGTCGCGCGACACGTACGTGGCGACGGCGAACCAGGCGCTCGGCAAGGGCGGCAAGGGCACGGGCGGCTGGCCGCTCGGGATGGAGGGCGCGGCGGTGCGCTTCATCCGCCTCAAGTACCGCGGCGGCGACTGGGACCAGGACATGGGCAAGGGGGCGGACTACAACCTGCTCCTGAAGTTCCACGAGTGGACGGGCATGAAGATCGCGAAGGAGACGGAGTTCCGCGAGATCTCGCGGCTGAAGTTCTTCCCGAAGAAGAAGTCGCCGCCGTTCGTGTTCCTGACGGGCAAGGGCGGCATCAACGTGTCCGAGTCGGAGGTGAAGATCCTGCGCGACTACTGCCTGGTGGAGGGCGGCATGCTCTTCATCGACAACGGCGGCGGCTGGTTCGACGGCCAGGTGCGCAACCTCCTGCGGCGCGTCTTCCCCGGCAAGCCCCTCGTGGACATCTCGAACGACGACACGATCTACCAGCGTCCGTACGTCTTCCCGGACGGTGCGCCGCCGTTCTGGCATCACGCGGGCTACCGTGCGCTCGGCATCCGCGACGAGGGCCGCTGGTGCGTCTTCTACCATCCGGGCGACATCAACGACGCCTGGAAGGACGACCACTCCGGCGCCTCCGCCGAAGTCGCCGACCAGGCCTACAAGCTCGGCGTGAACGTCATCTTCTACGCCTTCAACCAGTACTACCACCGCCACTATGAGCAGTAGGTTATAACAAATCTGCCGCGGTGCGTGGTCGGGCGACGCGGCAATTCAACCAACAAGTAAACCCGTTCTAATTGCCGAGTCAATCGTTGCCGCGCCGCCCGACCCCTGTCCTATCCGCGGACATGCCATGTCCGCGTAACCGCGCAATCATTTACTATTTCCCGAGATCGACGCTTACGGGTACGACAGGCGAATTCGCCTGATTCGCTCCGTTGGTGTCGCTTCCGGAATGATCGGCGTCTTGCGCCGTGTGGCTGATC
>CADAKF010000040.1 GCA_902788415.1 uncultured bacterium
ACCGAGCCCCGCTTGACTTCTTCCGCCGATTTTCGGTATACTACGCGCCTATTCCGTCTGGATCGGGCTTCTTTGGCTGCCCGAACGGTAAGGAAAGAAAGGAAAGACAAAATGCCTAAGATGAAGACGAAGAAGTGCGCCGTCAAGCGCATGAAGCTCTCGAAGGAGGGCAAGGTTCTGCGTTCCCAGGGCGGGCACGCGCATCTCAACAACGGCAAGAAGCGTAACCGCAAGAACAACCTCTGCGGCCGCACGACCGTTGATTCCCTCAAAGTCACCAAGACCTACGCGCGTGCGCTTCAGGGTCGCTAAGAAGAAGGAGGATTAAGAAATGCGTGTTACCAATGCACCCGCTTCCCGTGAACGTCGCCGTCGCCGCCTTGAGCTGGCGAAGGGTTTCTACGGCGCCCGCTCCAAGCTTTTCCGTACGGCGACCGAGGCGGTCGACCGCGCGATGCGTCTCTCGACCGAGCACCGCAAGCTCAAGAAGCGCGATTTCCGTCAGCTCTGGATCGCCCGCGTGAATGCGGCGGCCCGTGCGGAGGGTCTGAGCTACTCGAAGCTCGTCGCGGGCCTCATCAAGGCTGGCGTCACGCTGAACCGCAAGATGCTGAGCGAGATTGCCATTCAGGATCCGGCGGGCTTCAAGGCAATCGTCGAGATTGCGAAGAAGGCGTAAGGCAGCTGTTAGCGATTAGCTGCTAGTAATTAGCTGTTGGCTTTTGGCCGACAGCTAATTTTATGTTAAAGTTCCGCTAACCGCTAACCGCTAACCGTTGCCGCAGTCTCCTTTTTTTGCTATACTTCTTGCTGGAATAAGGGGGCGACAATATGGCTGAAGTGCAAAACGAAGAAGAAGTTTCCTTTCGCGAGGACGTCGACGAGGCGGAAATCCGTGACACGGACATTGTCTTCGACTGTCCGCATTGCGGCAAGAACCTGGTTATCGACTACCGCGGGGCCGGTTTGCAGATCAACTGCTCCGAGTGCGGTGAATCTGTTCTCGTGCCGATTCCGGACGGAATGGAGCTCCATGATCTCGATCTCGACCCCGGCGAGATCCTGAAGCAGCTTTTCGCAACGCGTCGCAACTACCAGAAGGCGGAGCTCGAGATTCGCTCCTTGCAGGCGCGTCTTGTGCAGTTGCAGGAGACCTTGGGCGTCATGCAGGAAGTTATCGCCGAGGGGTTGTCCGCATCGTGAGCTTTCACCGCACCTTTGTCAATGCGCTGACCTTTGCGCGTGTCCCCCTGATCTTCGCATGGCTCGGCTTTGCCGTCGCCCAGGAGTTCTGCGGCGGGTTTGGGCTGGCGGTTGCGGCCTGCGCGATGATGCTCCTTTCGGGTCTGACGGACGCATGGGATGGAATACTGGCGCGCAAGTGGGGCGTCGTCTCGACTTTGGGCAAGATGGCTGACCCGCTGATGGACAAGGTCTTCTACATCGTGGCATTTCCCGCGCTTGTCTGGCAGATCATGCATCAGGGGGAATCCAACTCGCATGCGCTCGTCATGCTGTTCTTCACCATTCTCTACATGTTGCGCGACACGTGGGTGACGTTTATGCGGTCGGTGGGAACTTTGTATGGGGCCGATGTCGCGGCGATGTGGCTCGGGAAGGTCCGCACGGCGCTCTCGTTTCCCGGAGCCGGATGGGTCTACATGTACTGCTGTTTTCACAAGACGGCGCCGACGTCGTGGAACGGTCCGTGGCTCCTGAGCTGCTATATCGTTGAAGGTCTCCTGGTCATCTTGACGGTTTGGTCGCTTTTCACTTACACGGCCGCTTACTGGCCCTACCTCCGTCGGGCCCTTGACCGCAAATAAAATTTATGAGATAATTGTCCTGAGTTGGAAACTGGTTTGAAATAACAAACAAAGGCAACACACTATGAAAAAACAGTCCAAGGGTTTTACGCTCGTCGAGCTCCTCGTCGTGATCGGCATTCTCGGCATCCTGATGGGTGCTCTCTTCCCGGCCATTTCGTCCGCCATGCTTTCGGCGAACACGTCTGCGATGGCCATGCGCGGCCGCAACCTGTTCGTCGCGATCACGCAGTGCAACACCGAGCGCGAAGGTGCTGGGCTTCAGGCCGTGTGGCCTCAGTCCGACACTGAGGGACTTGACGACGACGAGAAGGCGCTCATCGGCGCGACGACGTCCACGGATTTCTTCAACGAACTCTTCGATATGGACAACTACGGGCAGGCGGAGTGGTCGCCTTACGCCAACGTTGACATCAGCGTCCTCCAGGGCGGTGGCGTTCAGAAGTCGACGAGCGGCAAGTTCCAGGGTGAGAAGGACATCGCCTGGGTCATCTGCCAGAACGTCCAGAGCGAGATCGAGGACGTCATTCCGGTTCTCGTGACGCGCAACTGCGACTTCAACACGCTGAGCGGCTCCCTGAAGTCCTTCGGCGGCACGGAGACGACGCAGATCGCCATCGGCAAGGAGTATGCGACGCCGTTCGGCAACAAGGCGTGGGTTCTGGTCCGCAAGGGTGGCGCGGCGAGCGTCGTCAAGGCGAAGTACTCGAAGCTCAACGTCATCTTCAACAAGCAGGGCTTCGACAACTCGAATCTCAAGAACGAGCTGAAGTTCATGCCGCTCTGATTTGCGGATGCTTGCCAAGGTCGCGATCGACCTCGCGCTTGACCGGCTCTTCACCTACGAGGTTCCGGAAGCGCTCCAGAAGAAGCTGGCCGTCGGCCAGCTTCTTTCCGTTCCGTTTGGGCATCGCGAGGCTCGGGGATTTGCGGTGGAGGTCGGGGCGAACGGGACCCAGGACCTTAGACGGGAGACTTTAGACGCGAGAGGTCTTACGTCTAAAGTCTCAAGTCCTAAATTCAAGCTTAGGCCCATAACCGCCATTGTCGACGAGACGCCGTTCTTTTCGGAGAAGCTTCTGGAACTTGTGAAGAAGACCGCGAGCTACACGGCCTCGCCAATCGAGTCCGTTCTCCGGGCGGCGTTGCCCGCGGCGGTGCTGAAGCGCAGCGCGCGGGCAAAGGAACTGCTGTTTGTCGAAAAGAGGGATCAGGGATTAGGGATTAGGGATCAGGGGTTAACGCAGAGACAGAAGTGGCTGGTCGAGAACATTGAACGGCTGGGTGGCGGATGGCTGCAGCAGCTTTGCCGTGAGCTGAAGACGACGCCGGCGTCACTGAAGACGCTGTCCGAGAAGGGGCTCATTACAATCGAGGTGCGGGCGAAGCGTCGCGATCCGCTGGCGAACAGGCGGATTCTTCCGACCAAGCCGCTTCCGCTTAATGAGGAACAGAAGAGGGCGCTGGAGGCGATTGAGGGGGAGGACCTTAGACGGGAGACGGGAGACGCGAGACAAGGAGAGGACTTTAGACGGAAGACGTTAGACGGGTCTAAGGTCTCCCGTCTAACGTCCTCCCGGCCGGTTCTTCTCTTCGGGGTCACCGGCTCGGGCAAGACTGAGGTCTACCTGCAGGCGATTGCGAAGGAGCTTGCCGCAGGGCGTGGTGCCATCGTCATGGTGCCGGAAATAGCCCTGACGCCGCAGACTGTGAGTCGCTTCGCTTCGCGCTTCGGCGATCGGGTGGCGGTTCTTCATTCGGCGCTCTCTGACGGCGAGCGCTACGACGAGTGGCACCGGATCCGCTCAGGCGAGGCGCGCGTCGTCGTTGGACCGCGATCGGCCGTCTGGGCGCCTGTCCGCGACCTTGGGCTCATTGTCGTCGACGAGGAGCACGAGCCAAGCTACAAGCAGGACGAACTGCCGCGGTACCATGCGCGCGACATCGCGGTGCTTCGCGGTGCGGTCGAGGGCGTGCGCGTGGTACTTGGTTCGGCGACGCCTTCTCTTGAGAGCTGGATGAACGTGAAACGCGGCAAGTATGAGCTTGTCGAGATGAGGTCTCGTGCGGGCGCGGGGACCTTGCCGTCCGTGCGGCTTGTCGAGATGAAGGGCGGTTCGATTTTCTCGCCCGAGCTCCTTGAGGCTGTTCACCTGCGACTCGACCGCCATGAGCAGGTCATTCTCTTCCTGAACCGACGCGGCTATTCGACGTCCGCCGTCTGTGCGTCGTGCGGATACGTCGTCACGTGTCCTGCCTGTGGCGTCGCCTACACCTATCATCGTGCGGACAGCTGTCTCCGTTGTCATGTCTGCGGCGGATGGGTTCCCGTGCCGGCGACATGTTCGCAGTGTCGGTCGTCTGCATTTGACTTCAGGGGCATTGGCACGCAGCGGGCGGAGGCGGCGCTCCAGAAGTGCTTCCCGCGCGCAACCGTTCTTCGCATGGATGCAGACTCGACTTCGCGAAAGAATTCACACGACGATCTCCTTTCGGCGTTTCGCCGCGGGGAGGCGGACATTCTCCTCGGGACGCAGATGATTGCCAAGGGTCTCGACTTCCCGAACGTTACACTCGTGGGTGTCCTCAACGCGGACGCCTCCCTGAACCTGCCCGATTTCCGCGCCGGGGAGCGCACCTACCAGTTGCTCGCGCAGGTCGCGGGACGTGCGGGACGCGCGGAGCTTCCAGGCGAGGTCATCGTCCAAACGCGTGACAGTGACGCGCCGGTCATGAAATCTGTCCTTCGGGGCGATTTTGCAGATTTCGCCACCGAGGAGCTTGCGGCCCGCAAAGAGTGTTTTCTTCCGCCTGCCTGTCATCTGGCCCTCATCGGATTCCGGTCAAAGGACCTGAAGCAGGTTTCAAACTGGGCGACGATGTATGCGAAAAGCCTTCAGAGGCTGAAGGATGTCAGGGTCTCGGATGCAACGCCAGGTGCGTTGGAGAAGGCAGACGGCTGGTATCGGTGGCAAATCGTCCTGAGAGCGGTCTCGGCGTCTGCAATCGTCCGTGCGTGGAGATGGATTTCAGCGGAACGCCCTGTTCCCGGCGGGTTGCGCGTGAGTTTCGACATTGACGCGTTCAGCATCCTCTGATTGACTGCTGACGGGAGGAAATGTTATTATACCTAGGTAACGGACAGTTTTTGATCCAACGAGGTGACTTATGACGAAGAAACTCATGATGATGTTTGTCTTGGCGTTTGGACTCGTCGCGGCCGTGATGGCGGATGTGAAGCTCGTGAATGTCGGCAGCAACCTGCCGAAGCTGGACGAGCTCAAGGCCAACATCTCCAAGTACGAGCAGCAGGCGCCGTTTGACGGTGTAATGATTATGCTCGGCAGCTCGTCTGACGTCTTCAATCCGGAGGCGTTCACGGATGGGCAGAAGAACGAGATGCGCGCTGCGGGGGAGGTCTACAAGAAAATCCCCTTCAAGAAGTGGACATACAATTTCCTCGGCGTGCTCGCCGACCAGAACCGCCCGCTGTGGTTCGATGACGACTACTGGAAGAATGTGACGGCGAACTGGACGACGGCGGCGCAGCTGGCCAAGTCCTGCGGCATGGTGGGCATCTGCTTGGACCCCGAAGGCTACGGCGTCTATCCCGTCGAGAGCTTCTGGAGGTCTGAGTCGTGCATCGAGGGCAAGGGCAATCTTCTGAATGGCGGCGGTCCGCAGCCAGCTGATCCGCTGCATTCTCAGGCCCAGTACATTGCAGAGGCGCGCAAGCGCGGAAAGCAGATCGGCGATGCGATTTTCGCGGTCTTTCCTGAGATGGTCCTCTGGAGCTTTTACTTCTGGAGCTTCAATGGAGCCGACCTGATGGGCGCGTTCTGCAACGGATTGCTCGAGGCGATGCCGCCTAAGGCGCGATTGATTGACGGTGACGAATGGTCCGGCTATACAGCGCAGAACGCGGCCGCCTACGAGCGCATGAAAGAGCGCAACGAGACGGGGTGCGGTCTGCTGGACGAGGCGCTCAAGGCGAAGCATATGCAGCAGGGTGGTTTCGCACCGGCGTTCTACATGGACGCCTACGCCTTTGCCGCGAACAACGACTGCCTGAAGCCGACCATTGACAGCGTCGAGAACCGAGTGGAGTATTTTGCCCAGAATTTCGAGGCGGCGCTCAGCAAGGCGACGGGCGGTCACATCTGGATCTACGGCGAGCAGCTCACCTGGTGGCCGGCGGAGGGCGGTTCGGTCGTCGACTGGGAGACGCTTCTGCCGGGAATCCATAAGGTCCTGTTCGACAGAAAGAGGTCGGACGGGGAAGAGAGTAAGATCACGGTGGCCGTGCCGTCGCCGAAGGTGAACCTGCGGCTCTTCAAGGCGATGTCGCACTGACGGCGGGGCGCCGATGGTCGCCGCGCTCATTTCTCTGTTTTTCACTGCGCCTGCGCCGCTCGACATGCCGAGGGCGGAGGCGTATCTCGTTCGCGAAGACGGCGTCCGCCGTCTGGAGGATCGCTTCGACCGGATGGACCTCTGGACGTCGCAGACGCTGATTGGGCGCTGGACGGACGAAGGGGACCGGCTCTTCCTCCTGTCCGCGCTTGACACCTGTCCGCCGGTAATCGGCCGGAACGGCACGCAGACGCGAGTCGAGTATGAATCGCGGCGCGTGCCCATGAAACGCGTTCGGGCGAACGCCGACTTCCCCGCGGCGTTCCGCGAGGCGGTTGAGGCACTTTCGCCGGCCCCGGTCGTCGTGAAGCCGCGCTCACCGCGGCTGTTGCCGCGCGGTTACAAGGAGGTCTACTACTGGCAGAATCCGACGAACTACTCGGACATCGTCTGCACCTTTCTGCCGGAGCGGACGAACGTCTGGTTCCTCGCCTCGTGGAAGCTTGCGGAGGGGGATGACTACCCGACCCAGATGGCGCTCTTCGAAGACCGGTTCCTCAAGACGGACTTCCCGTCTCTCGTCTCAAGTCTGAAGTCCTCTGGGAAGGGACGCGAGACTTCAGACGAGAGACGCGAGCGTGAACTGCTTCGCCGCGACGCACATCATTCAGTCGCGGCGTATTCGAACTGGCATTTCACGGACGCGGAGGAGTTTGCGGTCATTGATGACTTGCCGTCGCGGGACTTCGTCGAGACGCTGACCAACGACTTTCCGGTGATGCGGGCGAAGTACGCCGCGGCGATTCCGAGTCCGCTCGACGGGTCGAACGTGCTCAGCGTCGTTCGCATCTATGCAATGCGGGACGAGTACCTTGACGCGCTGGAGACGGACGGGATGACGAACATGGCGTGGAGTGCGGCGTACTGGAGTCCGCAGCGCCGCGAACTGGTTGCGCACCTTTCGGCGAACGACGAGAGGGAGCTGCTGCGGACGATCCGCCATGAGGCCTTTCACCAGCATCTTTCCTACGCGGCCTCGATGATCTCGACCTCGCCGTGGTTCAACGAGGGCTATGCGCAGTACTTCGAGGACGACCAGGACGCGGACTGGGGCGAGGACTTCGACCTGACGGACGAGAACGTCGAGAGGCTGGCCGCGGCGATACCCGGCGTCCTGCTCATGGACTACGAGCAGTTCTACGGCGGCAGCGACTTCGAGCGCCGCTTCAAGTATCGCCTGGCATGGTCCGTCATCCGATTCATCGAGAAGGGGGCGGACGAGGTGCGGCTGAAGCCGTTCGCGGGGCTGAAGAAGCGTTACATGGACGCGCTCATCGAGACGCGTGACATGCGCAAGGCGACGTCTGCGGCGTTCAAGGACGCGGACCTCCTCAAGACGTTCATCGCGGAATGGAAGAAGTTCTGGAAGAAAAGATGACGCGGTACGTGGGGCGCCTCGCGCCGAGTCCGACGGGTGCATTGCACCTCGGGAACGTCCGCACCTTCATGATCGCGTGGCTCCGTGCGCGCAGCCAGGGCGGGAAGGTGATCTTCCGGATGGAGGACCTGGACCATCCGAAGGATAAGCCCGGCGCGGCGGCGCAGGCTGTCAAAGATCTCCGTTGGCTCGGCTTCGACTGGGACGAGGAGTACGTGCAGTCCGAGCGCAAGGCCGTCTACCGCGAGGCGCTGGAGGCGCTTCGCGCCACGGGCCTCGTCTATCCGTGCGTGTGTTCGCGCAGGGACGTCGAGTCGGCGCAGTCCGCGCCGCACGCGGGCGAGCAGCTGTACTACCCTGGAACCTGCCGCGGCCGGTTCAGGACTTGGCAGGAGGCCGTTGAGTTCAAACACAGAGTCACAGAGACACAGAGAGATAAACCTTGTTGGAGATTCAGGGTGCCTGAGAATACCGTTGTCTCCTTCGATGACGCCTTTGCGGGGCGTTACGAGCAAAATGTCCCGAAGACGCTTGGAGACTTTCCACTCGCCCGCGACGAGTTCGGCGCAGGGTATACGCTTGCCTGCACGGTGGACGATCTCCTGATGGGCGTCACCGAGGTCGTGCGCGGCGATGACCTCCTTCCCGCGACTCCCGCGCAGATCTTGCTGGCGCAGGCGCTGCGCCTCTGTGACTCTGCGCTGAGATATTGCCATGTTCCGTTGGTGGTGGGGAAGGACGGCAAGCGGCTGGCGAAGCGACATGGCGACACGCGCATCGCGAGTTACCGCGAGCAGGGAAAGACGCCCGAGGAGATCCTCGGTTTTCTCGCGGCGTCCTGCGGCTGGGCGGCGAAGGGCGAGGCGGTTTCGCTTGCCGATCTTGTGCCGCGGTTCGACCTGACCACTATCCCGCACGCGCCATTTATGATATAATTTCACCCTAAAATTGAATTTCCAAAGGGAGGAAAAGATGGCGGAGAACGAAGCGCTGGTCGGTCAGCTGGGTGCATGTGCCGAGAAGCAGGATTTCGATGGGGCTTTCAAGCTCGTGCGGGAGAATCGGGAGGCGCTTGCCAAGAGCCTGCAGGCGGTTGGCGTGAAGGACGCCCTGAAGAAGACGACGAAGGATCGTCTTCTTCTTTCTTTCCTCGATTCGGTCGGTTTCGGCGAGCGTCCGCTCGACGAGTCGCTCGTCCGTCTCGAGAAGCTCGTGAGCTTTACGCAGGGCGCGCTCGTCCTCAGCAAGGCGTGGGGTCTCGGCACGGTTCGTAAGCTCGACTACTTCTACCGCCGCATTACGGTTGACTTCAAGACGAAGAAGGGACATCAGTTCACCTATGACGCGGCGGTCGACATGCTGACGGTCGCGCCGGAAGACCACATTCTCGTGAAGCGCCAGGCCGACCCCACGGCGTTCGAGGCGATGCTCAAGGATCGTCCCGGCGAATTCATCAAGGCCGTCCTGAAGAGCTACGGCGACATGCCGATCACCCGTCTTGAGGACGTGTGCGTACAGAACGGCTTCGTCAAGTCCGTCAACTGGAAGGCCTATTGGGACAAGGCCCGCGCGGAGCTTAAGGCCGACAAGCTTGTGGAGATCCCGGCGAAGCGCGCCGATCCGATCCGCCTGAAGGCGTCCGCCGAGGACTATGGCGACAACTGGATGACGGCGTTTGCGCACGAGACGGATCCGAAGCTGATCCTCGCGGCGGTCCGCGAGTTCGTCGCGCAGAAGAAGTTCGTGGCGGCCGACGAGGCGACGAAGCAGAAGGTCGGCGAGCGGCTTGTCTTCGCGGTGACGGCCGCGCGCAAGGTCGACGACGCACTCTATGCGCGTCTCGCGTGCGAAGTGACAGCGCTTGGCTTTTCGAAGCCGCCGGCGGCCGAGATGCGCGACTATCTCTGGGAGCGCAAGCGCTTCGTGAAGGCGGCAGCGGCCCTGCCGGCCCGCGAGGTCGGCGCGATGGTCGCGTTCCTCGCGTGCGATGACGAGGCGAAGGGCAGGCTCTACAAGGCGATTCCCGAGTTTTGCTTCACGGCTGTTGCGGAGATTGTCTCCCAGTTCGGCAAGGAGGCGGCGTGCCGTGCGGCGGTCGGCGCCTACATGAAGGAGCCGAAGGCGCCCGCGACGCTGACGACGCTCCTCGTGGGCAAGTACGAGCAGTTCAGGGATTGGGCGGAGCTTCCGCCGCTTGTGACGCTCCTCACGCACGCGATTGCGCTTGGCGAGGGCCGCCAGGGCGGTGAGACGCTGAAGATGCAGAATCTCGTCCGCCGTCTCTTCGGCGATCGCAAGTGGCTGGAGAAGGTCTTCAGCTGGCTTTCGCCCGAGGAGCAGGCGCTCTTTTTCGAGCGCTTCCAGGCTTCGATTGCGTGGGATCCCTCGACGCACCACGCGACGGTCATCCGCATGACGAAGATCGTCCCCGCGCTCGAGGCGCATCTCGTGAAGATCGAGAAGAAGAAGGAGTACGCCCGTCTCACCTCCTACCGCAGCTATGGCCTCCGCAAGCAGGAATACCTGAAGCTCATCAACGAGGAGATGCCGGAGAACGTCCGCAAGATCGAGTTCGCGAAGAGCTTCGGCGACCTGTCCGAAAACGCCGAGTACCAGTATGCGAAGGACGAGCAGCGCGCGCTTATGCAGAAGCAGACCGTGATGCAGGCCGAGCTCGAGGCTGTGAAGCCCGGTGACTTCGCCGATGCGACGACAGACGAGGTGATGCCTGGCGTTACCGTCGTTGTCACGGCGAAGGACGGCGAGAAGACCTGGAGCATTCTCGGCGAGTGGGACAACGACCTCGAGAAGGGCATTCTCTCCTCGAAGACGCGCGTCGCGCAAAACCTGCTCGGCAAGAAGGTCGGCGACGACTTCGAGCTCCCGGACGCAGATGGCAACCTGATGTTTGCGACCGTGAAGGAGATTCGACCGCTCTCGGACGAGATTCGCGAGTGGATGAAGCTTCCCGAAGGCGTTCAGATTTGATAGAATAACGGCATCTCTTTGGAAAGGAGGACCGTCATGGCGCAGAAGATTCAGAAGAAAGTCGCGAAGAAGCCGGTCAAGCAGGCTGTCAAGAAGGCCGTCAAGAAGGCCGTCAAGAAGCCGGTCAAGAAGGCTGACAAGAAGGAGCAGAAAGTCATCAAGCGCGTTCCACCGCGTATCATCAAGAAGGTTGTCGCGAAGCCTGTCGAAGAGGAATACAAGCCGATTGATACGGCGAAGGCGGTTGCCTTTGCGATGTCCATCGCGATGGAGATGAAGCGGTCTGCGGCGAAGGCAGATCAGGAGCGCGCGATTGAGGAGATTCGCCTGACGCGTCGTCCGACGACGCGTACACAGGGTAAGTCGACCGTGAAATTCCCCGCTGGCGACCTCAAGGAGTTCAAGAGGCGCTTGATGGAGGCGCGCGTGCGCGCGATGTCCGGCGTCGATGCGATGAAGGCCACGGGATTCAACGAGACCGAGGACCATGAGGCGGACGGCGGCGACGGCACGAGCCAGACGCTCCGTCTGCAGGCGCTCGGCCAGATGGGCACCATCAACCGCACCATCCAGCAGATCGACGAGGCGTTGCACCGCATCGATGACGGGACCTACGGCGTCTGCACCTCCTGCGGCCAGCTGATCCGCAAGCCGCGGCTCCTGAACCAGCCGTTCGTCCTCACGTGCATGGAATGCCAGAGCGCGATGGAACGCGGGGAGCAGTGAAGCGATTCCTCATCCTGTTTGCGGTCGTCGCGAACCTTGTGCTCGTTGATGCCGTCGTCAAGGAATTCGCCGCGGGATACCTGAAGGGGTCCGCGGCGGTTTCCGTCATTCCGGGAATCTTCGATCTCGCCTATGTTGAGAACCGAGGCTGTGCGTGGGGGATGTTCCAGGGCCAGGTCTGGCCGCTCGCCGTCTTCGGACTCGTCGCGCTCGCGTTTCTCATCTGGAAGCGCACCTCCATCTTCAACCTTCAACCTTCAACCTTCAACCTTGGAGCAGCGGCGGAGCCGCTGCTCTACGCCGGCATCGTCGGAAACGTCATCGATCGCCTGTTTCGCGGATTTGTGATCGACATGTTCGACTTCCACTGGGGCGTTCACCACTTTCCCTGCTTCAACGTCGCCGATTCGCTCATCTGCATCTCGGTCGGGCTTCTGCTGCTGACCTCCCTTGTGCCGGTTCGGTCCGGCGACTTATGATATAATTAAGCTATGTCACAGGAATGGAACATCAGGTCGCGGGGGCATGTCTGCACGATTTGCCAGAAGCCGCTCGTGGACAAGACGCCCGTCGTGAGCGCGCTCAAGGAGACGGCGGACGGTTACGAGCGCTTTGACTGCCATCCCGAATGCTGGAAGGTGCAGGAACGCGACTGGACGCCCTTTTCGCAGTGGGACGGCGTGTATCTCGCACCGGTGAAGGAAGTGCGTCAGGAGCCGCTTAAGAAGGAAGATGCCGGCGAGCTCCTCCGACAGCTCGTGACGCTGGACGATCCGGCGATGAAGAACGTCGTCTACGTTCTCGCGGTCATGCTCGAGCGCTCGAAGATTCTCGTCGAACGCGATGCGAAGGAACAGGAGGACGGTACGATCCGCCGCGTCTACGAGGACCGCAAGCAGGGCGACACGTTCGTCATTCTCGATCCGCGTCTCCGGCTTGAGAACCTGAGCGAAGTCCAGCAGCAGGTCGTCGCCCTCCTCTCCGGCGAAGTGGCGACAGAAGAAGAGCAGCCGTCCGCCGACAATGAAACTCAGCCCGAAACAACGTGAGGCGCTGAATCTCGTCGCGGACGGGAAGATTGTCCCCAGCCTCGTGAAGGAGGAGGACGGCTGGCACGCCCGCTGGCGCGCCGTCGGAACCTCCGGGGAGAACGACTGGATCGACAGCTATGTCCGCGAATTCACGATGTCGCGCCTTTCGGAAGACGCCGAGGACCAGAAGCACGAAACCCTTCATGCACGAAACCCTTCATGACGCCTGGATGCTGGCGCTCCGCTCGCGGACCGGACTCGTCGTCTGGGATGACGCCGAATGCACGGCGTTCGCCCGCGAGCTCGAGGAGTGGAGCGGAAACGCGGAAGACGATGTTGCGGCACGCCGGGAAGTGGTGTTTTCGTTTTTGACAAGCGGAAAGGATTCCGCTTCCCCATTTTCAGTTTCCTGCGAGGTGCCGAGGGGACGAAGGGCCTTGCGGGCGCTGGGGCAGGCGGCGTATGTTTGGTCCCCGCTCGTTGGGCTTAAGTTAAACACAGAGGCACAGAGGCACGGAGACTCGTCCGAAAACCCAGTGTCTCCGTGTCTCTGTGTTAAAATCAACCGATCTGAGGCGGAGGACTTTCTCCGTCGTGGTGCGCGCGAGCTGCGCGACGCCGGCTATCGGGTCGAGGGCGTTGACCTCGCCGCGGAGATCGCGGCGAGCGCGGAGGTAGACGCGGGGACGGAA
>CADAKF010000041.1 GCA_902788415.1 uncultured bacterium
AAGAGACGGTGATAGGCATTGAGGAGTTCCTTCTTCGCCGTGCCGTAGCCGTAGCCGCCGGCGCGGAACGCCGCGGCCATCGCCTCGACCTCGTCCTTCGTCGCGAAGAGCTTGTAGAGCTCGTAGACGGAGTTGCCCTCCGGCTCCTTCGGCTCCTCCATCGGCGTCGAATCGGTCTGGATGCCCATCACCTTCTTCTTCGCCGACACATCGAAGAGCTCGATCGTGTTATGATAGCTCTTGGACATCTTCTGCCCGTCCGTCCCAGGAATGGTCGCGACCGTCTCGGGAATGTACGCGTCCGGCATCTTGAAGATCTCGCCGTAGGCGTTGTTGAACTTCTGGCAGAGGTCGCGCGTCACTTCGAGGTGCTGCTTCTGGTCCTTTCCGACCGGGACGAGATCCGCGTTCATGATGAGGATGTCCGCCGCCATCAAGACGGGATACGCGAAGAGCCCGTGCGTCGCCTCGAATCCGTGCGCCATCTTGTCCTTGTAGCTGTGGCAGCGCTCAAGGAGCCCCATCGGCGTCAGACACGAGAGATACCACGCAAGCTCCTGCACCTCGGGGACATCGCTCTGGCGATACATAACGGTCTTGTTCGGATCGAGTCCGCACGCGAGGTAGTCGAGCGCGACCTCCTTCGTCGCGTCCCGCAGCGCCTTGCCGTCCCGCACCGTCGTCATCGCATGGAAGTTCGCGATGAACATGAAGTTCTCGCCCTTCTCCTGAAGGTCGAACATCGACTTCATCGCACCGAAATAGTTGCCCCAGTGGAGCTTGCCCGAAGGCTGAATACCCGTCAGAATTCTCATGGTTTTTGTATTATATCAAAATTGACGCCCGCGCTTGATGCGTCTTGCCGCTTGAGCAATTCATCCGCGCACTTGAGGACCTGCTCCGCCACGTCCAGTTTGCCGATCTTCTTGAGGCACATTCCGAAATTCCGGACGGCCGACGCGTCGTTCGGCGTGATAAGGACGACGGTCTCGTAGCACTTCATCGCCTGCAGCACCTTGTTGACCTCGAGAAAGCCCTTGGCGTTGCGCTTCAGGTTCTCAATCCGCTCCCGAAGCATCGGATCGTTCGGATTTCTGAGTGCCGCGCGCGCCCAGCGGTCGATCGCCTCTTCTTCGCCCTTCTTGTCCTTCGCCTGCGCCGCCAGCATGTTGCCCTCTAGGACAAGCCGGCGGACAACCTGCATCGAACGGATCTCGGCCAGAGTCGCCCGCAGAATGTCGTCGTCGACTCCAGAGATGTCCAGCCAGTCAATTTCCGGAATCTCCTTCGTGACAAACCACTCCGGCACGACCTTGCCCTCAAGTTTCGATTCGAACGCGGGCAAAACCTCCTCTCGTGTCCCCACATAGCTCGCAAACACCTCGGGGACGGACGTCACGCAGGTTTCGTCCGCGGCGAACTCCTCCATCGCCCGCAGAAGTGAGACCTTGTCCGCACCTTTGTTGCCGACGAGCAGCCAGTCCCTCTCGCCCGGCATCCAGACATGGACATCCCGTCCCTCAAACGCCACAAGCGCACGGCGGAAATCCGCCGCCGTCATATCCCGGACGTTCAGCACCTTCACATTGTGGTCCGAGGCAGACGTGCGCTCCAGCTTGCAAATGCGATAGATCGCCTCCTTCACCGGCGCGCTCAATTCGGCCTTCGGCGGCTCCGCCGGTTCCTTCTTCGAACAGCCGACGACCGCCAACGCAAGCACCGCGAAAAGAGACAGTCGCCTCATAGCGCCCCCCTGATTTCAGCGACGCACTTCGCAACCACCCCGAGCCGTTTCTCCACCGCCGCCTTCGCCCGCTCACCCAAATCTCCAAACCTCAAACCCTCCAAACATCCAACGATCCCCTCCTCCAGCTCCTTGGCATCCTTCACCTGGATGATCGCATCCGACGCCAGCAAGTCGCTCATCACGGGCCTGAAATTCTCGGTGTAGGGTCCGACAAGCGTCGGCTTGCCGCAAAGGCACGGCTCGATCATGTTCTGTGATCCGTGCGCGCACAGCGACTTCCCCACGAACACGACGTCGGCAATGCCGTAGAGTCCCATCAGCTCGCCCGTGGTATCGGCCAGGTAAACTGGCGGACAGCCGAGGTCTTTAGTCGAAGGCGAACAATGGAGTTTCTCATTCCTCTGTTCAACTTCGACTCTCGACTTCGACTCATCACGGCTTCGCCGAATACAGGCGAAGCCGTACTTCCTGATATTCGCCTCGACCGCGTCGGCCTTCTCGAAGTGCCGCGGAGCGAGGACGAGGAGAAGGGATCGGGAATTAGGGATTAGGGAACAGGAAAGAAGTCTTTTGTAGATTTTGAGTAAAACCTCGTCTTCTCCCGGCCAAGTAGACCCCCCCAGCAAAATCCTGATCCCTGATCCCTGATCCCTGATCCCTGCGCGAATCCACTCGCGAAGCTCGCGTTCCTTCGCCTCGTTCCTGTGCGCCACGTCGAACTTGAAGCTGCCCGTCACCTCGACCTTCGCCTCCGGCGCACCCGCCGCGACCAATCTCGCCTTGTCGAGATCGGACTGCGCGAAGATCCGCGTAAAGCACGAGAGCACCTCGCCGAAGAACCACTTCGCCGCCTTGTAGCGCGGTGCGCTCCGGTCGCTCACCCGCGCATTGATGAGGAAGAGCGGAATCCCCATCTTCTTCGCCTGCAAAATAAAGTTCGGCCAGATTTCGCTCTCGGTGAGCACAATCGCCCGTGGCCGCACGGTCCTGAGCGCGCTCTTCACAAAGTTCGGAAAGTCCAGCGGATTGTAGATAAGGATGTCTTGAGAGGTGGAGGAGGTGGAGAAAGTGGAGGAGGTGGAGGCAAGAGATGCAAGTTCCTTTTCGGCGATTTTCCAACCGGTCGAAGAGGTGGTTGAGAAGCAGAACCGAACGCCCGGCTCGACCTTGCGCCATTCGCGCATCAACTGGCCCGCGACCTGCACCTCGCCGACGCTGACGGCGTGGATCCAGATGAAGTTAGCTGTTAGCTGTTGGCTGTTAGCAGTTAGCCCCTTGTGCGAATCAAAGAGCGTCCTTCCCTTGCCGAACAGTCCCTCCGGGTAGAGCGCGAAACGATCGCCCATTCGCGCGGCGTATCCGCCGCGCCGGAGCATCCGCAGAAGGAACCCCGGCAGCAGGAACGGATAGACCGCCGCGAACAGGAGATTATAGATGATCCACTTCAAAAGGGCAAAAGATTCTAGACGGAAGACTTGAGGGTGCCGAAAGGACTCAAAACCGCGCCTGGCTCGACGTTCTTGAGGACCGGCGTGCCGCAGGCGACCGTCGCGCCCTTGCCGACCGTCATGCCCGGCGCCGTGCAGCTGTTCGTGCCCATGAAGACGTCCTCGCCGATCGTCGTGTGGCCTGAAAGCGACACGCCCGGCGCGATGTTCGCGAAGTCACCGACGACGGAGTCGTGTCCGACGCCCGCGCGCGCGTTGATGATCACGAACTTGCCGATGTCCGTGCCGACGGAGACGACCGCCTCGACCGCGATGAACGTGCCATGGCGGAACTCGGTCGTCGGCGAAACCTGGGCGGACGGATCAATGAGCGCCGGGAAGTCGTGTCCGCGCAGCTGCGCGTAGATCTTCCTCCGGATCGCGTTGTCGCCGATGGCGATGAAGACGGACGCCCCGGGATAGTCCCGGGACGCCTTCTCTACGCTGCCCAGCATCGGATAGCCCTCGAAGTTGCCCTCCGCCTTCTGCGGATCATCATCGGCGAACCCGATGACGTTCCACAGCGGCTGCTGGGAGGCCTTGTTAATGCGCTCGACGGTCCAGACCGCCTCGCGCCCGAATCCTCCCGCTCCGACGATGAAAAGGTCTCTCATGGAGATCTCCTCCGCACCGGTTACTTGATGACACGGACGCGGATGACCGCCTCGCTCGCCTCGAGCCGCTTGACAACGTCCGCCGGAATCGCGCTGTCGGTGTCGATCAGTGTATACGCGACATCGCCGCGGCTCTTGTTCGCGATCGCGTCGATGTTAACCTTGGCGTTGCCGAGGATCGACGTGAACGTGCCGATCATGTTCGTCTCGTTCTTGTGGCAGATCGCGATACGGCCGGCCTTCGTCGCGGGCCCGAGCGTGCACATCGGATAGTTCACCGAATTCACGATGTTGCCGTTCTCGAGGAAGTCGCGCATCTCCTTCACTGCCATCACCGCACAGTTGTCCTCGGCCTCCTCGGTGGACGCGCCGAGGTGCGGGATCACGATGCAGCCCTTCTTGCCAGCCGTCGTGGAGTTCGGAAAGTCGCTGACGTACTTGCGGACCTTGCCCGCCTCGAGCGCCGCAAGCATGTCCTTCTCGTTGACGAGCGCGTCGCGCGCCGCGTTGATGACGATGACGCCCGTCTTCATCATCGCGATCGCGTCCGCGTTGATCATGCCCTTCGTGCTGTCCAAGGCCGGCACGTGGATCGTGATGAAGTCGCAGTTCTGGTAGATGTCCTCGACGTTCTTGCAGTGCCTCACCGCGCGGCTCAGGTTCCACGCCGCGTCGATCGAGAGGTAGGGGTCGAAGCCGTAGACCTCCATGCCGAGGCCGACCGCCGCGTTCGCGACCTTCTGTCCGATCGCGCCGAGGCCGATGACGCCGAGCTTCTTGCCCATGATCTCCGTGCCCGCGAACGCCTTCTTCGCCTTCTCGGCCGTCTTGTTGATCGCGGGATCCGCGACGTTCTGCTTGACCCACTCGACGCCGCCGATGATGTCACGGCTCGCGAGCAGCATGCCCGCGATCACGAGCTCCTTGACGCCGTTCGCGTTCGCGCCCGGGGTGTTGAAGACGACAATGCCCTTCTTCGCGTATTCCGCGTGCGGGATGTTGTTGACGCCCGCGCCCGCGCGCGCGACCGCAAGGAGATTCGCGCCAGGATTGAGCTCGTCCATCTTCGCGGAACGGACGAACACCGCGTCCGCTTCCTCGAACTTCTCGGTCCGCGCGTAGTTTTCAGTGAGATTATTCAGCCCGCACGCCGCAATCGGATTCAGGCAGTTGTACTTGTAGTTCATTTTCTGTTCTTTCTTCCGTAGAGTTTATCGTGGAATTTTCGCCATCACGCATGATGACCGCGATATTATAGCACAAAATGCCGAAACCGGGCTCAGTCGTATTTCTTCATCTCGTCATTGACGCGTTTCTTCGTCGCCTCATCCGGCGCAACGATGATGCCGCGGTACTCGGCCGGAGCCCAGTGGTTCGTCCAGGACGTGTCGCCGAACGCCGCCTCGAAGGAAAGTTGGTCGGGCATCACGTCGTCCGGCGTGCCCATCCGTCCGTCCGGCCCCTTCGAGAAAAGGACCGGATGGCCGCCTTCCGGACGCGTCTCGTAGACGTAGTCGTGCCCCCAGGGATCCTTCACGATGTGGTTCACGTACGGACCGTTCCACGTCGGATGCGCCTTGCGGATCTTCCGCAGCTCTTCGGGACGGCGGTACGCAAGAACCTCGAGACCCTCCTCCGTCGTCGGATACGCCCCGACGTGAAACTTGTAGCGTCCGAGCGCGACCGACAGCGAATCCATCGCTTTGCGCGCGTTCAGGTCATTGCGCTCGATGCGCTTCTTGCCAAGGCCAACGTCGCCCTTCGTGGCGGAGAGGACGAGCGTGCCGATGACGACAAGTCCGAAGATGACGACGCCGTAGAAGAGCGGCCCCCTCTTCATCGTCGGCGCGCCCGAGGCCAGTAGTTCAGCCTTCTTCATCTCGTATTCGCGCGCGATGGCCTTCACGGCCGCCTTCGACGACTTCCGGTGCATCGGATCCGCCGCGCCCCCGCCGACAGGTTTCTTCGCCCTGAACTTCTTCTTCAACTCGTTGTAGTCAACCATATCCCTCCCGAGTGGAGAAGCGGAATCCTTTCCGCTTCATCAGGAAATCCTTTCCAAAATCAGCGGCTTCGCCTCGGGAGCCGTCGGCGAAACCTGAAACGCCTTGTAGAGCTCGGCGGCCGCGGCGTCGAGACCGTCCGGTTCGGTCGACTTCTCGAGCGTCGCAAGCGGCGCGCCGACCGCGACCCGGTCGCCGACCTTCACCGCCAGCGTCACGCCCGCGCGCGGATCGATCCGGTCACCCGCCTGTGCATGTCCCGCACCAAGCATGAACGCCGCGCGCGCGACCTTCTCCGCGTCGATCGCCGTCACGTAGCCGGACTTCATCGCCTGGATCCTGAACTTGAACGTCGGCTTCGCCATGAAGCGCTCGAACCGCTCCAAGTCGCCCCCGTGCGCCGTCACCATCTCCTCGAACTTTCCGAGCGCCAAGCCCTTCTCGAGCTTCTCACGGCACATCTGCCGCGCTTCATCCAGTTTTATCTCCTTCTCCAGCGACACCATCAGCGCCGCGAACTCGACACAGAGATCGGTGACAGCAAGGACTCGAGACTCGAGACTCGAGACGCATTTGAGGATGTCGAGCGCTTCCTGAACCTCGTTCGCATTCCCGACCGCATAGCCGAGCGGTGCATCCATATCGGTGACGAGCGCGGCAGCCTTGCGTCCCGCCGCCTTCGCGCCCGCGACGAGCGCGTTCGCGAGCCCCGTTGCGTCCTCGCGCGTCTTCATGAACGCACCTTTTCCGCACTTCACGTCGAAGACGAGCGTGTGCGCGCCCTCGGCGAGCTTCTTCGAGAGAATGGACGCGACGATGAGCGGAATCGACGCAACCGTGCCGGTGACGTCGCGGAGCGCATAGAGCTTCTTGTCCGCGGGCGTGATGTCGTCCGTCTGCACTGAGAGCGAGACGCCGACCGTCTTCACGATCTCCTGAAAGCGCTCCAGCGTCTGCGCGCAGCTGTAGCCGGGAATCGTCTCCAGCTTGTCCGCCGTCCCGCCCGTGAGGCCGAGTCCGCGTCCCGTGAGCGACGGCACCGAGACGCCGCAGGCCGCCGCCAGCGGCTGGATGACGAGCGAAAGCTTGTCGCCGACGCCGCCAGTGGAATGCTTGTCGGCCGTGGGGATTTCCCACGAAAGGCAGGTCCCCGAGTTCTTCATCGTCTCCGTCAGGTCGGCCGTCTCGCGCTCGGTCATGCCGCGGCAGCAGATCGCCATCGCAAGGGCGGACATCTGGTAGTCCGGGATCTCGCCCCTCGTGAAGCCCTCGATGAACTCGCGGATCTCCGCGCTGCCGAGCGCATGGCCCTCGCGCTTCTTGTCAATAACGACTTTGGCGATCATTTCTTCCTCCAATGCGAAAGGTACTCGACGTTCCCCATCTCCTTGCCGCGAATCGGCGACTCCTCAAGGCCGAGAAGTTCGAGACCGAGCTCCTCCCTGCCGAAGCGGACGATCTCATCCCTTGCCTCGAGACGAAGCGCCTCGTCGCGGACGAGCCCGCCGGGGGCATTGCCCTTGCCGACCTCGAACTGCGGCTTGATGAGCGCGACGATCTCACCACCCGGGGCGAGCACGTCGACGATCGGCGGCAGGATGAGCTTCAGGGAGATGAACGACACGTCCGTGACGGCCAGGGTCGGCACGTCGGGGAGGTCTGCGGACTTCATGAACCGCGCGTTGTAGTTCTCCTTCACCCAGACGCGCGGATCCGTCCGCAGCTTGTAGGCCAGCTGGTTCGTCCCGACGTCGACCGCCATCACCTTCTTCGCGCCGTGCTGCAGCAGACAGTCCGTGAATCCGCCCGTGCTGCTCCCCACGTCTAGGCAAATGCGGCCTTCAGCCGCGAGGGAAAACTTCTCAAACGCCCCCTCGAGCTTCTCGCCGCCGCGCGAGACGAACCTGGGCGGAGCTTCAACTTCGACTTCGACTTCAGCTTGAACCTGCCGCGAGGCCTTTGTCTCGACCTGTCCGTCGACGCGGACCTTCCCCTCCATCACCAGCGCCTGGGCGCGCGTCCGGGACTCGGCGAGCCCCCTTTCGACCAGCAGGAGATCGAGCCGTTTCTTCACTGTTCGGACGACTCGTGCTTGATCGTGTTGATCTTGCGGATGTCATCCCGCTTGAAATAGCTGACGACGCCCGGCTTCTCCTCGATTTCGATGCCGTCCTCGCGAGACCGCAGGAGGACGCCCCGGCGCGTGCCATTCGCCGTGACGATCTCGGTGTCGGGAAGAAAAAGGCGGGACAGGCGCTGGCGATGCCACTTGCGCGTCTCCTTGCTCCGGATCTTCACCGTCTTCGTCAGAGTCTTGAAGCCGTCCTTCTTCATGACGACCGAATGCTCGCCCTCCAGCAGGTTCTCGACGCGCAGGACGTCGCTGAACTCGGCGTTCGGATCGCCCGTCTTCGTCACGCCCGCGAGCCGTCCGTCGATCAGGACCTGCGCGCCTGGCGGCGACGTGCGGACCTCAAAGGCCCCCATGACGTTGGACAGCCGGAACTCCTCGTTGGCCGACGCGCCGTTCTCGATGACAACCTTCTTCGTCATCACGGCATAGCCCTCGAGCTCGGCGCGCACCTCGTACGTGCCCGGCCGAAGCCCCGAAAGCGCCTGCGGCGCCGTGCCCTGCGCCTGACCGTTCACATAGAGGCGCGCGCCCGTCGGGACGGACGAGAGCCGCAGCGTGCCCGGAAGCCCCGTAAGGACAATCGGGAGCGTCTGGCGATCGCCGGCCTGGATCGCCAGCTCGCGCGTCTCGTCCGCAAACCCGTCCAGATGAAACTGGACGACCGCACGGCCCTTCGGCACGCCCGACACCTCGAGCGGGGTCACGCCGCGCTTCACGCCGTTGATCGTCACCTCCGCGCCGGCCGGATCGGACGTGATGGCGAGCGTCCCCGACGCAAGCACCATCCGCTCCTCGCGCACGAGCGGACGTCGTCCGTCGAACTTGACGCTGATGAGCTGATCCTGGTAGCCCTCCTTGCGAAGGCAAATGGAATGCCGCTCCTTTGTCGGCAGGTTCGTCAGCAAGCGCGGCGTCCGCCCGACTGACACGCCGTCGACGCGGATGTCGCATCCGGCCGGGTCGGACTTGAGAAGAAGGATGCCGCGCTCCTCCGACAGCGTCTCCATGAAGTCAAGGTAGGGGCCGTTCTGCGTGTCGAAAAAGCGGTCGCTCGCCACATAGCCGGGCAGCCGGCAGCGGAGATGGTGACGCCCCGGCTTCAGGTCGAAGACCACCAGCGGCGTCGTGCCGCGCTCCGCGCCGTCGATGACGACAATCGCACCGGAGGGCTCGGACGCAATACTGACGCGCGTCTGCACCGGCTCCTCGGCGATCACCGAAAAGGCCAGCGCTCCAAAGGCAATCAGACAACCGAACAATCGAACAATCGAACAATTGTCCATCACTTGCCTCCTTTCAGGCGATTCTCGACGTCGACAAGCTTCGCGGACGCCTCGCGGTGGCGGTCATCCTTCCGGTCGGGAATCATCTCAAGAAGGACGCCGAGCTCGCGCTGAGCCGCCTCCCAGTCGCCGAGGTTGATCGCGCGGTCGACCACAAAACGCTGGTTGCCGTAGCGGGTTTCGAGCTCCGCCGTCGCCAACTTGAAGCCGTCCCGCGCCTCCTGAATGCAGGCGGGCTTCGGATCAAGCGTCTCCAAATAGAAGATTGCCTCGCGATAGGCGCGGACCGCAGCGAAGAGGTTGCCGTACTGGACCTCACGGTCCTCCCATTTCGCTCGGCCGACCTCAATCTGCTCCTCCGCCATCTTCACAAGCTTCTCGCGCGGATAGCGGATCGCGTGGATGCCGAGCTCGTTGTTCACGAACGCCTCGAGTCGGTCAAAAATCGCACGCAACGCCTCCGGCTCCTGCGCGTTGATGACGCGAATCCGCTGCGCGCACGTCGTGTAGACGACGGACAGGTCGCGGCTCGCCAGAGCCTGCGGCTCCGGCTCGGGACCGGAATACTCGCGGTCGAACGCCCGCAGCGCCTCCAACGAGAGGATGTCGCCGAGTTCCTCCTGCGCCCGCACGCCCAGCGCCTTCGCGGGAATCGACAGATGGCGGTTTTCCTTCGTGTCATCGAGGACGACGCGGACCGTCCCGTCCGCACCGATGCGAACCTCGTAGCGGCAGACGCCCTCGAGCGTCGCATCGACCTTCTCATAATGCACTTCGCAAAGGGAGGGCTTCTCCTCCAGCGCGAGCGTCTCTGGAGTAACCGACATCTCCTGCCGCGGCGCCGTCAGCGCCAGCCAGACGGCTGCAGCGGCGGCGGCGACCACAAGCAGCCAGAGAACGTTCGCAAGCGGCGAACGGCGGACGTTCGCCGCCGCCGGACCTCCCTTTGCACCTAAACCTAGGTCCGGCGCACCGCCCTTCGGCAGCGCATCGCCGAGAACCTTGAGCCGCGTCTGCCCGACTTCGATGGTGTCGCCCGGCTTCAGCGTCTGCGGCGAAGCGCCGAGCGTGCGTCCGTTCAGAATCGTGCCGTTGGCGCTCGCCAAATCCGTCACGCAGACGTCCGCCTCGCCGACCTGCTCGAAGAGACAGTGGTTACGCGAAAGCTCCTCGTCCGGCACGTGAATGTCGTTCGAGGAAGATCGCCCGAGGCGAAGCCCCCCCTCCTTCACTTCAAAACGCCGACCCGCGAGAGGACCGTTGACAATCATCAGAACCGGTCTTTTCATCGTCACATCCCTTTCATCGCCTGGCTGATCACCGGCCCGAGGAGAATGATGAACACAGCCGGAAAGATGCAGAGCATCAGCGGACCGAGCATCTTCACGGGCGCCTCCGCCGCAAGCTTCTCCGCGCGGTCAAAGCGCTTGCTCCGGAGCTGCTCGGACTGGATGCGCAGGATCGAACCGATCGAGACGCCCAGCTCGTCCGCCTGGATGAGCGCGTAGGAGACGGCCTTGAGGTCTGGCTGCCGCACGCGGTCGGCCATTGCCTTCAGCGCCTCCTTGCGCGACGAGCCGATTTGAATCTCCTTCGTCATGCGGAGAAGCTCCTCGTTAAGCGGATCGAGCCGACGAAGCTTGCAGTTGCGCTGCAGCGCACTGATGAAGTCCATGCCCGCCTCGACCGAGAGCGTCAGCAGGTCAAGGACGAACGGTAACGACTTCTGGATGGATAGGTGACGGCGCTTGATCGCACCGTAAAGCCAGAGGTCGGGGACGACCCACAGGAGCATCAGCCGAAGCGCCATGAATTCCTCGCCGGTGATGAGCCCTTCGTACCCGCCCTGCACCAGCAGCGCCTCGGCCTGCTCAAGCGACGTGCGGAAGAACCGACGACGCACGATCGGATAGAAGTTTGGCGCCAGCGGCAGGAGCATCTTGAACAAAAGAGGAATCGACCGCTCCTGGCGACGTCCGTCGGCGAGCGTCACGTACGTGATCTCGCCCGCCACCGACGCGGCATACCACGCAAGGCAGGCGGCCGCCGCCGCCCACATCGCCATCGTCGTTATCTCAAGAACACCCATCTCAAGTCACCGGAACGCCGCCGCCAGCTGGAGACGTCGGCGACAGCACGCCGCCGCAGGTTCCCGGCTCGCCCGCAAAGAGAATCATTCCCTCGGAGACGCCGACGGACATCTTCCGCGGCGCGAGATTTGCAACGAAAACGACCTCCTTGCCGACAAGCGCCGCAGGATCGGGATAGGCCTGCCGGATGCCCGAGAAGATCGTCCGCTTGCCGAGCGAACCCGCATCCAGCACGAACTTGAGGAGCTTCGAGCTCTTCGGCACGATCTCGCAGCTCTCCACGACGCCAATGCGGAGGTCGAGCTTCTCGAAATCCGGGAAAGAGATTTCAGATTTGAGCGAAGGACATGAGACTTTAGACGGGAGACTTGAGTTCGCCTTCGCGTCTTCTGTCTCGCGTCTAAGGTCCTTGTTCTTCGACGCCCTCGACTCGTGCGCCACCTCGCCCGAATCCGCCGGCTTCACCGTTGCCGCGGCGATCATCGCATCGACCTGCTTCTGGTCGATGCGGCTCGCAAGATACTCATAGTCGCAGACCTTGGCGTTCTCGAGCGCTGTGTTGACGCTCTCCCAGGTCCAGGCGCTTTCGCCAAAGAACTTCATCGCCTTGTCCGCGTAGACGGGCAGAATCGGCTTCAGGTAGATCGCGATGATGCGGAACGCATTGAGCGCTGCAGTGAGAGTGGTCCGCGTCGTCTCGGCATCGGTCTTCACCGTCTTCCACGGCTCGCGCTTGTCAAAGTACTCGTTTGCAGCGTCCGCGAGCTTGCAGATCTCGATGACGACCTGGTTGAACCGGCGGTCCTCGTAGAACTTCGCGATCGTCTCGCCCGCGGCGCGGCACTTCTCAATCAGCGCCTGGCCCTCAGCATCAAGCCTGCCCAACGTGCCCTCGAGCTTCTTCTGCAGCATCTGTCCGCCGCGCGAGGCGATGTTGGTGATCTTG
>CADAKF010000042.1:0-424 GCA_902788415.1 uncultured bacterium
CCGTATCATACTCCATTACGTGCCAGACTTTCAACCCCGAACAATGATCCTGTTGCCAGGAACGCGCAATATATTACCAACAAAAACCGACGACGCGGGAGCTGCTGCGCAGCCGAAACGACGCGGGCGAGGCGCGGTTCGACGGGCGAATGGTCTTTCAGCTGACAGTACGCTGGATTTCCGTTGCCGTTTCGCCCGTCACCGCGCCTCGCCCGCGTCGTTTCGCCCGTCGGGCCGTCCCCGCGCCGTCGGACACGAAACGCTCCGCGTCACGAAAGGCCACGAAAACGCGCGTCCTTCCGTCATCAGCGACAACAGGCGATGCCAAGCAGCTCAGGCCGCGTCGGGAAACGCGAACTCGAGCTGGTCGGGCTCCCACGTTTTGCCTCATATGACGCTCGTCGCATCATGCGGCGTTTTCGTG
>CADAKF010000042.1:442-12316 GCA_902788415.1 uncultured bacterium
CCGATGCGGTGAAGGCCGCGCCAATATCACATCAAGCGAAGCCGAACTGAATGGTCGACTGCGGCCTTCAAACCGCGGTCGGCGGCACGGCGTTGCAGCGGCGGAGCCGCCCGTTCGGACGCGAATTTTCGTGTTTCAGCCCGGAGGGCTCGGCTGGACGGGGTAATAAGCCGACGTTCCAGCGCAGAAAACCGCGCTTTTCAGCGGCTATGCAAAATCAGGGATAAGCGTGGCGGAAGGGTCAGCCTAGCAGTAAACGATTCTCGCCGCTCCGTCACGTGCAACACCGCGCGGATACCTAATGCCCGAAACGCCGAACAGCATGGCGGCGAACGGATGTCCCGCAGGAACGCCGACCAGATGTTCCACGAGGCCCGGCACCTCCTGCTCGACGAGTCCCAGGTATCCGCACCAGCAAGTGGCGATGCCGGAGGCATTGGCCAGCAACTCGAAATTGGCACAGGCAAGCGTCACATCCTCCCGGGGCGTCGTCACGGCTGGATTGGCCGGATCAGATGAAACGACCAGTAAGCCACTCGCTCCACGGAATAAGAGATCGCCGCTGTCCTTGTTCATGCGCTGAACCGACACCGCAATCCAGCGCGGCAGAGGCTTCTTCGATGGATCTGTGACAAACTCGAGGAACGACTCGCGCATTCTTCTCATCGCGCGCCGGTTCGGGAAACACGAGAACGTCAACGAACGCGCAATCTCTCACGCAGGCGCCGCACCCCGTACACTTGGACGCATCTAGCTCGAAAATCGCCATTATCTATCGCGCACGCCTGAATGTCAACGCCCCGTTGTGTCCGCCAAATCCGAGCGAAGTCGAAAGCGCCGCACGGATTGGCATCGCCACGCCTACGTTCGGCGTATAGTCAAGGTCGCACGCGGGATCGGGCGTCTCGTAATTGATCGTCGGCGGTACGAACCCATCCCGAATTGCCAGGGCGCAAAACGCCGCCTCGACAGCCCCGGCCGCCCCCAACAGATGCCCAGTCATTGACTTGGTGGACGACACCTTGATTTTCCGAGCCCGCTCGCCGAAAACCTCCTTGAAAGCCTTCGTCTCCATGGCATCGTTGAGCTGAGTCGACGTGCCGTGCGCATTGATGTAGTCAATGTCCGATCCATCTGCGATACCGGCGTCAGCGAGAGAAAGCCGAATCGCCTCGATCGCCCCTGCACCGCTTGGATCTGGAGCCGTGATGTGATAGGCGTCGCTGGTAGCGCCATAACCAGCCAGCTCGCAATAGACGCGCGCATCACGCGCACGCGCATGATCCTCGGACTCGAGGATCAGGATGCCGGCGCCTTCTCCCATCACGAAACCAGAGCGATCGAGGTTAAATGGACGGGACGCCCGATGAGGCTCTTCATTGAATGCTGTGCTGAGAGCCTTCATCTTCATGAATCCGCCAACACAAAACTCTTGAATGACGGCTTCTGTGCCTCCCGCGACCATCACATCCGCGCGTCCCGCCCTGATCATGTCGAGCGCATATCCAAGCGCGTCGGTCGAACTCGCACACGCCGTGACAACCGTCTGCGCCGGACCTTTCGCGCCGAGACGCATCGAGACATTGCCTGCCGCTTCATTCGGGATCATCGCAGGAATCATTGTCGGCAGGAGACGGTCGGGGCCACGGTCGAACAGCGTCTTGAACCCACCCTCGACGACATCCATGCCCCCCATGCCGACGCCGATGAGCGTACCCACGCGCTTCATGTTCGGGTGAATCTCATCCGAATAGCCGGCATCCCTCCATGCCTCGACAGCCGCGGCAACGGCATACCGGGTGAAGAGTCCCATATGGCGAGCAGCCTTTCGGTCAAGAAGTCCATTCTCCTCAACATACTTGTCAAATCCGCGCACTTCGCCTGCGATCTGGGCCGTGCAACGCGATGCATCGAACTTGGTGATTCGCCCGACGCCGCTTGTCCCGGCCTTCACCGCCGTCCAAGTCGCTTCCGTACCGTTCCCACAAGGGGTCACGAGCCCAATTCCGGTTATTACCACCCTCTTCATCTTCATCCTCCTTTCACAAATCACAGATAGTATATCAATAAGGTGACCCTTATTAGCCCCTCTCAGGGCTGCGGGAACATCGCGGCGCGCAGCTTCGTGCAGCCGTAAGGGACGAGTTCGAGCGGCTGGCCCGCGGCATCCTGCGTGCGCAGGCGGACGGGCGCGGCCAGCGGCCAGTCGAAGGGACGTGCAAGCGGCAAGCGGACGATCTCCGCCTTCTCCACGACCGTCTTCGGATCGACCGCCGGCACGACCGCCGGCTCGGCAGGATCGTTCGCCGTCTTCTCGGCGAAGCCGCGGGCGAAGAGAAGCGGACCGACCGACACGCAGGTGTAGTCCTGCTGCGTCTCGTCGAGGTCGCGGACGACCTCGGCGCGCGGCTTCATCGGCAGGCGCAAGGTCACCGTGTCGCCCGCGCGCCAGGTGCGGCGCACCTTCGCGAAGCCGACGGACGGATTGAGGGCGACCTTCTCGCCGTTGACGGCAAGCGCGGCGTCCCGACACCAGCCCGGCAGACGGAGCGCGAGCGGAAACGCCGCGGACGGCGCAGACTTGACCGTGAGCGTAATCGTCTCGCCAAACGGATAGTCCGTCTCCTCCGACACGGCGAACGTGCCGCCCGCCAGCGGCGTCTCGAATGTGCACGGCGCATAGAGAGTCGCCGCCACGCCGCCGTCGGACGTCGTCATCCAGAGCCCCTGGATGAAATCCGGAACGAGCCGGTTCAGCCCCGCCGTGCAGCAGAGCGGAAAGTGCTTTTCCTGAAAAACCGTCTGCTGGGCGCCGTCCTGACGCACGGAAAGGCGCTCGCAGTCGCCGCCCTTCAGCCGGTTCGGCTGCTGGAAGTAGACGTGCGCGCGGCAGTCGCGCGTCACGCAGGCCGGCGCGGCGTTGAAGAACGCGCGCTCGATGTCGTCGCCGAAGCGTCCCAGCCCAAGCGTCGCCAGGAAGTCGAGCCGTCCCCAGACCTCCGCCGCGAGCGCGCACGTCTCGACACCGCGCCGCGGACCGGGATGGCCCCACTCCTCGTCCATCACCCACGCGCCGACCGGCATCCGCGCACGCGTGTCGAGGAAGTCCATCCACTTGCGCCACGAGTTCCAGAGCCCCTCGTCGCCCGTCACGACCGCCGCGGCAAAAAGCGAATGGAGCGTCTCATTGGCGACGACGCCGTGACGGAGCGGGATCTTCTGCGCGAACATCTCGGCGCGCTTCAGGGCGAGCGTCTTCTCGAGTCCGTTCGTCGGCGCGGGACCGTAGGTCTCGCGCGCCGGATTCTTCGCATAGTCCTCCGCGTAGGTGCGAAGCGCCGCAGCGATCTTCGGCGAGCCCGTCGCCTGGGCGGCGAGCCACGCACCGGAGGGAATCGAGATGACCGAGCCCGCCACGCAGTCGACGGATTCGTTCTTGAAGCAGGTGTTCCAGTAGGCGTCGCCCAGCGCGGACTCGAGCGCCCGCTTCGCGCGCGCGTCGCCCGTCGCCTGATACCACGCGACGAGCGGACGAGTCAGGATGCCGGCCACCCAGTTGACCATCCAGTCGCTCGAGTCGTAGACCTCCTGGAAGTGCGCGGGATCGCGGCGGTCGAGCCACCAGCAGAAGCCAATCGGATGGTCGGTCATGTTGTCGAGAATCGGATCGAGCCGCCGCTTCGCCTGTTGCTTGAGCGCCTCGTCGTCCAGCTGGAAGCCGAGCTTGACGAGTCCGTCGAACCAGTACGCGCCGCCCTCGCAGCTCCACGTCCCCTGCGACCAGTGCAGCTTCTTGCCGCGCGGCTGGAAGTCCGGCTTCCAGGCGCGGACGAATTCCGCGTCCACCTCGTCCATCCGCGCCGTATAGCCCTTCGCCATCGTCTCGGCCCAGTCGCGCAGCCAGCCCGCCGGCTTCACCGCGCCCGGCTTCGCGAGCGCAAACGCCGCCGTCCGCGGCACCGGCGAACCGGCCTTCTTAATCGCCTCCGCATAGACGCGGCCCATCTGCATGGAGCCCCAGTCATTCGGATGGCAGAAGTCGAAGGTCGCCTCACCCTCCTTCGGCAGCATCTCGACACCGCTGACGAAGAAGAGGTTCTTCCAGAGCACCGGATCCTCGGCCTTGAGCTTCGCGTAGACGCCGCGCGCGAAGACCTCCTGCTCACGGGGCTTGTCGAACTGCGTGCAGCCGCCGCAGAGGAGGATCGGCGTCGTCGGTCGCCGCTTCCGCAGTTCGCGCACGAACGGCTCGTAGTTCTGCTTCTGCATCTCCACGGACATGTTCCAGTCGCAGTCGAGTACGTAGAGCGCGGCGTCGATCGACGCGATCATCTCGCACATTTCCATCTCCATCTTGCCCGCGCCGGAGTACCCGTGGTTGATCACCTCCACGTCCGCAAGCCGCCCCTCCTGGACGGCAAACGCCATGCCGGGGCGCGACACGCAGCCGCCGTGGACGATGGACGTGCCGTAGTGGACGATGCGCCGCGCCACCGGGTGGCGCGGCAGCGCTTCGATCTTCGCCCCCTTCTCGATGCCCACCTTGAACGAACGCACGGTGGACCGAAGCGGCAGATAGACCATGCACGGGCGCCCCGGCTCCCAGTTCATCGCGTATTCACCGCTATGTTCGTTCCCCTGCGCGTCCTTCTGGTAGTAGAAGTAGCGGGGATTCGCGGCGAACTTCCAGGTCCCGTCCGCCTCCTGACGGTAGACGTCGAGCCCGGTCATCGCCGTCGGCCCCATGAAGGCGTCCACGGCGCTCGGATTGTCCACCACCCACTTGAACATCAGCCTCCGCCCCTGCGGCACGAACCGCACGTTCACGCCCGTTGCGTGGTGACTCATGCTCCAGACGGGATTCGGCACCCTGCCCTGCGCGCTCTTCGGCAGACGGCAATAGGGCGTTTCGCCGTCCGTGAACGCCGTCCCCTCGATGGTCAACTGTGTGCCGTCATACCAGTCGTAGTCGTCCAGCTTCGGCGCCTGTGCGGCGGCGGCACCGAGGGCCAACATGCAGAAACCCGTCAACAATCCGTTTTTCATTCAATAACTCCTCTTCTTGATTTCGAAATTATACCATACTCCGAACCCTTCTGGGGGACCGGGCGATACGGAAAAGCAGCCCTCCGCGTGAAGTGCCTGTGCAGGAGCGCGTCAAGGGGCGTTTCGCCCGCGCCAGGCGGCGTCACTGGCGCATGAACCGCTCGACCAGGGCGCTGCCGATGACGAAACCGTCGCACTGCGCGGCGACGGCTGCGCCTTCCTCCGGCGTGCGGATGCCGAAGCCGGCGACGACCGGGATGTCGACCAGCGCCTTGATCGCCCCCAGCCGTGCGACCAGCTCCGACGGCATGGCGTCCCGCTGGCCAGTCGTCCCCTTGACGGTCACCGCGTAGAGGAACGAATCCTCCAATCCCTTCGCGCTCGCACGGATTCGCTCGGGGCCGGTCGTCGGCGCGACCAGCGGCACCAGCGTCAGCCCGGCCGGTCGCAGCACGTCGAGCAATTCACGGCGCTCCTCGAGCGGCAGATCGACCACCAGCACGGCGTCCACGCCGCACGCAGCCGCCTCGTCCGCGAAACGCTTCAGTCCGTAGCTGAAAATCACGTTGTAGTAGGTGAAGATGACCAGCGGCGTGTCTGGATGCCGGCGCCGGAGGGCGGGTATCTCCGCCAGCACGTCGGCGAGCGTGACGCCGTTCTTCAGCGCCGCGTCCGCCGCGCGGCGGATGACCGCGCCGTCGGCGACCGGATCGGAGAACGGCACACCCAGCTCCAGGATGTCCGCCCCTTCGCCGATCAGCGTCTCCGCCGCCGCAAGGCTCTTCGCCAGCGTCGGCGCCCCCATCGTCAGATAGGCGACGTACGCCGCCTTGCCTTCCCGCCTGCACCGTTCAAAAGTTTGCTGTATGCGATTCATTGCCCGCTCTCCTTCCTTGCGTAGGGTCTCACTTAGCTTCCGCCGCCGTCCGCCGGCGGTATTCCATAACGCTGTGCATGTCCTTGTCGCCGCGTCCCGAGAGGTTCACCAGCAGGATCGCGTCCTGCGGCAGCAGTGGTGCGCGCCGAATCGCCTCGGCCACGGCGTGGCTGGACTCCAGCGCCGGGATGATGCCCTCGTACCGGCACAGCGCATCGAACGCGGCAATCGCCTCAGCGTCGTCGACCACCGTGTATTCCGCGCGCTTCGTGTCCGCGAGGTAGGCGTGCTCTGGGCCGACGCCCGGGTAGTCGAGCCCGGCCGAGACGGAGTAGGTGTCGATCACCTGGCCGGACGGCGTCTGCAGCAGGTAGGTCTTGGCGCCGTGCAGCACGCCCACGCGCCCGCCGTTGATGCTCGCGGCGTGCTCGCCCGTCGCCAGTCCGCGCCCGCCCGCCTCGACGCCCACGAGCCGCACGGACATGTCCCGCATGAACCCGGCGAAGAGGCCCATCGCGTTCGAGCCGCCGCCGACGCAGGCGATCGCCTGGTCCGGCAGCCGGCCGTATTCCCTCAGGCACTGCCGCCGAGCCTCCCGGCCGATCACACTCTGGAAGTCGCGCACCATCGCCGGATAGGGATGCGGTCCGGCCACCGTGCCGATGACGTAGAACGTATCGTCGCAATTGGCCGTCCAGTCGCGGATCGCCTCGTTCATCGCGTCCTTCAGCGTAGCGCTGCCCTCTTCGACCGCGTGCACCTTCGCCCCGAGCATCTTCATTCGTTCGACGTTCGGCGCTTGGCGCTCGACGTCAAGCGCCCCCATGTAGATCTCGCATTCTAGGCCGAACAGTGCCGCCACCGTCGCCGTCGCCACGCCGTGCATCCCGGCGCCGGTCTCGGCGATGAGCCGCCGCTTGCCCATCCGGCGCGCCAGCAGCGCCTGGCCGACCGTGTTGTTGACCTTGTGCGCGCCGGTGTGGTTCAGGTCCTCCCGCTTCAGCAGGATGCGCGCTCCGCCGAGATGCTCCGAGAGTCGGCGCGCGAAGGTGATCGGCGTCTCCCGTCCGACGTAGTGCCGGAGGATGTCCTTGAATTCCGCCGCGAATGCGGGGTCGCGCTTAGCGTCGGCGTAGGCGCGCTCCAGTTCGTGCAGCGGGGTCATCAGTGTTTCGGCGACGTACTGTCCGCCGTAGATTCCGTAGTGCGTTTTCATAGGTTTTGCTTTGGATGGAAAGAGGTTTACCTGGTGAGTTCGCGCAGTCTGGCGCCGGGGCTGGGCGCGCGCATCAGCGTCGTGCCAATCAGGAAGCCATCGGCGCCGGCGGCGCGGAGAGCACGGAGGTCTTCAGCGGTGCGGAGGCCGCTTTCCGCGATCCGCACCCGGTCGGCGGGGATCCCGGCCAGCAGCTCCGCCGAGACCGACGGATCCGTCCGGAACGTCCGCAGATCGCGGCAGTTGACGCCGACGATCCGCGCGCCGCAGTCGAGCGCCTTGGCGATTTCGTCCCGGTCGTGGGTCTCGACCAGCGCCGCCAGCCGCAGCTCCCGCGCCAGCTCCAGCAGGGCGTCGAGCCGCGGGGTATCGAGCACGGCGGCGATCAGCAGGACGGCGCTCGCACCGGCCGCGCGCGCCGCCAGCACCTGGTACGGGGTCGTGACGAAGTCCTTGTAGAGAACGGGGATCCGCACCCGCCGCGCGACTGCGGACAGGAACTCCTCGCTGCCGAGGAACCGGTGCGGCTCGCACAAGACCGAGAGCGCGGCGGCGCCGGCTGCGGCCAGTTCGTCGGCCAGCGCCATCGGCTCGAAGTCGGCGCGGATCATGCCTTCTGAAGGCGACGCCCGCTTAAGCTCCGCAATCACGTGGAAGCCCGGCCCCGAGAAGGCCTTGGTGAAGTCCGGCGGCGGCGGCATCGCCTCGACTCGAGCCCGAAGCTCGGCCTCGGGCAGCGACCGGGCGCGGAGTTCGGCGTCGCGCCGGCGGGCGGCGCTGAGTTCGGCGAGGATGTCAGCCATAGCGCACCAGCCCTTCCAGCTTCGCCAGCGCAGCGCCCGAGTCGATGGACTCGCGCGCCATGCCGACCGCCTCGACGAGCGACCCGGCCTTTCCGGCGACCGTCAGCGCCGCCGCCGCGTTGACGACCGTCGCCGCGCGCCGTGCGCCGCCGACCCGGCCAGACAGCACCCCCCGCAGCTGTTCGGCGTTCTCCTCGGGCGAGCCTCCCGTCAGGTCGTCCGCCGGAAAGCTCTCGCCGTACAGCTCGCCGGCGTCGATGAGCCGCGACGAGATGACGCCGTCCCGAAGCTCGGTGACAAAGGTCAGCCCCGACGGCGAGATCTCGTCCAGCCCATGCTCGCCCGAGAAGATCAGCGCGCGCTCGCTGCCAAGCGCACGAAGCACCTTCGCGAAGAGCGGCGCGAGCTTAGGGTCGTACACGCCGATGGCGTGGCGCCGCACCCCAGCCGGATTCGTCAGCGGCCCGAGCAGGTTGAAGATGGTCTTGCAGCCGAGTTCCCTCCGCACGCGCGCCGCATATTTCATCGCCGGATGCAGCTCCCGCGCGAAGAGAAAGCCGATGCCGAGCTCGCGGATGCACTGCGAGACCCGGGCCGGCGGAAGCGAGAGGTCGTACCCGAGCGCACGGAGCACGTCGGCCGCGCCGCATTTCGAGGTCGCCGCGACATTCCCGTGCTTGGCGACCACCGCCCCCGCGCCGGCCGCGACGAACGCCGCCGCCGTCGAAACATTGAAGGTGTGGTGGCCGTCGCCGCCGGTGCCGACGATATCGACGGCCGCTGCGTCGTCCACCTCGACCTTGACGCCGGCCTCGCGCATGGCGAGCACCGAGCCGACGAGCACGTCCTCGGACACGCCCCGGGCGTTGTAGTCGTTCAGCAGCGCCGCGATCTCTGCGTCGCTCATTTCGCCGCGCATCAGCGAGGCCATCACGCGGTGCGCGTTTTCCGCCGCCGGCACCAGCGGCCGGGCGGCCGGGCGCGGCGGCGGCGCGGACGGCGCCGCCTCGCCCTGGACGAAGTTGCGCAGCTGCTGGATGCCTTCGGGCGTGCCGATCGACTCGGGATGGTACTGCAGCGACTCGATCGGCAGCGTCCGGTGGCGGAGGCCCATGATCTCACCGTCCTCCGCCTCGGCCGAGACGACGAAGCAGTCCGGCAGGGATGCTCGGTCGACGGCCAGCGAATGATAGCGCATGGCGTCGAAGCCCTGCGGCAGCCCCGCGAACAATCCCTTCCCGTCGTGCCGGATACGGCTCGTCTTGCCGTGCATTAGGGTCTTTGCCGGGACGATCTTCGCACCGAAGGCCTGCGCGATGGACTGGTGGCCGAGGCAGATTCCGAGCAGCGGGACCTTGCCGGCGAAGGCCTTCACCGCCGCGAGCGTCACCCCGGCGGAATCCGGATTGCCCGGGCCGGGGGACAGCACGATCGCCTCCGGCTTCATGGCGGCGATCTCCTCGGTCGTCACCTCGTCGTTCTTCGCCACGCGCACCTCGCGCCCGAGCGAACGCAACGCCTGCACGAGGTTGTAGGTGAACGAATCATAGTTGTCGATCATCAGTATCATGGTTGCTCCGGATATGCAATAGAGGTTGTGCGTCAGAGGGTGGCCGCGAACTTGGCGGCGGCGAAGATCGCCTTCGACTTGTTGATGGTCTCCTGGTACTCCTTCACCGGATCCGAATCCGCGACGATGCCGGCGCCGGCGCGCATCGTCAGCCGCGTGCCCTCGAGAAACATCGTGCGGATGACGATGGCGAAGTTCATGTCGCCGGTATAGCTGAAGAACCCCGCCGCGCCCCCGTAGATGCCGCGCGGCGACTTCTCCAGCCCGGCCAGGAGCTCCATGGCCCGCACCTTCGGCGCACCGGTCAGCGTTCCGGCCGGGAACGTCGCCTCCAGCAGGTCGAAGGCGTCCCGCCCCGGCTCGAGCTCGCCGGTCACACTGGAGACGAGATGCATGACGTGCGAATAGCGTTCGACGTGCGCAAAGCCCTCCACCCGCACGCTCCCCGTCCGGCAGACGCGGCCGAGGTCGTTGCGCCCGAGATCGACCAGCATCACGTGCTCGGCGCGCTCCTTCTCGTCCGTCTTGAGCTCGGCCTCCAGCAGCCGGTCGACCTCCGGCGTGCCGCCGCGCGGCCGCGTGCCGGCGATCGGCGCCGTGGACGCCCTGCGTCCCTGTAGCTTCACCAGCTCCTCCGGCGAGGAGCCGATCAGCACCCGCCTGCCAAGCTTGAGGAAGAAGTTGTAGGGCGAGGGGTTGACCATCCGCAGCGCCCGGTAGAGCGCGAGTGGCGGAATGTCCGTCTCCGCCGTGAACTTCTGGGAAGGCACGATCTGGATGACCTCCCCGGCCCGGATCGCTGCCTTGCACGCGGTGACGATCGACTTGAACTCATCCGCAGTCATCTCGGAGCGGAATTCGCCGAGGTGCGGCTTCGCGCCCGCCGCCGCGCCCGCCGCCGCGCCGACCCGCGCGATCGAAGCGGCGCTCAGCAGGCGCTCGCCGACGGCGTCGATCTCGCGCAGCGCGCGCCGGTAGGCCGCGCCCGCCGTCTCGCCCGGACGCACCTCCGTCACGCGGACCACGAGCACGGTCTGGCGCACGTGGTCGAAGACGAGGATCGTGTCCGTCAGCAGGAAGGCACTGGAAGGCGTGCCGGTCTCGGGCGTCAGACCGACGCGGGGCACGAACGCCTTGACGGCGTCGTAGGCGAGATAGCCGATGGCGCCGCCTTGCAGGGACGGCAGCTCGGGCGCCGGCGCGAAGGGCCGCGACCCCAGCGACGCGCGCACTCCCGCCAGCGGATGTTCCCCTGGCTGCGCCTCGACGACCGACGTCGGGTCGATGCCGAGATAGGAATAGCGGCCGACGCTCTCGCCGCCGCTGACGCTCTCCAGCAGAAAGACCGACTCGTCCCCGACCGCGCGCGTCAGGATGGCGACCGGTGTCTCCCGGTCCGCCAGGTACTCGCGATAGACAGGCGTCCGCGCGCCATCGCGCGTACGCCGAGCAAACTCCTCCTCCGACAGAATCTTCAGCATGCTCAACCCTCCTTCCTTGTAACCAGTGAATCCCACACGCGGACGAACGCCCGCAGCCGGACGGACGACTTCCGCCCCGGCGACGACTCGACCGAGCCGGAGACGTCGATGACGTCCGCCCCGCTGGCAAGCGCCGCGCGCACGTTGTCGGCCGCGATGCCGCCGGCCAGGACCGTCCGGTAGGGACCAAACACCAGCGAGCGCTCCCCGTCCCCATGCGACGAATCAAACACAACGGCGTCTCCCGGCGCTCCGCCGCCGAGCGTCCAGACCTCCAGCCCGCGCCCGCGCAGGTAGACGACTTCCTCGCGCCGCGCTCGGCGGTGAAGCTGGACGATGCCGATGCCTGCGTCCGCGCAGGCGTCGGCGATCTTCTCCACGGCGGCGTCGGTGAAGACGCCGACCGGACGCGCCGTGCCCGCGAGCGCGGCGACGACCTCCTTCGCCCGCGACGTCGTCACCGCCCGAGGGCTCTCCGGCGCGAAGATGAGGCCGATGTAGCCGGCTCCGAGGCGTTCCGCCTCCCGGGCGAACGACGCCGTCCTGACCCCGCAGATCTTGAGCTGCGCCATCTGCGTCACCCGACCTTCGGCAGCTCCGCTTCACTCAGGTTGGTCTTATAGGGTTCGTCGCTCATAGCTCGCTCCTTGTTTGCTTCGGTGGTTGGTTGTTGGTTGAGGTTTCGATCGCCGGTCTCGTAGCAGAAATGCAAAAGGCGGACCGCCTTTCACGCGATCCGCCTTGTGGGTACTTGGACTGCCTGCACCTATTCGCAACTATGCGGCGACAGCCCTGCGGATGCAGACCCGCCGGCGCCACCAGAAAAACTGAAAAGCATTGCGAATGTTCATTGTCAGAAGCCGCCCATTTCTGAACGGTTG
>CADAKF010000043.1 GCA_902788415.1 uncultured bacterium
GTCTCGACCGGTTTTGGACCCGCCCGAAAATATTTTTCGCCCAATGTTTTCGGGGGTCTCGTGAAAATCCGGGATAAATTATCCCTGAAAATCCGGGATAAGGGTGTCCTTCTGGAGTCTGGAAAGCGCCCTTAACCCGACTTTCCACGTTCGCCTAGGCCGGGAAATTAGAATTTCCAGGTGCATTCCAGTCCGTAGACGTTGGTGGGAGTCCAGGTCGACGAATGGTTGGTCATGTCGTGCTGGACCATGTAATAGATGTTGCAGGACAGATTTTTTAACGAAGGCACGGGTCTGAAAGACAAGCCAATCTGCGCGCGGCTGCGGTCGAAGAGATCTGCCCGGTCGGTGTCGGTTTTGTCGGAGAAAAACATCTCCTCGAATGCGTAGGGCGAAATCTTGAAGTCGGTTACACTCCAACTGGTGCGCAGGCGCAGGCGCTCGCGGTAGCGCATATAGGCGTCTGAACCGTGTTTGTCGCGGTATTCAAAGCGCGAACGGAAATCGAACTTCAAAGTCGCGAACTCCGGGAAGGTTACGTACACGTCAAAGGTAGGACGCTGTTCAGCGCGCATCTTGCCCTTGCCCTTCGAGCGTTCATACACCCACCGGTCGCCAAGGTAGACGCTCAGGTAGGGATTGAGTTTCCAGCCCAGCTGGATAAGCGTTTCCTGGTCGACAATCCGGCTTTCGTCGAATTTTTCTTCAATCTCGGATTTTACTCTCAACGGACTCCATACGCCTTCTTCCACTATCTGGCCTTCAATCGTCTGTTTCAGCCAGAATTGGTTGTTGACGGCCATCGCCGCGGAGCCCGCGAAGAGCACCGCTGCCAGTGCGGCAACAGTTTTCTTGGTCATGTTCATGGTTGTTTCTTTCTTTCATAGGGCATTATCTCATATTGCGGTAATGCCGTTGTTGTTTTTTTGTTTTTGGTTTGGGAATTGCTTTTCCGCGTCAGGTCTCGTCCGACGAGGAAGCCAACCTGCCGCTTTCCTCCTCGGGACGCTCGCCCGTGGCGGAGAATACGATCCAGCGCGCGAAAAGAACCACATGGTCGGCCATGCGCTCGAGATATTTTCCGAGCATCAGCACATCAAGCAGAGTATCGGAAACCGGGGAGTCGCCGGCGCGGATCTTCTCGGAAAGGCGTGTCCGCAGCAGCACGTAGGCGATATCGACATCGCCGTCGGAGAGAATGACGCAGCGCGCGGAGAAGGCGTCTTCATGCACGCAGGCGGAAATGGCCGATTCGAACATGGCAATGACCAGCTCCGCCATGTCGGCAAGCACGCGGAAGTGTCCGGCGAGATCCTTGCCACCCTTGAGGGTTATTTCGGCGAAGTCGCACGATTGATGGCCGATTCGCTGGAGGTCGGTGATCATCTTCAGCGTGCTCGAAACGTGGCGCAGGTCTCCGGCCACCGGTTGGCGGCGGAGCAGGATTTTCAGGCAGAGCGATTCGATTACGCGCTCGGCGCGGTCGATTTCCATCGACATCCCCCGAATCTGCGAAAGCGGCTCGAGGTTGCCGCTTTTCAGCGCCTCGTAGATTGTCTTCAGGCATTCGAGATCGCGCGCGGTCATGTCTTCAAGGGACTGCTTGAGCTCCTTGAGCTGGGCGTCGAAATGGGAATTCAGTTTCATATTTTGCCTTTCTTCAGCCGAAGCGTCCGGTGATGTAGCGCTCGGTGCGCTGGTCGGCGGGTTTCGAGAAAAGTTGTTCAGTAGGGCCTTCCTCGACAATCTCCCCAAGCAGGAAGAACGCCGTGCGGTCGGCGATGCGCAGCGCCTGCTGCATGTTGTGGGTAACCATGACGATTGTATAGAGGGTCTTGAGCTCGAGACAGAGCTCCTCAATTTTTCCGGTTGAAATCGGATCGAGCGCGGAAGTCGGTTCGTCCATCAGCAGCACCTCCGGCTCGACGGCGAGCGCGCGGGCGATGCAAAGCCGCTGCTGCTGTCCTCCGGAAAGGCCCAGAGCCGACTTGTCGAGCCGGTCTTTGAGTTCGTCCCAGATCGCAGCCTGGCGCAGTGAACGCTCGACGATGCGATCGAGTTCGCGGCGAGTGCGGATTCCGTGCGTGCGCGGACCGAAAGCGATATTGTCGTAGACCGACATCGGAAACGGATTTGGCTTCTGGAAGACCATGCCTACGCGCCGGCGCAGATTGTTGACATCGACGTTTGGGGCGTAGATATCCTCCCCGTCAAGCGCGATGAGCCCGTCGACCCGACAGCCTTCGACTAAATCGTTCATCCGGTTGATCGACTTCAGCAGCGTCGATTTGCCGCAACCGCTGGGACCGATAAATGCCGTGATGGCGTGTTCGGGGATGGTGGTGCTCACGTCCTTGAGCGCGTGGAACGCTCCGTAGTGGAGATTGACTTTGTCTATTCTGATTTTTTCCATGATTTGCCTTATTTTGTCGTCTGGCTTTAGTTGGCGCTACGCCGCAGAAACTTCCGTTCTACCAGATGGGCAAAGGCGTTCAGGGCGATTACGAACACCAGCAGCACTACGCTCGTGGCGTACGTTTCCCCCACATAGAGTCCCTCGCCCGATATGGCATAGAGGTGCACCGAGAGCGTGCGTCCGGAGTCGAAAAGGCTCTGCGCCACTTGCGCGACGGTTCCGCTGGTGAAAACGAGCGCGGCCGATTCGCCAATGATGCGGCCGATGCTGAGCAAAACGCCAGCGAAAAGCCCCGGCGCGGCGGCGGGCAGAATCACGGCGAAGACGGTGCGCACGCGACCGGCGCCGAGTCCGAAACTGCCTTCGCGGTAGAGGTCGGGCACGGCTTTGAGCGCCTCTTCGGCCGTGCGTAACACAAGCGGCAGAATCATCACCGCGAGCGTGAGCGCGCCGGCGAGGATGCTCTTGCCGCAGCCTAGCCGCCGGACGAAGAAGATTGCGCCGAAAAGCCCGTAGACGATCGATGGGATGCCTGCGAGCGTTTCGGCGGCAATTCGCACCAAGCCGACAAATCGGTTGCCGCGCTGGGCGTATTCGACGAGGTACACCGCCGCGCCCACGCCCGCAGGCAGCGCCACGGCCAGCGCGATGACGGTCATCGTCAGCGTGTTGACGGCGGCTGGCAGCAGACTTGCATTGGCCGAAGTGTAGGTCCAGGCGAAAAGGGATGGTTTGAGGTTGGGTAGGCCCTTGACGAGGAGGTTGGCGATCATCGCCAACAGCATCGCCACTGTGAGCGCCGCCGCCCCCCAGACGAGCGCGCGTAGCGCTTTCGAGCCGATGTATCTGGAGTCGTTTTTCATTTTCGTTTCACCAGCGAGAAGCCGCCGTTGATCAGGAGAGTGATGATGAACAGCACCAGGGCCGTGGCGATCAGCGCCTCGCGGTGCAGGTCGGTTGCATAGCCCATCTCGAGAACCACGTTGGTGGTGAGCGTGCGCACGCCGTCGAGCAGCGATTTCGGCAATAGCGGCTGGTTGCCGGCCACCATGATCACCGCCATGGTTTCGCCGATCGCGCGGCCGATTCCGAGCACCACCGCCGCCCACACTCCGCTTTTAGCCGCCGGCAGTACCGCGGCGAAGACGCAGCGCTCGTGCGTGGCTCCGAGTGCAAGCGCACCTTCGTAGATGGGACGGGGGACAGCTCTGAGAGCTGATTCGGCCACGACGATAATTGTCGGCAGAATCATCATCGCCAGCAGCACCGACGCGGAAAGCGTGCACATTCCGCGTCCGCCAAAGAGCGATCTGACGATCGGGACGATTGTCATCATGCCGAAGAATCCGTACACGACGCTGGGTATGCCCGCCATCAGCGTCACCGCCGGACGCACCGCGCGCTCGATGTTGCGCGGACTGAACGCGGCGAGGAACACGGCCGTGAGGATGCCCACCGGAACTCCCAGAACCACCGCTCCGGCGGTGACCGCCGCCGAGCCTGCGAGCATTGGCAGAATTCCGAAGCTGCCCTCGCCCGGCCGCCACGAGCAGCCGGCGAGGAAACGCCACAGACCGATTTTGCCGAATGCCGGCGTTCCTTCGACTATCAGGAAGAGGCATATCGTGCCGACGGCGGCGATGGCGAGTGCCGCCGCGGCGGTGAAAACGATTTTGAAGGTGCGTTCCATCGCGATTTCCTTCGCGGACGGTTACTTGACTTCGTTCCAGCGGGTTATTTTGCCGGTGTAGGCAGCGCGCAACGACTCCTTCGAGATGGAGACGATCGGGTTGGCGGGATTGACGACCACCGCCAGTCCGTCCAGCGCGATTGCCACGGCAACGAGTCCGGAGTTCTTTTCGCTGGTCTTGAGCGCCCGGCTGGCCATGCCCAGGTCGCAGACGCCATCCTTGGCATCGCTGACGCCGGTGGACGAGTCGCTTTGCTGGACCTCGACCGAAACCTGCGGGTGGGTTTTCTCGTAGGCTTCCTTGAGTTTCTCCATGCAGGGCGTCACGCTCGAAGATCCCGAGCAAACCACCTTGCCCGACACGCCATTCTTGCCGGTGTAGGGCGGCGTCGAGCCGACCTTGAGATAGCCAGCCTGTTCAACGATCTTCTGTCCTTCGGCGCTCAAGATCCAGTCGAGGAAATCGCGCGCGGCGGGCTTGAGGTTGTCGACGCTTTCGCGGCAGACTACATTGAATGGATGTACGAGCGCGTATTTGCCCGCGGCAATCTCTTCGCGCGTGGGGGCAACGCCATCGATGAGCAGAATCTTGACCGTGTCGTTCACGGAACCCAGCGACAGATAGCCGATTGCGGACGGATCGCTTGCAACGGTCGTGAGAGCCACGGCGGTGGAGCTGGCAACCATTGTCGCGGGGGAGGTTTCGTCGATTTTCTTGCCGTTGGCGGCCTTGCGCTGCACGCCCGTCAGTTCAACAAACGCGCTGCGCGTGCCCGAACCGTCTTCACGACTGACCAAACCGATTTCACTGTCCGGGTCAAAGCCGCGGCTGCATCCGGTCGTAATTGTGGCGGCTGCGAGTGCCGCAAATGCGAGATTGGTATGTTTCATTCTAATTGTTCCTTTCATGTGCCGCATATTCTGACAAAGTGATATTAGCGGCAGATTAGCGGGAAATTAAATATTGGTTAAAAGTCGCCGCCGGTTTTCGCGCCCGAATCGTGCTGCCGCGAAACGCCGCCGGTCAAGTATGTATTGCGTGTACTCGGCCAGTCAACACCGCGCCAGCGGTATTGACCGACCGAGTACGCGCCGTGTCCTTAGGTGATTTTATGCCTTGTCGCCGATGATTGGCAGTGTAAAGCCAAACGTCGTCTTGACGCCCGGACGCGAGCTGACGAAAACATCTCCGCCATGCAGGCGCACGATGTGCTTGACGATCGCGAGGCCGAGCCCGGTTCCGCCCAACGTCCGGCTACGGGACTTGTTCACGCGGTAGAACCGCTCGAACAGGTGCGGCAGATGTTGCTCCGCGATGCCGATGCCGAAATCGCAGACGGTCACCGTCACCTTGTCACGGGACGCGACGGAGGCGACTTCAATGCGGTCCGTTCCCGAATAACGCAAGGCATTGGCGATAAGATTCTGCAACACCTCCTCGAGCCGACAGGCATCGCCTTTCACAGAGGCGGCGTCGTTCCGCGTGATCTCGATGCGGACCTGTCCGGCGGCCTTGCTCTGCTCCAAGTCAACCACGGAGGCGACGAGATCGTCAAGCGATACGGCCTCGAAACTTCCGACGTTTTCGTCCTCCTCCCGCTCTATCTGCGCCAGTGACAGCACGTCGCCGACCAGCCTGCCCAGCCTCCCGCTCTCGCCGCTGATGATTCCGAGAAGGTCCGCGCGCTCCTTCTCCGACAGCTGGGAGCCGTCTCCCAGCATCTCGACGGCCCCGAGAATCGCCGTAAGCGGGCTTTTGAGCTCATGTGTCACGTTCGCCGTAAACTCGCGGCGGAAGGTCTCATTCGCAGCAGCGACCTCAAGTCTCTTTTCCTGTTCGTCAAGTCGGCCAGTCAGCCGACGCGTCAGGACGAACACGAGCATGACGACACACGCCCCGAGGACGCCCGCCACCGCCACGCCCGTCCAGGCCAGGCGTTCCGACCGCCGGATGCCGGTAGAGGGAATGGCCAAGCGCACGACGCGATCTCCGACACGGCGGGCACAGTAGAGAAAATCGCGCTTCATGGTGTCGGAATGGCGCAAGGACGTTCCGCGTCCGTCTGCAAAGGCTCGCGCGACCTCTTCGCGGCCCGCATGGTTAGCCACCGCGTCGCCCGTATCGTAGAAGACGGAGCCGTCCGCATTGACAACAGTCACCCGCGTCTCTGACTCGGCGATGTCCGAAATCGCCAGACGGAAACTGCGGACCACGACGCACAGCAAGGCCGTGAATCCCGCAATGCAGACGGCAGCCGCAACGGCTGCCAGCCAACTCCGATCAACCCTTGCCGCCACGTTCGTCCAGCCGATATCCGACGCCTCTTATCGTTTCAAGATGTCGCGACCAGGTGCCGAGTTTGCGGCGAAGGCCGAAGACCTGCACGTCGATCGTACGCTCGGTGACGATCTTCTCGCCGCCAGAGATGCGGTCGATGATGTGCGAACGATTGAAGACCCGCCCCGGATTGCGGAGGAGAAGCTCGAGAATGCGGTATTCCGTCAGCGTCAGCCTGAGTTCCTCGTCCTGCAACGTCACGCGATGCGTCACATCGTCAAGGACAAGTCCGTCGAGAGACACCCGGTCGGCAGCGCAGGCCGTGTCCTTGCGCAACGCGGCGCGGATCCGCGCGAGCAGCACCTCCTTCGAAAACGGCTTGGTCACATAGTCGTTCGCCCCGGCATCGAGTCCGGCGACGATGTCATGCTCCGAGCCCCTGGCCGTCAGCATGACGATGGCGACGGCGGACGTCTCCGGATTCGACCGCAACTGGCGGCAGACGTCAAGTCCGTCAAGTCCGGGAAGCATCAGGTCCAGGAGGACGAGATCCGGCCGCTTCTCGAAAGCAACCTCCACGGCCACATCGCCCGATTCGACCTCCTGGACGTCCGCGTATCCCCCGCTCTTGAGCGCAAGCACAATCACCCGACGAATCGACGGGTCGTCCTCCACAACGAGTATCTTCTTTCCGCTCATACGTCAACAGCAAATTCGTTCTGCTTCGCGACAAGTCCGGCGCCGCCGTACAGCTTGCGGAGCTTGGGTTTTTCGATCTTGCCGGTCGGATTGCGCGGCACATCCGCGAAAATGATCTTGCGGGGACGCTTGTAACGTGGCAGTCCCAGGCAGAACGTGTTGACCTCGAGCTCCGTGAGGGTCTTGCCCTCCTTCGTCGAGATGATGGCCGCGGCGATCTCGCCGAGACGCGCGTCGGGAAGGCCAATCACCGCGACGTCCTTGATCGCGTGATGCGTCCTCAGGAAGTCCTCAATCTGCACGGGATAGAGGTTCTCGCCGCCCGTGATGATGACGTCCTTCGCACGGTCGACGAGATAGATGAAACCGTCTTTCTCCTCGGCCATGTCGCCGGTGAGGAGCCAGCCCGGCTCCTTCTTGATCTCAGCGGTCGCCTCGGGATTCTTGTAATACTCCTTCATGATGCCGGGACCCTTGAGGGCGAGCTCGCCGACCATGCCGGGCCTGACAGGCGTCACGCCGTCCGGCTCGACGATCTTCGTCTCCCAGCCGTAGCCGGCGACGCCGATCGCGCCGACATGGTCGATGTTCTCGACGCCGAGGTGCACGGCGCCGGGACCGGTCGACTCGGAGAGCCCGTAGTTCGTGTCGTAGTCGTGGTGCGGAAAGACCTTCTTCCAGCGCTTGATGAGCGACGGCGGCACGGGCTGCGCGCCAATGTGCATGAGCCGCCACTGGCCGAGCTCGTAGTCGGAGAGCTTCACGTCGCCGCGGTCGATCGCATCGAGAATGTCCTGCGCCCACGGCACGAGCAACCAGACGATCGTGCACTTCTCCTCCGAGACGGCGCGGATGATCCATTCGGGCTTCACACCCTTGAGCAGGACGGACTTGCCGCCCACGAGGAACGAGCCGAACCAGTGCATCTTCGCGCCCGTGTGGTAGAGGGGCGGAATGCAGAGGAAGCAGTCCTCCTTCCTCTGCCCGTGATGCGCCTGCTCGACCTTGCAGCTGTGCAGGAGGCACCGGTGCTGGAGGACGATCGCCTTCGGAAAGCCGGTCGTGCCGCTCGAGAAGTAGATCGCGGCCTCGTCCTCGGGATAGAGCGTCGGCACGTCCGGCTTCGCCGCGATGCAGAGCTTCACGAGCTGGTGGTAGCTCTCGGCGAAGCTCGGACAGTCCTCGCCGACATAGACGCGCGCCTTCACGCGCGGCATCTGGTCGACGATCTGCTCGACGCGGCCGATGAACTCTGGGCCGAACACGAGCGCCTCGGCATCGGCGAGGTCGAGGCAGTACTTGATCTCGTCGGCCGTGTAGCGGAAGTTGAGCGGCACGGCCATGCAGCCCGCCTTGAGGACGCCGAAGTAGATCGGCAGCCATTCGAGGCAGTTCATGAGGAGAATCGCGATCTTGTCGCCCTTCTTGAAGCCGCGGGAAAGGAGGAAGTTCGCGAAGCGGTTCGCCCGCTCGTTGAAGTCCCCCCAGGTCATCTCGACGCGATAGGCCTTGTCGGGAACGGACTCGACGAGCTCGGCCTCCTTCCAGGTCTTCTGCCTGCCGTCGACCGGCGTGTCGATTTCGACAAGGGCGACGTCGTCGCCCCACTCGCGGGCGTTACGTTCGAGGATCTCGGTGATGTTGTTCATGCCCTCTCCTACTTGAATTCAAAATCAAAACGCGGCCTTGGCCCAGGCGAGGTCGGCCAGCGCATTCTTCGCCTCCTGCTGGAGCCGCGGATCGGCGACGTCCTTCAGCTTCGCGCACTTGTCGAAGACGGACTTGACGAGCGCCTGGTACTTCTTCTCCTTGGCCTTATCCTTCGGCCCGAACCGCGGCGGATCCTTCGCCTTCTTGGCGAAGGCGACGAGCTCGACGACGTTCGAAAGGTCCGGAATCGCGGCAAGTTTCTTCGCCTGCGCGTCGTAGGCCTTCGCTTCCTTCGGAAACTTCTTCTTGAACGCCTTCAGCCGCAGGAAGGCACGGGCGGGAAGGTTCTCGAGCTCCCAGTCGAGAAACCGCTTCCACTGCGCAAGGTCCCTCGGCGCCTCCATGTCGGTCAGAGCGGTGACAAGTGCTTCGGTCGCCAGCCTCTCGTCGTGCCCGCGGTAGACGATGCGACCGGTTTCGTCGACGACATAGAGAAAGGGAATCGCATCAAAATCAGGCTCGCCCGCGGCGAGCCCCGCGCCCTCGTAGACGGGGTACGTGAGCCCGTTCTTCTCGACAAGCGACTTCACCTCCTCGGCAGACCCCCAGCCGGCGCAATGCCCACCGAGAATCACGCACTGCTTCTGCTTGAAACTTTGCCAAAGTTCCTCGACGCGCGGCAATAACGCCCGGCAGGGCGGACATTTCGCACCCCAGCGGTCGACCAGGACGACCTTTCCCTGCAAATAGCCGGAGCTCGCCCTCCGCCCGCCGAGATGATGCGGTTCATCAAGATTCTTCCACTCGACGGCGAAAGCCGTCCAGGCGAGGAGCGTCAGCAGCGCGATCGTCAGATATTTCATCGTCAACTATTATACCATACCGAGTGTCGAAATGGCTTCGTCGATCTCGTCGAGGGAGCGAACCTGGTTAAGGCGCCTGCGGAGTTCCGCCGCGCCGGGCCGTCCGTTGAAATAGCGGAAGAGGTGAACGTGCATCTTCACGGACGCAAAGGCATCTGGCGACGGGATGTGGTCATTCGGGTATTTCCGCGCGAGGATGTCCCGGAACTCAAGAAGATACTTAAGATGAGCGCGGAAACAGTCGAAGCGCGAAGTCGAAGTCGACTCATACATCTTCAGCTCGCTAAAGATGAACGGCCTCGCCAGCGCCGCGCGGCCGATCATAATCGCACCGACGCCGGTCTCCGCCATCGCCGCGGCAGTCTTTGCGTCGACAACCGATCCGTTCCCCGTCACCGGGATTCTCGCCCGATCCACGACCTCCCTGAGCCGGTCGAGATGAACCTCTCCGCCGTGCATCTGCGACGTGTAGCGCGCATGGAGAACAAGCCCCTTCGCGCCAGCCTTCTCCGCCGCATCGACGATCTCGAAGATGTTTGTCTTCCGCGGATGCGGACCGAGACGCGTCTTCAGCGTCACGGGAAGCGACGTGTTTTCGACCATCGCCTTCAGAAGCCGGTAGATCTTCTCCGGATCCTCGATCAGCTTCGCGCCGGCCCCTTCCCGCGTCACCTTCGTCATCGGGCAGCCGGCGTTCAGGTTCACTTCCGTGAACAAGGCTGAAGGTTGAAGGTTGAAGGTTGAACGGCGGACGAAAGACTCCTCGATGTAGCGGGTGGCGTAGGCGAGGTCGGACTCTGTCGCGCCAAAGAGCTGGACGGCGACCGGCCCTTCGCCGTCCATCGTCTCGAGGAGATGTTGCGTCGGAGAGGATCCGTGGGCAAGCCCTGCGGCGGAGACCATCTCAGTATAGGTCAGGTCCGCTCCGCCCTCGTGGCAGAGTCGGCGGAACGGCGCGTCGGTAAATCCGGCGAGAGGCGCGAGGACGTACTTCATTTGAGCGCCGGATCGCAATAGGGCGCCGCAAAGTCGGTGCGCGTCACGGACAGGTAGCTCGGCGCGCCCCAGCCGGTGTCCGCGTTCCGGCCGCAGACCATGATGTCCACACGGTTCGTCGGCGAAAGCCGGTCGCAGACGACCGTGACCTTCGCCGTATCCGGCGCGAGCCGCTCGATCTTCACGTCCCCGTCGTGTCCGTGCGTCTGCACGAAGACGAACTCGTCGGCCCCGCGGGCGGTGACGGTGAAGACGCGGACCGCGCCATGCGCCCGCACGACATAGCTCCAGGCGAAGGCGCTCGCATAGGAAAGCTCGGGCTTGGCAGGAGCTGGCTGAAACGCTTCGCATGTAACGGAAATCGGCGCCAGCGGCGGAATGGCCGCAACCGTCAGCGCGCGTGCGGCGGCGGCGAGCCTGTTCGTCTGGCAGCCGTTCATCGGAAAGGCGGTCGGATGGGCCGTCGGCGACAGGTAGCCGTCCTCCGTCTCGACGCCCTTCAGCGACTTGCGAATCAGCGTCTGAATCGTCGGGGCAAGGAGCCCGCGCGAGACGATTTCCCTCTTCACATCCGGCGCGAAGGAGCGGGACGCCTCAAGCGCCGCGCGCAGGTACGGAAGATCCGACCAGCTGCGCCCGGCCGTCGTGATGCAATAGGGCGTCAGAGAGGCGAAAAGATCTCCGTTCGTGCCGACGGGGGCCGTGTCGAAGACGGACGGAAAGACCCAGGTCTGGTTCGACAGGTAGAACTTCACCATCCGGTTAAGGCAATCCTTTCGGATTGTCAAGAGCGCACGCGGCATCGACCGCCAGTAGGGATTCGGATGCCGCGGATCGCTCAGGAGCGCGCGCGAGCAGTTGCCGAAGACCGGATAGGGAAAGTGGATGATCGGAAGGTCGAGATGCATCTGGCGGTTGGTCCCGGCGCTGTCGAGCGTCACGTGCGTGAGACCCGGAAACTCGAGTCGCCCCAGCGTCGAGTGGAAGTTGTCGCGGTTCATGTAGAGGTCTCCGACACTCGGCTCGGACGAGCCGGGCGCGAGCTTCAGCTTCGCAACAAAGCAGCCAACATCAAAATCCCAGCCGAGGTTCTGCCCGCCAAGAGAGACCGGCTTTCCGAAGACGCCGGTCGCATCGACGGCAGAGAGAGGCCCCGTGAAAAGCGGCATCGACTTCTTATAGTCGGCGTACGCGAGCGTCTCCTGATAGCGCGGATGCGACTTGAGACGGAGGTCAATGGCCAACTCAAGTTCATCAAACGCCTCGTCTGCGCGAGTTGGAAAGTAGGCAAGCGAACAGGCGAGGTTGAAGTGCCAGGTCGGATCGTCTGGAAGAAGCTTTACGCCAAGGCGACTCGTCTTCTCCATTATGGCGGTATCGCCCTTCTTGACCGCAAGGACGAAGTCGTGGCGAAGTCGCTCGTGGACCGGAAAGCGGTCCGGATAGTCCCAGATCGAGAAGACCGCCAGAACAAGGCAGAAAAGCGTCATTTGCGGAAACTCATCCAGCCCGCGAGCCTTACCTGCTTCGCCTCGCGGCTCTGGTTTGTGGACAGCGAACCGGAAGTTCCGATCGACGGGGACTCGAGGGCCGCAAGACGCGCCAGCAGCGCCTGCTGCTTTGTGGCCTGCTGCTGGCGAAGCTCCTCCGTGATCTGGCGTTCGGCTGTGAGCTCCTTTTCCCGCGTCTGCAGGCGCTCGCGCAAAAGTTCGACCTCCTGGCGAAGCTGCGTCACGTCCTTCATGCCCTCTGCGGCGCGCTTGCCATCCGCCTGGCTCAGACGCAACGCCTCCGAAAGTTCGCGAATCTTCGCTTCTCGATCAAGGACTTGGCGGTCGTGCATGCGGCGGAACTCCTCGAACTCCTTGCGAAGCTGCGACGTGCGCGGATCCTCGGGACGGTTCAGAAGCGCCTTGCGCGTCATGTCCTCGATATTGGCGCCAGAACGCCTCATCAACTCGTGACGGCGCTCGGTCAGCTTGTCAACGCGCTCCTCGTGGCGTTTCTTCATCGCGGCGAACTCGCGCTTCTCCTCCTCGAGAATGCAAGCAAGGTCTCCCGCCTCGCCCGTAATGATGGAATAGACGGCGGCCTGTATGTCAGCGACTTCGCTCGCGGCCTGCGGCAGTCGGCGAAGCTCGTCTTCAAGTGACTTCACCTGTTCCGACAGCTTCCCCTCACGGTCAGTCGCATTCTTCGCCAACGCCTCAAACTTGTCCTGCGCGGCCTTCGCAGCCTCGGACGCGTTCTTCAGCGACTCGTCCAACCTCTGCTGAAGGTCCGTCGTGTGGCGGCGCTCTTCGGAGAGAAGCCCCTCGAGTTCCTTGACGCGCGTCTCGTCGATGACGACCTTCTCAACGATCTTCTCGACCGGAACCTCGACAATCTTCTCAACAACCTTCTCGACCGGAACCTCGACAATCTTCTCAACAACCCTCACATTCTCCTCTTCCACCTTCTCCACCTCTTCCACCTTCTCCACGTCCTTCGCCATCTCAAACGGCTCCCGCGTCTCGACGATGGAGGACGTCGGCGGCAGTCGTCCACTCGCGAGAAGCGCTTCGGCTGCGGCGCGATTAAACGGCCCACGCGGATTGCCATCACCGATGTCAATCGAAAACCGCATGTCGAGGAATGGAACCTCTTCGACGCGTCGCCACTCGATGTTGTCGTCGGAAACCTCCTGCCCCGGCTGAATCCGGCCGCACTTCGCCCATTCGACAAGCTTCGATTCGGTTTCAGGACCAAAGGTCTCGTCCTGCGTTCTCAAGTACCACTTGGCTTCGCTCATTTCCTCTTACTCCCGAACAGGTTAAACGACATGTGATTGCGCTTGATACTAGCCAGCTCATTGCGCGCGGCTGCCTCCAAGGCGGCAAGCTGGCTGCGGTCCATGTTCTTGAACAACGCGCCCGTCGACTTTGGCGGCATGACGGCAACCGGTTCGACTACCTCGGCGACAACGATTTCCGAACGCGCAGGCGGCGGCACCTCCACAATCTTCTCAACGATCTTCTCGACCGGCACCTCCACAATCTTCTCAACAATCTTCTCAACAATCTTCTCGACTGGCGGCGGATCCTTGTCGACAGGAAACTCATGAAGACGATAGACCTTCGCGCCGGGAGGAAGCTCGCCGTCCTTCGAGAACTGGATCACGACGGCGCGATTGTAGGGACCAAACACCTTGCCCGGCTCGGCCTCGATCAACCACTTCATCTCCAACTCCGGCATCAACTGCGCCGGCATCCATGACCTCCGGTCTTGCGACACGAATGCCGCCGGTTCAATCCGCCCGTCCTGTGCCCAAAGGGAAAGCGAAGCGACATCTGCCGGTCCATAAACATTCCCGTCTTCCGTGCGAACATACCATTTTCTGTCATCTGCCATGATGCCTGTATTATACCAAACGGAGATGTGGAAAAAAAGAGCGCGCCGGCCTTAGGAACCGACGCGCCCCTAGCGGCCTTAAACCGCCTCGGCTTACTTCTTCGCCTTCTTCGCGACCTTCTTGGCCGGAGCCTTCTTCACGGCCGCCTTCTTGCAGCACGCCTTCTTCGCAGGCGCCTTCTTCACGGCCGCCTTCTTGCAGCACGCCTTCTTGCAGCACGCCTTCTTCGCAGGCGCCTTCTTCGCGACCTTCTTGACAGCTGCCTTCTTGACCGGCTTCTTCGGAGCAACCTTCTTGGTAGCCATTTTATTTGATCCTTTTCTTAGTCAGAGTTGTCGGCACGTTCATAATGAGCGCAACATCCGCAACTTCTGAGTGAATAATATCTTATTTTCTTAAATTGTGCAAGGGGTCTCGGAAATTTTTTCAAAAAAAAATCCGGAGAGATTTTCTCCGGAAGTTGGTGCTCGGGGCGGGACTCGAACCCGCAAGGATCTCTCCACATGCACCTCAAGCATGCGTGTCTGCCAATTTCACCACCCGAGCAGGCTTAGAAATTGGTGCGTAGTATAGCATAAGTCGGGAGCTCGCGCAAGGGGGTCATTTAACAAGAACGAATACGGCGCAATGATCGGAGAGTCCCTCGGCTTGAGCAATGACGGGAAGTCCGCAAAACGGCAATCCGCGCACGAAGACATAATCAAGCGCGCTGTCGCCGTGGCGCCGCGACGGATGCGTGCCGCGCGCGTTCGCCGGAAGGAGTTCAAGTGCGTTGGCGAATCTCGCATCCTCAAGGAGGCCGAACACCCTTTCGTCCGCAAACTCCTTTCGCCACTTGTCAGCATTCAGGTCTCCAGCGACGATGACAGGACGATTCGCCTTCCCTCGTTTCGGCTTCTCCTGCCTGACGATCTGCTCGACAGCGGCTGCTCGCTTCGCTCGATTTGCCGCGGCAATCTCCTCCGTTGTCGCACCGTAATTGGACTTCAGGTGAACAGCATAGACATTCGCCGTCGTCGCCGAATCGACGACGACCGCAGCAAAAGCATACCCGCGCGGCGGCGTCAGTTTTCCGTTCTGCCGCCAGCGGCTCCAACTCGCCTCCGCAACCGGCAGCGTCGTCGCAATGACGTCCTGCTGCTGGTCGAAGCGATCGCGCCGCCGATAGCCGGAGACAACCGCGACACGAAGGCCCGCGCGTCCGATCTGCGCGACAAGATTCGACGCGACCTTCGGTCCGCGTATTTCGTTCAAACAGAGAATGACGTCATTCGTGCCCGCAGGATCGACCTGGCGAAGCCCCGCGGCCAGCATTTTCGCCGCTGCGGAAACCGTCGCAGCCTCGACGTCGGGATGGGCGCGATGCTCGGCGCGACCGGACGGAAACCAGTTTCCGTTCCACGTGCCGATCACGACGGCTGCAATGAGGGAGGCGAAGGTCATGGGAAATGGTGCGACTGACTGGGATCGAACCAGCAACCTTCGGCTTCGGAGGCCAACGCTCTATCCAATTGAGCTACAGTCGCGCATTAATCGGCGGATATTATATCATATTTCCTCGCCCGCGCTTCCATGACCTTGTCGAATTCGTCGTCGGTCGTGAACTCCATGAGCTCTTCGGGGCGATCGGGAGGAACCATGAGATAGCGGAGCGAAGCCATCGCGATACGCTTGAAGACGGGGCCAGCGGAATTGCCACCCTGGTGGAACCTCGTACGCGCGTCGAAGTCGAGCGTCACGAGGACAACGAGATGCGGATTGACCGCCGGAACGATGCCACAGAACGAGGCGCGGTAAAGCCCGTCCTGGTAGCGTCCGTTCAGCGCCTTCTGGGCCGTACCCGTCTTGCCGGCGACGGAATAGCCGCGAATTGCCGCTCGTCGAGCGGTGCCCTGCGGGGAGGCGACGCCGAGCATCACCTCGCGCATCGTCCGCGCGGTCTTCGCCGAAATCGGACGTCCCGCCGGTTCGGGAACATGGCGGAACGTCTCGACGCCGTCCGCATCGACGATGCGGTCGACAAGATAAGGCTTCATCCGAAGTCCGTCGTTGGCAATGGCCTGATAGGCGCTCACAAGCTGGATTCCGGTGACGGCAACGAACTGTCCGATGGCCGCGCGCGACTGGGAGGCCTTGTCCCACATCCTCTTGCGCGGATTCGGCAGGATGCCGTACTGTTCGCCGGGAAGCTCGACGCCTGTGAGCTGTCCGAAACCAAACTTCCGCAGGCTGTCGTAGAGGCGGAGCGGACCGAAGTCATAGCCGAGCTTTCCGATGACGATGTTTGAGGAATGCACAATCGCATCCTTCACGGTCATCGTCGGCTCCCACTTGTGCGAACCGTCTCCCGGAAGCTTGTAGTAGCGCGCGTCATAGCGATCAGTGTTATACACGCTATCGGGGCGGACGAAGCCCGCGTCGATCGCCGCCGCCGCCGTGATGACCTTCATGACGGAACCCGGTTCGTAGTTAAATTCGATGGCGCGGTTCTTCTTCGCCTCGTCAGGCGCACGTCCGAAGGAAAGCGGCTCAAAGTCCGGAAAAGACGCCATCGCGGGAATCGCCCCTGTTCGCGAGTTCATCACGATGCACCAACCAGAACCGGCGCCATACTCCTGAAGCCCCCACCTGAGAGCGTCCTCGGCCTCGAACTGAATGTTGTGGTCGATCGTGAGGTAGACGTCGGATCCGGGAACCGGATCGATCGAGATCTTGCGCTTGTCGTAGAGCTCTCGTCCCCTGCCGTCGCGCATGCCCTGGATCGTGCCGGGGCGTCCGGTCAGCTCGGAGTTGAAGCGCTGCTCGATTCCAGCCGAACCGCAGTGCTCGGCGTTCACGCTGCCGAGAACATGACAGAGGCGCCGTCCGTGCAGATACTGGCGGACCTGCTGGTCGTGAATGGCGACGCCGGCGACAAGCTTCGAGTCCGCGAGCGTCCGGTGTGCATCGGGATCCGAGGAAAGTGCGAGAAACTGATTGCGGTATCCGCTCTTTTTGTCCGACTTCGCCATCTTGAGAACGCGCGCATATTCCAGTCCGAGTGCGTCCGCAATCGTCTTCACGATCGCCTCGCGCGGACGCCTCGGCTCGCCGCGACGGCGGACAACGGCGTTCGTCAGCGCAACCGGATCAAGGCAGTATTCCCAGAACGGAACGGACTTGGCGAAGGGATAGCCCTTGCCGCAGGCGGAATAGACCGAGCCGCGGCGCGCGAGAAGGTCGCGCGTGAAAACGTAGTCCAGCGCATCAACCTTCGGATCGACGTGCGCACGAACGAGCTTGACGGAGCAATAGGCCGCAAAAGCGGAAAGTACGAGAACCGGAAGCCAGAACCGCCCTCTCTCTCCGCGCATCGACATGACGTCAGCGGCGTATTCCGCGGGACCGACGCGGCGACGACTGCTGAGTCGACTCGGCCGTCTTCACCTTGTTGCGCATCTTCGCCTTCGCAATCGAAAGCTGTCCGGGACGGGGCTGTCCGTTCTCCATCATCCGGACCGTCTGTTCCGGGCGAGGAAGTTTCATCGACAGGCCGTGCCGGAGCAGGGCGATCTCAACCTTCTCCGGCGTCTTCATCTCTTCCCAACGCGTCGACTCGCGCATGCGCGCGTCATCCAGCTTCGCGATCTCGCGTTCGAGCTCGCCCCGCCGCTTCATAAGCTGCGTGCAGCTCGACGAGGAAAGAACGTTCAGGATGACCATCACGACGAAAACGACGATGATCGCCCCGAAGCGCATCGTATTCGTCGCTACGACAGACAGCCTTTTCGGCACCTTTCTGTTTCGTCCCATCTTTCGCCTATGCCCTTTCGATCACGCGCAGCTTCGCGCTGCGCGACCGCGGATTCAAATCGACTTCTTCGGCTCCGGCCACGACCGCCTTGCGCGTCACTGCCTTCGCCCTCGGTTCCGTCCCCTCCCATGCCTCGCCGCCCTGCTGCAGCGAGCGCATCTTCCCGACATGGTCCGCGAAGAACCGTTTCACGAATCGGTCGGTCAGACTCTCGAAGGTGATGATCGCGAACCTGCCACCCGGCTTCAGGACATTCATCCCTCCCTCGAGTGCCCGTTTGAGGCCGCCCATCTCGTCATTCACCTCCATGCGAAGCGCTTGGAAGACCCGCGTGGCCGGATGGTGGCCACTGCGCCTGCCGAGAAGCCCCCCGATGAAATCAGCAAGCTGAAGAGTCCTTTCGAACCGCATGCCTTTTTCATCCCTGGCCCGCAGAATCGCTTTCGCTATCTGGCGCGCCCTAGGCTCCTCGCCCCAAGCCCGGAAGATCTCTTCCAATCGTTCCGCGCTTTCAAAATTCACAAGGTCCGCGGCGGTCACGCCGCCCGACCGGTCCATCCGCATGTCAAGGGGTCCGTCGCGGAGAAAGCTGAACCCACGTCCGGCCTCATCCAGCTGAGGACTCGAGACACCCAAGTCCAGCAACACCCCATCGACTTCATCCCATCCATGCTCATGAACAATCCTCTCAATCTCCCCGTGGTTGCCCTTTACAACCTTCAAGCCCCCGGCGGCAGCCACGGCCGCGTCGTCGCGGTCAATGCCCAGGACCTCTCCTCCCCTCCGGACGATCTCGCGCGCGTGCCCCCCACGTCCGAACGTCCCGTCCACATACCGTCCGCCCGCCTTCACCGCGAGGCCGTCGACAGCCTCCTTCAGCAAGACAGGCACGTGCTCCATCTCAGAAGCCAGCCTCCATAAGTGCGCTTGCCAGCGCCCTCTGATCGACCTTCTCCGCCGGCGCGACCGCCTTCGGATTCCACAGCTTGATCATGCGGACCGAACCCAGCATCGCGACCGTCGTCGTCAAGTTCGCAAACTGAAGGAGCTTGTCGCTGATGCGGATTCTTCCCTGAACGTCAAGAGAAGGAAGCTCGGAGACGGAGCCGATCGTCTGAAGCGCGCGGTTCGCCGAAGGATCAAACAGCGCTTTCTCGCGCATCTTCTCGAGCCGAGACTCCATCTCGGCAACGGGAACCAGATCAAGGCACGGCTCTGACGGATCGGGCATCACATAGACGTATGAAGGATTCCCCATCAGCGCACGCCATTCGCTCGGAATGGTGAAACGCTTCTTGGGATCGAGCGCATGATCAAAGCGGCCCACCAGGGCGCCTGAACGTGCATTCGCCTCCATCAATCCACTCTGCTCCACCTTCTTTGACATTTCGTGACACTATTATACACCTTGACCCACAATCATGCAACGGGGTATTTTAAAATTTTTAAAATTTTTTATCTGGGAAGACCCTACGCAAGGCGGTGTAAAGCCGCCGTTTTTATTGGCCGCGAACGATGTTTGCACTGGATCTACAGCTCGCGATCCGCGCCGAGGTTAGTTGAGAAAGTCTCGCCCGAAAACGCCCTGAAAGCGGCATAATATCAAATTGTTGAGAAACCTATTGATTCTTGCAAGGCCGTTTTAAGGCGCTTTGCAAGGCCGGATAAGGGAACGAAAAAGCCCGGCGCGAAGGCCGGGCAAGGATCGTTCAAGGACTCTGAAGTCGGTCATCGCTGACGGCGCACCTGGAGGTTGAGCGCCGCGACCACCTTCTTGAGCTGCATGGTCGTGAAGTCGTCCCAGCCGTCGTCGCGCTGCAGTCGGATCGCAAGCGCATCGCGATCGAGCGACGAGTACTTCATATTGATCATCACGCCGGCGACATACCGGCAGAGCATCCGCTCGACGTCGAACGGAGCGCCATCGCAGATCTTCGCCGCGGCCGAAAGCGCCAGGTGGCGGAGGCGCTTCACATCGCCGCCGACGTAGTCCAGGGCGTGCGAGTAGTCGCCGCAGTCCTTCAGCATCCGGCACATCAGGCGGTCGAAGCCGTCGGTCCGCGACACTTCCGAGAGGTGGTCAACGCCAAGCTCCTCGCGCATGATCATCTTCCGGTACTGCTCCGGATCAACGCCCTGCTCGGACGCGGCCTTGTGCACGTGCGCGAAAAGCGTCGCCCGCTGGAGTGCTGTCAGTTGTCTCTTCATCCTTGCTCCTGTTGTTTTCAGTTGAATTCGAAGGAAAGCTGCAGGCGCTTGTAGGTGGCGCGCTTCGTGTCGCGCTGCTCGAGCGGACGGATCAGCGTCATCACCACCTGGCGGTCGATGGACTTCCCTTCGTGGAGGTTCCACATGGCATGCTCGCAGAGCGGAAGAAAGACCTTCTCCCAGACCTCCGCGAAGCCGCCCTTCCGATCGCAGCGCGTGAACGTCGTCTGCGCGTCCTTGAAGACCTTGATCGTCCGGGCCCTGGCCGAGCAGTCGAGCCGCAGGTTGAAACGCGCCGGACGGTTGAGGCTGCCGGTGTTCGTCGGTGCCTCTGCTTCGGTGTAGGTGTGCTTGCAGCGTGCCATGTG
>CADAKF010000044.1:0-1505 GCA_902788415.1 uncultured bacterium
GGTCACGTCATGGCCATAACCGCAAAGGAGCATCGCGTTCGCTGTTCCCCATCCGCCATCACCAATCACCGTGATCTTCATATCAGATGCCCCATTTTCTCTTTCTTGGTGTCCAAATACCGCTTATCGTGCGTGGTCGCCGGAATGACGATCGGGACGCGCTCGACGATTTCGAGTCCATAGCCCTCGAGTCCCGCGATCTTGCAGGGATTGTTCGTCATGAGCCGCAGCTTGCGGATGCCGAGATCGACAAGAATCTGCGCGCCCTCGCCGTAGTCTCGGAGGTCGGGCGCAAAACCAAGTGCGACATTCGCCTCGACCGTATCCATCCCCTTTTCCTGCAGGCGGTAGGCATGCAGCTTGTTCGCAAGCCCGATGCCTCGTCCTTCCTGCCGCATGTAGAGGACCGCGCCCCGACCTTCCTTCTCGATCATCTCCATCGCCGTGTGGAGCTGCGGACCGCAGTCGCAGCGCTCCGACCCAAGCACATCGCCTGTAAAGCATTCGGAATGGACGCGCACCAAGACCGGCTCGCCATCGTCCACCTCGCCCTTCACAAGCGCCAGATGCTCAAGTCCCGTCACACGGCTCCGGTACATCGTCAGCTTGAAGTCGCCGTGCTCCGTCGGCAAGTCCACCGTCTCGATACGATCAACAAGAACCGCCTCTCCACTGTCGACCTCAACCTCCGACCTCGACCTCCTGTACGCGATTAGATCGGCAATCGTCATCAGCTTGAGACCATGCCGCTTCGCGAAGGCAACGACATCGTCCATCCGAGCCATTGTCCCGTCGTCCTTCATGATTTCACAGCAGAGGCCGACCTCCTTGAGACCCGCGAGGCGGCAGAGGTCGACCGTCGCCTCGGTGTGACCCGCGCGCTTGAGAACTCCGCCCGTGCGCGCCTCCAAGGGGAACATGTGACCGGGACGCCGGAAGTCGGACGGCTTCACGCCGTCCTTCACCGTCGCAAGCGCAGTCATCGAGCGCTCCGCGGCCGAAATGCCGGTCGTCGTGTCGACGCCGTCGATGGAGACCGTGAAGGCCGTCTGGTGGTTGTCGGTATTCTGGCGGACCATCTGCGGGAGGTCGAGCTTCTCGCACCACGCGCGGCTCATCGGCATGCAAATAAGCCCCTTGGCGTAGGTCGCCATAAAGTTCACGTTTTCTGTCGTCGCGAACTCGGCGGCGCAGATGCAGTCGCCCTCGTTCTCGCGGTCGGCGTCGTCGGTGACGAGAATAATCTCGCCGCGACGAAGCGCTTCAAGGCAAGCTTCTACTGAATCGAACATTTTGATCGCATTCGACTGCCATCGACAGTTGTCGACGGCACCATGACATTACGACCCCGGGTGAACCGGCTTTCCGCCCTTCTTGCACAACGGACACTCCGCGGCGGTCCATGTCTCGGGCGTCATCTGCATGAGCGAGAACATCGGGATGCGGCCGAACTTCACCTTGCCGGCCGAGCGGTCGACCAAGAGGATGACACCCGCGACCTTCGC
>CADAKF010000044.1:1526-13199 GCA_902788415.1 uncultured bacterium
TGAAGCGGCGCATCGCAAGAACGGTGTTGGGCTTGCCCGTCGCATCGACGCCCTTGCCCTGCACCTTCTCGGCGAAGACGCACTTGACGTTCAGCTCGCGCGCGACCTCGTGTCCGACGAGAATGCCACCGACGGCCGGCGAGATGACGCCGTCGATCTTCTTGCCGAGCTTGCCGCTCTTCTTCGCCTGACGCGTCACCTCACGGCAGAGCTTCTCGGCGATGCGCGGATACCTGAGGACGTTCGCGCACTGGAAATAGCGGTTGGAATGGAGCTTGGAACGGAGTTCGAAGTGTCCCTCGAGGAGCGCGCCCGTGTCCTTGAATGCCTTCAGTACCTGTTTTTCAGTCATTGTCTTCTCCTTTGTAGTCAATCCTGTTTCAAGAGCTCTTCGCGTGAAAACGTCAGGCCGTCCTCCGGTGGGAGAGGCCGCATCCTTTCCGGCTCCGCCGCACGAAGCGACGGAAGGAAGGGCGTCCTGTCGCCTTCCACAAGAGACGGAGCGACGGCAGACGGACGGACGATATTCGCTAGCACGGGCTTCGCCTCTTCCGACGGAAGCTCGGCGAAGACGAGATCGGCGTAGATGCGGCTACCACCGCCCTTCCGCCACGTGTCCTTCGCCTGGCGCAGAAACGCCGCCTCCTCCTGTGCGGTCAGATCGACAAACGAGCAGTCTGCAGACGATTCGGACGGCCACACGGACGCGCGGAACCCGATCGACTCCCGCGGAATCGAGTACGCGACGCCCGCCACAACACCGAAGACGGCGACAGAGGACATCATCTCGCTGCCGAAAATCCTCATTGCTCTCCGCCTCCGTTCCGGCGTCCGGCGACAAGAACTCTCCCGACTCCGCAGCGCCTGGCCGCCGCGACCGCCTCCATCAGCCGTCCGGACGGCACGCGCCGGTCGGCCAGGATCAGCAACGTCTTCCCCTCGCTCGCGCGAAGCCGCTCGGAAACGCTTTCGGAAAAGCCCCGCATTGAGCCCTCGTCGCCGAGAAGGTAGCGCGCATCGTCAAAAAAGACCACGCACTCATGCCGGACGGGCATCACCAGCGCGACAAGATCGGCGCGCGCCGTATCGGAGAAGTCCCCGGCCGGCAAATCGAAGAGAACGCCTCGCGCCGCCGACATCGTCCCTCCGACGAACCAGAGAAGAACCAGCAGCAAAAGGACCGTCAGGTAGGGCACGGCGGCCATCAGGGGCTTAAGCCAAGCGGCCCCATGCCTCCAGATACCGAGATTGCGCTCGGGACTCCATCCCCACTCGCTCACCGTGCGGACTCCTTTTCACGAAGCGAAAGCAGAAAACCGACGATTTGGCTCGCCGCCGCCTCAAGTTCGACAACCGTCCGGTCGAGACGAACGCGGAGACTGCCATACATGACCGTCGCAGGAATCGCCACGGCAAGGCCGAAGGCGGCCGACACAAGGGCCTCCATCGTCCCGTTCAGAAGGTCTGCACGCGTCACAAGCGCCTGTGCGTTCGCCGCCAGAACCGTCTTGATGAAACCGATGACCGTGCCGAGCAGCCCAACCCCGGGCGCGATTTGGGCGACAATGGCCAGCGTGGCGAGGCGGCGGTCGAGGCGCCCGATTTCGGCACGGCCCTTTGAATCGACTGCTTCGCGCAGAATTCGCTCCGTACCATTGCGATGGCGGACCGCCGTCGCAACCACCTGCGCAACCGGCGCCAGCGTGTCCTCGCAAATGGCAAGCGCCTCGTCTTCGCCACCGGACTCCAAGACGTTGCAAACGCCCTTCAAAAAGTCCTGCCAGTCAATCTGCGCGCGGCGAAGTTCGATGACACGACCGACGTAGGTGACGACGGCAACCGTCGCCAGTACAACAAGGATCCAGAAGACCGGACCGGCAAAGCTCATAACACACTCCCCTTTCTGCTGATGCGCGCGATGCGCTTCTCCGCCTCATCCGCCGCAGGAACGTCGCTCGTCGCGACAAGACGGAGGACGGCGATTGCCTGAGCGTCACGGCCGCGTCCCTCGTACTCGTCCGCCAGGCGGAAGGCCGCGCGCGAAAAGACCGCTCGCACTTCGTCCGTCAGCCGTTGGTTCGAAGACCGCGCCGCACGATACGCAAGGACGACCTGCGTGTAGTAGATGTCCGTCGCCTCCTTCATCCGCTTGAGCTTTTCAAGTGTGCGCGCCGTCTTGAAGGCGACGACGATGCGCTCGCCCGGCGAGAAGCGGCCATCCGTGCCCACCGTCCGGTAGGCGTCAAGTGCCGCGGCATAGCGCGCGGGATTGTCCGCCCCCATCGCATAAAGGGAATCGGCCCGCAGAATTTGCGCGCGAACGCGGTCCTCAGCCGTCGTATCCGGGGTGGACACACACTCGAGAACGAGAATCGCCTCGTCAAAGCGCGCCTCCTCAAAAAGAGCCTCGCCCTGCACAAGAAGCGCCTTCGGCTTCGCCTTTGACTCCGGATACCGCGCGGCGACCTGCGTCGCCAGCTGGATGGCGCGCGCGAAATCCTCTTCCGCAAATGCCGCGCGTGCCGCCCACAGGAGCGCGTCCGCCGCCTTCTCGGCATCGGACTGGTCTTTCGCGTAGGCGGCGAAGAGCAGTCCGGACTCCTTCCAGTCGCGACGGTTGTAGAGGAACTTCGCCAGCCAGAGCATGGCCTCCAGGCGAATGGACGGCGCCGGACAGTCTGTTGCAAGCGCCCGCGCCTTCCCACTCGCCTCGTCGTCCCGTCCCTGCCCGTAAAGGCAAAGAACTGCATAGAAGTCCATCGTCGGGCGGCGCGCGGCATCCGCCTTCGCGACCTCCTCAAAGACCTTGGCGGCCTCGGAAAACTTGAGGCTTCGGTAGAGTTCGCGTCCGCGCCGCTCAAGTTCGCGGACCTCGACGACGCCCCTGAGGTGCTTCGCCACATCCGTCTTCGGATAGCTGTCGAGCACTTTGCGGTAGACGGCCATGGATTCGTCCGAACGACCCAACTCCTGCAGAATGTCGCCTTCCTTCACGCCCATGCGCGCACGCATCTCATCATTCGTGGCCAGCTCTCCCGCCCGCCGAAACGCCTCCAGCGCCTCTTCGCGGCGAGAGAGGTTCAAGAGAGCCCACCCCCGGCACTCCTGGACGGACGGCAGACGGGCTGCATCCGGCCAGGTCTCAATCGCCTCATGACAGGCGGCAAAGGACTCCTTCCAGCGTTCGGCTCTAGACAAGGCGTCCGCCAGCGAAAGAAACGCCTCCTTCGCCCCTTCGGCATCCGGCGAGTCCCTGACAATCGCACGCACGAGCTTTTCGCCTTCAGCAAACGTCTCCGTCTTCTTGAGAAGCGCCATGCCGAGGCGCAGTCCCGTCAGCCGGCGCAAGGCGGCGGAATCCGCCTCGGCACAGGCCCGCCGCAACAGGTTGACGTCCGACAAATTCACACTCGCCAGGGCGAGGGCCCGCTTGCTTGCGTTCGTGTCCGCCGCGATTGCGCGCCAGATGCGCTCGGCTTCCTCCCGGCGTCCAGACTTCGCCAGCTCGCCAGCCTCAAAGAGGTCGGCCTCGACGCAACCTGCCCGCGATCCGCCCTTGCGGAGAATCTCCATCGCCGCAAGATGGTCGCCCTTCGCAACAGCCCGGTAGTAGTCAAACCCGGCGCCGCGAGCATCCTTCCATCCGTTCAATGCACGCGAAACGCCCTCCCAATCCCCCTCTCCGGCCAGGCTTTCGAGAATAATCAGCTTCGCCGTGTCGGACGAATCCTTCGCCGCATGTTCACGCGCAATCTCCCAAAGCCCGTCCCTCAGCGCCTCCTTCGCAACCGACAACTCATCCGCCGCCGTCGCGGAAAGCGCGACAGACAGAAACAGCAGACTCGTGAGGACTTTAGACATCAGACATAAGACCTTGTAACCTGAAACTTGAAACCTGAAACCTCAAACCAACTCCCCCAGGTATCCCATCTCCGCCAGCAGCCGCTCGTTCTTCATCCAGTTCGGCTCGACCCTGACCCAGATCTCCAGCGCGACCTTCACGCCGAAGACGTCGCTGAGCTCGCGCTCGGCACACTTGCGAACGTACTTCACCGTCTCCGCGCCCTTCCCGATCACGATCGGCTTCTGCGATACTCGGTTCACCAACACCTCAACATCGACTTCCCAGACGGGAGAATTCGACTCTCTAATCTTCTTCACCAGAATCCCCATCTCGTGCGGGACCTCCTGGTGCATCTTCGCAAGGTACTTCTCGCGAATCGTGTCGGCGATCGCGAGCTTGCGCGGATAGTCGGTGACGATGTCGTCGTCGAAAAGCGGCTCACCCTCCTCAGCGAAGTCGAAGAGCGCGTCCATCACCGCCTTCGCCCCGCCCTCGGTCGTTGCGATGCATTTCACCCAAACAGGCGAAGTCGGAGTCTCGAGTCGAACAGCGGAATTTTCAACATTCCTCTGTTCGCCTTTAACTTCCGACTTCGACTCGGCCTTGGCCGCGTCCCACGCCTCACGGTACATCGTCTCAAAGAATGGTGCCCTATCGGCCTTGTTCAGTACGAACACCACCTTTTCGGGCTTTTCCTTCGCGATGCGCTGCATCCAACCGATGTCCTCAAGCTGCGGCTCCTGCGCCGCATCGAAGACGACGCAGGTGATGTCCGTCCCCGCCGCGCTTCGCCGCGCCATGCGATTCAAGAGCTTGCCAAGCGTCCCGACCGCCTTGTGGAGTCCGGGCGTGTCAAGGAGAACGAGCTGGCCGCGCGGATCGGAGACAATGCCGCGGACCGTATTCCTAGTCGTCTGCTCGACAGGAGAGACGATCGAGACCTTCTCGCCGACAAGCCGGTTGACGAGCGTGGATTTCCCCGCGTTCGTTCTCCCCACTACACCTACAACAGCAACTTTGTCCATTTAGCGGATATTATAGCAAAATCGGCAGGATCGGGTCAGGCGCAACGACAGATCCGCGAAAGACCTGCGCCGCCGAGCATCCCGTCGAGACTTGCAAGTGGTGGTATTTCGACGCGTCGATCACACACTCCGGCATCTCCGTGCCGAAGTGTCCGCTCCGATCCGCCTTCGCAAGCACCGCCTCCGCGGTGTCCGCGACCTTCACCACTTCCTCGGCCGTCAAGAGCAGTTCGAGATGCTTGAGTCCCCGTCCGCCCGGCAGGAAGCGATTCAGGAGCAGGTTTGCGGATGCGCCGGATCCGTCCGCTCCTGCGGCTCGATATGGATGATGACATCGACGACGTCGAGTCCGGCGGCAAGGATCGCGTCCTTGACCTGGTGACTGAGCTCGTGCGCCGCGACCAGCGAAAGCGAACAATCGACCATCACGTGCAGATCCGCATGGAAGGCGCTGCCGTAACGGCGGGCGCGGCAATGATGAACCTCCTTGACACCGGCGACTCCTTCGGCGACCTTCTGCACCGCAACGGACTTGTCATCGATTCCGGCGTCCGTAAGCTCCTGCAGCGCGGGATGAACGATCTCCCAGACGACGTGCAGGATAAACAGCGCGACAATCATCGCGCCCGCCGCATCCGCCCACCAGAGGGATGGGATGAAATACGAAAGCGAGACCGCGATCGCGACCGGAACCGAACTCAAGGCGTCCGACCGGTGATGCCACGCGTTCGCCTCGAGCGCCGGCGACTTGACGCGCTTCGCGACTGCGCGGGTCCAGCGGTAGAGCCATTCCTTGAGCACGACCGAAACGACCGCGACGGCGAAGGCGATCATTCCGGGACGCCCCTTGTTGCCTTCGAGGAACGATTCGACGGAGTGCTTGCCGAGTTCGAACGCGACGATGGCGAGCATAAGCCCGATGAACAGCGTCACCAGCGCCTGGATCTTGCCGTGTCCGTAGGGATGCTCCTCGTCCGCCGGCGCGTCCCAGTACTTCACTCCGACGATGACGGCAACGTCGGTGATCATGTCGGACGCGGAATGCACGGCGTCCGCAATCAGCGCCTGGGAGTTCCAGGCGATGCCGCCGACGAACTTCAGCACGGCAATGACGACATTCACCGCCATCCCCGCGTAAGTCACCTTCCGAATATCGTTTGCCGCTTCAGACATATCCGCCTTGATTGCCGATTATTATGTAGTCGGCCTCTCCTGTCTTGACCTCTTCCATCAATTTTTCCGTATCCGTCGCTACAAGCTCTCGTTGTGCGATTTCAATCAATTTCTCCGTCGGCACACGCGGCATGACAATCAGGCAGAATATCCCCAACGACGAACCCAATGCTGTCCAAAGCAACATAATGCCACTCTTGTCCTTCCTCCTTCGTGAACTTACGGCTCTCTGTCACGCGACCCGGAAACTGCCAAATCATTTTCTACACGCCAGTCGATCCACGCCATCAGGAAGTCGACGGCCTTGCGCTGCTGGGCGGCGGAGAGCGGACGCCCTCGCGGCACTTTCCACCATTTCTCCATGCAGCCTCGGCAGCACATCGCCGATCCGTGCATTGCCTTGAAGACCGGATGACCCCGCATGGGCGTTTGCCGTCCGTCATTCTCCGGCACCGCCGGTGCGAGTTTCTGACGGACGAAATCCTCCACATGCCGCCGGATCGTTGCGAGACCCACGCGGTCGATGTACGCCCGATCTTCCGCCGTCAGCCTGAACCGACTGCGGAACTTCGACTTCGCGAGCCGCGCAAACGCCTCGTCCTTGGTCATGTCACGCGCGGCTTCACCGCGCCGGCCGGCCTTACGGCACGGGGAAGTTGGCAACGAGTTCCGCCGCTTCCTTCTTGACCCGCGCCTGGACCTCGGTGTTCGTGATGTCGTCGAGGACATCCGCGATCCACGTGCCAATCTTAACCATCTCCGGCTCCTTCATGCCGCGGGTCGTCGCCGAGGCGGCGCCGACGCGGATGCCGGACGTCTTGAACGGACTCTCGGTGTCAAACGGAATCGCATTCTTGTTCACGATGATGCCGGCCGCGTCCAGCGCCGCCGCCGCGTCCTTGCCCGTGATGCCCTTCGAGCTCTTGACGTCCACGAGGAAGAGGTGGTTGTCCGTGCCGCCGGAGACGATCCGGTAGCCGCGGTCCTGGATGACCTTGCACATCGCCGCCGTGTTCTTCACGACCTGCTGCGCGTAGCCCTTCTTCTCCTCGCTCATCCACTCGCGGAACACCACGGCCTTCGCCGCGATGATGTTCTCGAGAGGGCCGCCCTGCATGCCCGGGAAGACCGCACTGTCCAAGGCCTTCGCCCACTTCTCCTTGCAGAGCACCATGCCGCCGCGCGGACCGCCCAGCGTCTTGTGCGTCGTCGTCGTCACGAAGTCGGCGTACGGCACCGGCGAGGGATGCGCCCCGCCCGCCACCAAGCCCGCGATGTGCGCCATGTCGACCATCATGATGCACTGGGCCTTGTCGCAGATCTCGCGAATGCGCTTGAAATCGATCGTGCGCGGATAGGCCGAGGCGCCCGTCAAGAGGATCTTCGGCTTCACCTCCATCGCCTGCTTCTCCATCGCGTCATAGTCGAGCATCTCCGTCTTCGGATCGACCGTGTAGGGGACGATGTTGTAGATCTTGCCGGAGAAGTTCACCGGCGAGCCGTGCGAGAGGTGACCGCCCTGGTCGAGCGAAAGGGACATGATCGTGTCGCCCGGCTTGATCGTCGCGAAATAGACCGCCATGTTCGCCGCGCTGCCGCAGTGCGGCTGCACGTTCGCGTGATCCGCCCCGAAGAGCTTGCACGCACGCGTGCGGGCGAGTTCCTCCGCCGCGTCGACCGGGAGACACCCCGAATACCAGCGCCTCCCCGGATAGCCCTCGGCGTACTTGTTCATCAGCACCGAGCCCGCCGCCTCGCGGCACGCGCGGGACGAGGTGTTCTCGGATGCGATCAGATTGATCTCGGCGTCCTCCTGCTTCGTCTGCGCCTCGATCGCCGCGAAGACCTCCGGATCGTCATGCATCAGTCCCGAGCAGTCGCTGAGACGCTGCGCGCGCTCGATCTTCCAGCGGCGGCGCTCGTGCCGCGCATCTGAATCAACCGCCGTCTCGAGAAACGCCTTCGCAATCGCCTCCGCATCGCCCGCGGAAACGACGTCGGCTCCCAGGCAGAGGATGTTCGCCCCGTTGTGCTGGCGCGTCATCTTCGCCGCCTCAACCGTGGTGCAGACCGCCGCACGGACGTTCTGGAAGCGGTTCGCCGCCATTGCCATGCCGATGCCGGACCGACAGATCAAGATGCCGAAGTCCGCCGCGCCGGACGCCACGTCCTTCGCCACTGCGACCGCGTAGTCGGGATAGTCGCAGCTCGCCGCGTCCGCCGGACCCCTGTCCGTCATCTCGTACGCGCCCGAGAGCGCCTTCACCAGCGCCGTCTTCAGCTCAACTCCGCCATGATCGGACCCAATCGCAACCTTCATTTTCTTCTCCTGATGGAACTTATGAATAAAACAGCAGGTATTATATCAAATCTGTCAGAAACCTGGGAGGTTGAGCTGACCGGAGACACAGACCTTCCGCCCTTTCTGCAGCGAACGGTCGGACGTGTCATAGACGACGAACTTAATGCCCTCAAAACGCCTGGAAAGCTCCTCCTTTATGAAAGAAGACACGGTTTTCACGTTTCCGACGTCATCGTCCGAAAAACCAATGGAGACGGACCGGTTGAGGCGCCCCGACCGGCGGAGCATGTGAAAGACATGCTCAACGAAGTCGCGGATTGCGAACTCCTTGGCGAGCTCGGGCCTTGCGGCCGTCGTTGCGACCGCGAGCTTCTCCTTGTAGATCGGATCGTTCGCCATCCGTTCCTTGAATCCGGAATAGGTGACTGCCGAGTAACGGCACATCCCGAGATAGTAGTCGAGCTCTTCGGCATCCGTACCGAACTCATCGTCGCCGACACCGTCAATCCACTGCCGATAACCGCGCAAATTGGACATCATCTCCTCGCGTTCCTCTTCCGAAAGCGCGTATTTGATGAAGACACGGACCGCGCGCTCAATCGTCTTCGGCGAATGCCCGCGCGCCGTCACGATTGCGAAGAGACGGCCTTCGCGCAAGGTTTTCTTGAGCGCCTGATAGCTCGGCCCCGGCTTCTCTCCGTGATCGACCTTCTCCAGCGCCTCCAGCGTGTCGAGGATGAACCGGTTGTTTCGGTCGTCGTCCGTCTCGTCCGGACGGTCCGCGAAGTTAACGAACGCCGCAGCCCATCCGCCCTTGGACGGTGGACGGTAGTGCTTCTCATCTGCCCGCACGAGCGCGAACGTCGATGTCGAGACCTCGACCTCCTTCCACGTGCCGTCGTCCTCGAGGTGCTCCATCTTGATCTTCGTCGGCATGTGCAGGATGTTGTCGTCCCAGTCGAAGATGTAGTACTTGAAGTCGCGGTCCGCAACATCCTCGTTCACGTATGGAATGTGCTTCCTCAAACCACGACTCCTTCGAAGTCAAAACCCCTGACCTTGGTCAGCTTGACCTGGACGAAGCTGCCGACGGCAGGACTCGAGACCTTGGACTTGAGACTTGAAACGAGATAAGTGACGCCATCGACGTCGGGCGCCTGCGAGGCCATGCGGGCAACGCCGGGCGCGACAACGAGCGCACGAAACGTCTCTCCCAGCATTCGCCTCGCCTTCAGCACCCAGATCCGCTTCTGCTGGGCCATGACGAGCCGCTCACGTTCGCGCGCAACTGCCGCAGAGCAGCGTCCGCGCATCTTCGCGCCCTTCGTTCCCTCCTCGGGCGAATAGGCAAACGCACCGAGGTGGTCAAACTGCATCCGCTTCAGGTCCGCCATCAGCTCGCTGAACCGTGCCTCCGTTTCGCCGGGAAAGCCCGTCATCACGGTCGTGCGAACCGTCACGTCCGGCACAACCTCGCGCAGCACTTCGGCCGCGCAACGCGACTGTTCGATCGCCCGCTTGCGGTTCATCTTCTCGAGAACCGCCGGCACCGTATGCTGAATCGGCACGTCGACATAGGGAACCGCATGCTTCGACGTACACATCCAGACGAGAAAGTCCTCCGTGATCTCGCTCGGATAGGAATAAAGGACTCTCACCCAGAAGTCCCCCTTGATCTTGTCAATCGCCCACAGCAAATCAGGGAGATAAAGCGTCCTTTGTCCACCTCCACCCCTTTTCTCCTCCTTCTCTTCCCGCCACAGCATCGGATCCTGCGCGACGATGTTCAGCTCGCGGCAGCCGGACTTCACGAGCGCCCGCGCCTCGCGCAAGATCGACTTCATCGGACGCGAACGGTACTTGCCCCGGATCGAGGGGATGGCGCAGTAGGAACAGCGGTGCGCACATCCTTCGGCGATCTTCAGATACGCAAAGGCCTTTCCCGTGAGCCGCATCGCCGGCATCTTCGGCTCGACCCACTCGTGTGGCACGCCGATCCACTCGTCAACGCCGGGAAAGGCGCCTTTCAGCTCTGGATAGCGCTCCGGATAGCAGCCCGTCACGACGACGCGCCCGTACTGTCCACGGCGTTTGAGCTCAAGGGCGCGGAGAATCTCCGCCTCGGCCTCCTCCCGCGCCGAAGCAATAAAGGAGCAGGTGTTGACGATGACGACATCCGCACGGTCCGGATCAGACGAGAGCACACAGCCCTTCTTCAGGAGATTCCCAGCCCTGACCTGCAGGTCGACGGCGTTCTTCGCACACCCGAGCGACACCAGCGCTATCGATTCTTTCTTCACAAGCCTATTATATCAAACCTTCAGCCTTTCCGCAGGATCGAAGCGAGCCTCACCCCATGGATAGGCCCCGAGCGCGACCAGCGCCTCGCCGGCGAGAAACAGGGATCCGCAGATCAACGTCCGTTCGCCTCTCGTCTTCCGTCTCGCGTCCTCGAACGAAGAGCACGCCTCGGCTTCAATGCCGGCCGCTCGCATCTTCGCCGCGGTCTCCTCGGCGGAGAGGGATCGCGGATTGTTCGTCTTCACCGCAAATCCCCTCCTCGCAAACGGCGCCAAAATCGACAGGACTTCGCCAATATCCTTGTCACCGCAGGCCCCGAAAATCAGGTTGAAGGTTGATGGTTGATGGGCAAACGGCGGAATTTCCTTTTGTTCGAGCGACGAAAGCGCCGAGACAAGCGCTCGCGCGGCGGGCGGATTGTGCGCGCCATCGACGATGAAACTTCCGACGCGTTGAAATCTCCCAGGCCAGCAAACAGACGAAGGAATCCGCGCGGACGAAAAGCCAAGCACCTTCAGCGCGGCGAGGGCGGTGACAGCGTTCTCGCGGTTGAACGAACCTGCCAGGGGAAAATCGGCGGGAACCTCGCTTTCGTCCGCGAGGTCCGGCGCATAGTGAAACGGCGCGCCAACCTCCTGCGCCCGGCGGCGGACGATCTCGACGACAGACGGCTCGTTGCGGCCGAGGACGACCGGAACGCCCGGCTTGACGATGCCAGCCTTCTCCGCGGCGATCTTCTCGACCGTATCGCCGAGCCAGTCGCAGTGGTCGAGACCGATCTTCGTGATGACGCAAACCGCCGGATCGCAGACATTCGTCGCATCAAGCCGTCCGCCCAGTCCGCATTCGAGAATCGCATAGTCGACCTTCGCCTCAGCGCAAAGCTCAAACGCAACCGCCGTCAGCGCCTCGAAAAAGGTAATCTCCCGTCTCCCATCTCCCGTCTCACGTCCTACCTTTTGAGCTATGCGTTCCAGCGTGTCGTCGTCGACCGGAGCGCCGTCGAGGAAGAAGCGTTCATTGAGTTT
>CADAKF010000045.1 GCA_902788415.1 uncultured bacterium
GAAGAAGGAAATTCCGAATGAAATAGCTGTTCGTGAATTTATTAATAATCTTAGAGGTTATATCTGTAACAGGAATATGACGACCGCAGCTCTTAAGGAAATTTTGGGTAATAAAAAAGCATCGAATATAATTGCTCTTTCTATTTTGAATCTTGAGAAGACTGTAAAAGAAAAAGTGGCTACAAAAGTGGCTGTTCTAAAATTACATGCTTCAATTCAACGGCCTGTCGGCAAAATTAAAACTGATGGAATTAATTTCCAAGATGAAATTTACAACGCTGAAAAACAAGCAAAAGAAAAGGGGATGGAAAAAGGATTCCTCTTGTGCGAATACGCCCGTTTAATGCGAATTCTCTCGGAAGATACCGATGCCGTTGACAAGGTGGATAAACAAGTAATTCTTGCAGGTGCGATTGCTCTTGCTCGTCCTAAAGTAGCTCGTTGGGCGTTAGATGCTGGCGGGGATTTTTCCAAGCCGTTTCCGTTTGTAAAATCATCGGCGCTTGTTTTAGCGTTTGAGACATCGGATACGGAAACGATTGCATGGGTATTGGAAAATAACGCAAATATAAACATAGCTCAAGATGGCCTCGCCGCAGCCAAAGTGGCGACCGTAATGAATCGTTGTGATTTTATTGATGTTGTATTCGATGCGGGATTTAAGCCTACGAAGGAGCAGTCTAAAGAGATGTTAAACTTCGCGTGTGCAAAGGGGCGTGATGTCATTTTTGAAAAATATATTTCAAAAGGTCTTGAGCCGACGTTAGATGATTTTGTGTCGGCGGTTGAAGCCGGATCTCTTCCTATTGTGCGATTCTTTGTGGAAAAGAAGTTTTATGATGTCAATAATGGAAGGATCGTCAATGCCGTTATAGAGAATGATAAGAAGAATTATCAGAAGGTCAAAGAAGATGAAAAGATGGTCCATGACCTTGTAAACTTTTTTGCAGAAGAGAAATTTTCTGATGAGAAAAGCACGAAAATCGTCAATGCCGTTATAGAAAGCGAGAAGAAAGCGAAAGGGAAAAAAGTGTTTGAAAAAACGGCACATGAAGCTGTCAAAAATTACCTTGTTGATCGAGGTATGCAGTTACCTTCTAAAGAGGCAGATGACAAATATCATAAGGCGGCAAAATAAGGAAATGAGAAATTGTGCATCTAAGAGTTTTAAAATAGAACTCTTAGATGCATGAATAAATAAGGAGATAATTGTGAGATATTTAGTTGTTCAAATTGTTTTATCCGTGTTTTTTAGTGGGTGTGCTACAATAGTTAGTAAGACTCATTATCGAGTTCCTGTAAATTGCAATGAACGAAATGCGGTTGTTAAAATATACAAAGATAATAGATATACAAGAACGGTCATTGGTCCGACACAAGTTAAGTTGTGCGCACGAGGCGGCTTTTTCTCTCCTGCAACATATGATTTTGAATTTATAAAAGATGGATACTTAAGTGATAGGCAAACTTTAAGAGCCGAATTGGATCCTTGGTATATAGGGAATGTAATTTTTGGCGGACTTGTAGGGTTGTGTTTAATTGATCCTGCTACAGGTGCTATGTGGAAGTTTGATGAGGATCATGGTGTTTATGGGAATATTGTGCCAATAAGAGAGAGAGAGAGTTAGCACTGTCTCTCCGATTTGGGGCGACAATGTAGGAGCCAATAAAAGGAGTAAAACTAATGAGAGATATCAATTCGATTAGCCATGAATCGATTCGGCAAGAGCCTGCAGATATGCTGGTGGGTTCATCTATGACAACGGAAGAATATCAAAGCAAGTATAGTGTGGTCTTCGCGGATGAGAAATACATAAGTTTCCGAGCTGAAGAGTATTCTTATACTGGCGGAGCGCATGGCTCGAATAAAATAACAGTTGGTACTATTGATCGTAAGACAGGGCGTAGGATGTGCCTCAAAGATTTTGTTTCGGCGGATAAATTGCCAGAGTTGACGAAAATACTCCATGCGAAGGTGATTAAGAAACTTGGGGGTAAAGAGAATCTTCAGGGCGAAGTACTACCAATAGAAAATTTTTGCGTGGTTAAAGGGGGATTGAAGTTCGTTTATAACGAGTATGAAGTTGCGTGCTATGCTGCTGGAGCTATAGAGGTTGTTGTCTCATTTGACGAGATGCCAATGAGGGAGAAGTGAATAAATTGTGTTAAGCTCTTTTTCAGGCCAGATTGCTTTGGTCGTAAAAGACTGAGTGACTAATCCGATATTCGGCGGCGCGTTGGGAATGTGGTAGTGTCGAGAGAGGCGGAAAGATTTATCCGGCCGCATCTCATCTTTGCACTATGGGTGCGGACGCTACGAAAGGAACGATAGGCTGCGACCGCTTGCGAGGGCACGAACCACGAGTGAGGCGCCGCTTGCGCAGTCTCCGACGCAGTAGACGTTTGCCTCAGGCTGAGCGATGAGCGCGGTGCGCGGCGTCTGCGCAAGGCCGAGCTGACGGATGATCGGGTGGTCGGTCGGGACGCCCGTGAAGCCCATCGCGAGGAGGACGAGATCCGCCTCGATTGTTTCCTTTGAGCCGTGCCGCGGAGTGAACTTGACAGGCTTGCCCTCGCGGGTAAAGTCCCAGTCGACGGTCTCGACCTCCACTCCCGTGACAGTTCCCTTGCCGAGGAACTTGAGCGAGTTCAGGTTCCAGCGGCGTTCGCAGCCCTCGAGGTGGCTGGAGCTCGTGCGGAGCTCATAGGGCCATAGTGGCCAGGGCGTGGACGGACTGCGGGTCGTCGGCGGCTTGGGCATGATCTCGATCTGCGTAACTGACTTCGCCCCATGGCGGATGGCGGTGCCCACGCAGTCCGAGCCCGTGTCGCCGCCGCCGATGACGAGAACGCGCTTGTCCTTGGCGCTGATGGGATTCGTGGACGTCTCTCCCGTCAGGAAGCGGTTCTGTCCGCCAAGGAACTCAAGGGCGAGGTGAATGCCGGCGAGTTCACGACCGGGAATCGTCAGGTCGCGTGCGGCAGGCGTGCCGATCGCGACGACGATCGCGTCGTTCGTGCGCTTCAGGTACTCGGCCGAGACGTCAGTTCCGACGTCGGTGTCGGTCTTGAACACGATGCCCTCCGCCTCGAGGATTTTCCGGCGGCGGTCGATGACTGTCTTGTCGAGTTTGAAGTTCGGGATGCCGTAGCGGAGGAGTCCGCCGATGTCGTGGTTCTTCTCGTAGACGGTGACCGCCCAGCCCTTGCGCCGCAGCGTGACCGCGGCGGAGAGCCCGGCCGGGCCAGCACCGATGACGGCGGCGCGCTTGCCGTTCTCCTTGGCGGGCGGACGCGGGACAACCCAGCCGTTGGCGAAGGCCGTCTCAATGATCAGCTTCTCGCTCTGCCGGATCATCACCGACTCCTCGTCGAGCTGGTGGACGCAGCAGGATTCGCAGAGCGCCGGGCAGATGCGCGCGGTGAACTCCGGGAAGTTGCTGTTGACGGACAGAAGCTCGTAGGCCTTGCGGAAGTCGCCGTGGGCGACGGCGCGGTTCTGGTCCGGCACGAGGTTTCCGAGCGGACAGCCGTAGCCGTGGCAGAAGGGAACGCCACAGGCGAGGCAGCGCTCGACCTGGGGACGGAGCTCGTCAGCAGACAGCCGGCGCTCGACTTCGTTGAAATCGTTCTTCCGCTCTTCGGCGGGACGGTAGTAGTCGTGAATGCGTTCCATGATTCAGTTCTCCTTGACCGGGATTACCTTGACGAACTTCGGGCGGTAGCTCTCCCAGCTCTCGAGCATCCGCTTGCCTAAGGGCGAATCCGTGCGGCGGATGTGTTCGCGGATGAGGTCAAGCAGGTGCTGTTCGTCGTCAGAGTCGGCCTCGACGGTCGTCAGGTCGATGGAGGCCAAGTTACAGCGGAGGTCGAAGTCGCCGGCTTCGTCGAGGACGTACGCGAGGCCGCCGGTCATGCCCGCGCCGAAGTTGACGCCGGTTGGGCCAAGGATCACGACTTCGCCGCCTGTCATGTATTCGCAGCCGTGGTCACCGATACCTTCCGCCACCAGCGTTACGCCGGAGTTGCGGATGGCGAAACGTTCGCCCGCCTGTCCGTTGAGGAAAATCCTTCCGCTCGTTGCGCCGTAGGCGATCACATTGCCTGCGATGACGTTCTCCTCAGGGCTGAGCGCTGCATCTGCCGGCGGACGGATGGCGATGATGCCGCCGGAAAGGCCCTTGCCGACGAAGTCATTGGCTTCGCCGGTGAGCGAAAACGTCACGCCGGAGGCGAGGAATGCGCCGAAGGACTGTCCGGCTACACCGTTGAAGTTCACGGTGACCGAGTCGTCGGCGAGGGCGCCGTAGCGTGCGGCGATTTCGCTCGCGAATTCCGTGCCGACCGTCCGATCGGTGTTGTGGATACACCGCTGAATGTGGAACGGCGAATGGGGAATGGAGGAATTGTCCAGCTCGGGAATGAGGTGATGCCGGTCGTAGGAGTCGAACACGTAGGGGTTGGAGCCTGGGGTGAACTTCGGTTCGTCGCCCGTCTCCTTGACGAAGAGGCGGGAGAAGTCGAAGCCCGTCTGGCACTCCTCATACTTCAGAAGGTCGGTGCGTCCGACGGCCTCGTCGAGTGAGCGGAGCCCGAGAGCGGCGAGGAGCTCGCGCGTTTCCTCCGCAAGGAAGCGGAGGAAGTTGACGATGTGGACGGGGCCACCGGCGAAGAGCTTGCGCCTCTCGGCGCACTGGGTGGCAATGCCGACAGGGCAGGTGTCGCAGTGGCAGCGGCGGTCCTGGATGCAGCCGAGGGCGACCAGGAGCGTCGTGCCGAACCCGAATTCCTCGGCGCCGAGAAGGGCGCCGATCACGATGTCGCGTCCGGTCTTGAGCTGTCCGTCGACCTGGACCTTCACGCGCCCGCGCAGTCCGTTCTTGACGAGGGTCTGCTGGGTCTCGGCGAGTCCGAGCTCCCACGGGAGGCCGGCATGCTTCATCGAAGTGAGCGGTGCGGCGCCGGTGCCGCCGTCGAAGCCGGAGACGAGGACGACGTCGGCGTGGGCCTTGGCGACGCCCGCGGCGATCGTACCGACACCGGCTTCAGAGACGAGCTTGACGCTGATGCGAGCCTTGGGGTTGGCGCAGCGGAGGTCGTAGATCAGCTGTGCGAGGTCTTCGATCGAATAGATGTCGTGATGGGGCGGCGGCGAGATGAGCGTTGTCCCAGGCCGGGCGTGGCGAAGCTTGGCGACGAACTCGTTCACCTTGTGCGCGGGGAGCTGGCCGCCCTCGCCGGGCTTGGCGCCCTGGGCGAGCTTGATTTGCAGGTCCCTGGCGTTCCGGAGGTAGTCGAGCGTCACGCCGAAGCGTCCGGAGGCGACCTGCTTGATGCCGCAGTCCGCGTCCGTGCCGAAGCGCTCGGCGTTGAGTCCGCCTTCGCCGGAGTTCGACATTGAGCCGATCGAGTTGAACGCGCGGGCGATTGACTCGTGGGCTTCGGGCGAGAGGGAGCCGAGGGACATCGCACCGCCGACGAAGTGCTTCATGATCTTCTCGACGGGTTCGACTTCATCAAGCGGGATGGCCTTCGCCGGAGCAAAATCGAAGAGGCCGCGCAACGTGCAGCTGCGCTTCTCCGCGGCGTCCACGGCGGTCGAGTACTCCTTGAACTTCGCGTAGTCTCCTGTGCGGACGGCCTGTCGGAACGCGGCGACTGTCTGCGGCGTCCAGAGATGCTCCTCGGAGTCCTTACGGTAGCGGTACTGTCCGCCCGGGGAAAGCAGGACGGAGAGAGGCGCCGAGGCCGCTGCGCTGAGGAACTTCTGTTCGATTTCCCTGAACCCGAGGCCGCCGATGCGGGAGGGGGTCCCAGAGAAATAGCGGTCTACGATGTCCGCGGCGAGCCCGACGATCTCGAAGATCTGCGCCGATCGGTAGCTCCGTAGGGTTGAGATGCCCATTTTCGACATGATCTTCAGGAGACCTTTGTCCACGGCCTGGATATAGTTCGAGGCGGCGCTGACGGGGTCTGCGGAGAACATCGAGGAGACCGTCTCGAGGGCGAGGTAGGGATTGATCGCCGTCGCGCCGTAGCCGAGCAGGACGGCGAAATGGTGGACTTCACGGACCTCGCCCGACTGGACGATTAGGCCAACCGAACTGCGAAGTCCCGTCGAGACCAGCGCGCGGTTGACGGCCGCCAGAGCAAGGACGATCGGGATCGGCGCGGCGGCCGTGTCCCTGTCCGACAGGACGATGATCTGCGCGCCGGATCCGACGGCCTCGACGGCGCGCCTGCCGAGGTTCTCAAGGGCGACGTCCAACGGCTCGGAGAATCCCGTCGACAGGGTCGCGACGGGATAGCCGCGGTCGGCGACCTTGGAAAGGCGGTCAAGCTCGTCGTCCGTCAGGACCGGGCGACGCAGCTTAATCAAGCGAGCGTGTTCCGGCGTCTCCTCCAGAATGTTCCCGCGGTTGCCGATGTAGGTCATCAGCGACATCACGAGCTCCTCGCGGATCGGGTCGATCGGCGGGTTGGTCACCTGCGCGAAGAGCTGGTGGAAGCAGTCGAAGAGCGAGCGGCGCATGTGCGAGCGGCAGGCGAGTGCGGCGTCGTTGCCCATCGAGCCGACGGGTTCCTTGCCGTCCCGGGCCATTGGCTCGAGAATGAGCTCGAGATCCTCCTGCGTATAGCCGAACCGCTGCTGTCGGCTCGTCAGGTCGCCCGGGACCTTCGAGGGGACGATCTCCGAGAACAGACCCTGGATTGCGATGCGGTTCTCCTCGACCCAGCGGCGGTAGGGACGTCGACGGGCGTAGCGGGTCTTGATTTCGGCGTCCTCGAGAAGCCGGTGCGCGGGAAGGTCGAGATAGATCATCGAGCCTGGCTTGACGCGGCCGTGCCGGACGACGTCCTTCGGGTCGATGTCCAGGACGCCGGTCTCCGAGGCGAGCACGAAGAGGTGGTCCCTGGTGAGCGTCCAGCGGGCGGGACGGAGGCCGTTCCGGTCGAGGGCCGCGCCCGCCGTGATGCCGTCCGTGAAGGCCACGGCGGCGGGGCCGTCCCACGGCTCCATGAGCGCGGAGTGGTACTCGTAGAAGCCGCGCACGTCATGGCCCATGTGGTATTTGGTGCCCCAGGCCTGCGGCATCAGCATGAGCATCGCGTGGGCGGGATCGCGGCCGGCTGCGACGAGAAGCTCGAACATGTTGTCGAGCGACGCCGAGTCGGACTGACCGTCCTTGACAAGCGGGAGGATCTTCCGGAGGTCGTCCCCGAAGAGCGGCGAGGCGAAGTTTTTCTCGCGTGACCTCAACTGGTTGAGGTTGCCGCGGATCGTGTTGATCTCGCCGTTGTGCGCGAGCATCCGGAAGGGATGGGCGAGTTCCCAGGTCGGGAAGGTGTTCGTCGAATAGCGCTGGTGGACGAGCGCCAGGGCCGAAACGAAGTCGGCGTCTGTGAGGTCGGGATAGAACCTCTCGACCTGTGGGGCGAGAAGAAGCCCCTTGTAGACGATCGTGCGCGAGGAGAACGAGCAGATGTACCCGTCCTTCAGTTGTTTCTCAATCGTGCGCCGGATGACGAAGAGCCGATGTTCGTCCGCACCGCTGACGAACAGCTGGCGGATCCTCGGCAGGACGCTGCGCGCAACCGGGCCGACGGCTTCTGGAACGACTGGAACGTCACGCCACGAGATGATGTTCGCCCCGTTCTCTCGGACAGCCGCCTCGAAGGTCGGCTCCTCGCCGACGGCACCGAAGACCATGGCGACGCCGTATTCGCCTTTCGGGGGAAGGGCGGGGACGGTCTTGCGAAAGAAGGCGTCGGGAATCTGCAGGAGGAGGCCGGCGCCGTCGCCAGTCTCGGGGTCGTTCCCTGTTGCGCCGCGATGCATGAGCCGCTTCAGAACCGTCAGGCCGCGAGTGACGATGTCATGGGAGGCGACATTGTCAAGGTTCGCGACGAGGCCGACGCCGCAGGCGTCGTGTTCGAAGTTCCGGTCGTACATTCCGATCTTTCCGTTCTGGTGCATAATGAATCTCCTTCGTACACAGATAAGCAAACTCCGTGCCAAGCAGAAGAGACGGAGAAAAGGACTAAATATAGTACAATGCTTGAAATGAAACCGAGTTTGTTTTTCACAAGATGTAAAAGTCGGGCCTGCCAGTCAAACCGCCCGGGACGCATTGTCAAATGCGAATAAATGCGGCTGAAAGCGTGCTTGAAGCGGACAAGCTCGCCGCCATCCATTGACGAGCGCGTTTCAATGGATTGACAGGCACGGTGAGGCCGCCGAAGGGAAAGTAGCGTCTAAAATGGTATAATGTGCGTGTGAAGGGTTTTACGGAAAATACTCGGGTGCAAGTTCCGGCGGCGATGCAGCTTTGCCGCTTGGGGTATGAGTATTTGGATGATATAACCTCCGAGGATTTTGATGCTTCAACGAATATCCTGACTGGGATTTTCACCAAGGCGTTCTTGCGGTTGAATCCGGGTCGGGCTGATGCCGATGCGAAGGCAGAGCTTCAGAAGCTGATTGTTGCAGCGGCAAATGATGACCTTGGACGCGAGTTCTACCGTGAGATCACCAGAACGAGTGGGATTAAGTTGATTGACTTTGAGAATCCCGATCAGAACCTTTGGCATTGTACGACCGAATTCACCTGCGAGAATCCCGAGTCTCACGACAATTTCCGTCCGGACATTACCTGCTTCGTCAACGGATTGCCGCTGGCGTTCGTCGAGGTCAAGATACCCAATAACTGCGAGGGCATTCTTGCCGAACGCGCGCGGATGAGCCGACGCTTTTCAAATCGGGCGTTTCGTTCGTTCCTGAACGTCACCCAGTTGATGATCTTCTCGAACAATCAGAAATACGATAATGAGAGCCGAGTTCCGATTCAGGGCGCATTCTACGCCACGAACGCCAAGACGAGTGCTTTCTTCAATGTCTTTCGCGAGCAGCAGAAGATTGAAGCGCTGATGCCCGCAGCGTGGGCAACCCGTGATTGGGCACCGATCGAGAAGAAGATTCTCTCGCATCGCAATTGCATTGCGATCCGCCACAATGCCGAATACCTGACGAACCTGAGCCCGACGACACCGACGAATGCGATCTTGGCGTCGATGCTGTCGAAGCAGAGGTTCCTGTTCTTGCTCCGATATGGGTTCGCATACGTTGAGAAGGAGATCGAGAACGCCAAAGGCGAGAAGGTGTCCGTCCTTGAAAAGCACGTCATGCGGTATCAGCAGTTCTTCGCAACGTATGCGATTCAGCGGAAGCTGGGCGAGGGGGTGAAGAGCGGCATCATCTGGCACACGCAGGGCAGCGGCAAGACCGCCCTTGCCTACTACAACGTCAAGGCCCTCACCGATTGGTTCGCCAAGCGCAAGACGGTCGCCAAGTTCTACTTCATCGTCGACCGCCTTGATCTGCTCGATCAGGCAGCGGGCGAATTTGCCGCGCGGGGTCTGAATGTCCGCACGGCCCAGAGCCGCGACGAGCTGATGGCCGATTTCAAGTCAAACGCCGCGGTCGAGAATTCATCCGGCAAGGCCGAGATCATGGTGGTGAACATCCAGAAGTTCGAGGAGGATCACGAGAAGATCGTCCTCGACGGGGCGTACAGCACCCGTTTGCAGCGCGTGTTCTTCATTGACGAGGCCCATCGCGGATATGACCCCAGGGGAAGCTTTCTTGCGAACCTCCTGGAGGCGGACAAGGATGCGGTCAAGATCGCCATGACCGGCACGCCGCTCCTTCGGGAGGAACGCGCGTCCTGGAAGGTGTTCGGCGACTACATCGACACGTACTATTACGACAAGTCGATTGCGGACGGCTATACGCTCAAGTTGATGCGGGAGGACATCGAGACCTCCTACAAGGAGAAAATCACCGAAATCATCGACCGTCTGACGAAGGACGTCATGGTACGCCGTCAGGATGTCCGCAAACAGCAGATCGTCGAAAGCGAAGCGTATTTGAACGGACTCCTGGACTATGTCTTTCATGACATTCGCAGGTTCCGCCTCCAGCATGCCGCCCCGACCGTCGCAGGCATGATCGTCTGCGAAACGAACGCACAGGCCCGTGAGCTTTACCGGCTTTTCGTGGCCCGTAATTCGGGGTTCAAGGCGGTCTTGATCCTCCATGACGAGGGCGACAAGCTTGAACGCAAGGGGTCGATTGAAGAGTATAAGAAGAAGGAGTCCATCGATTTCCTGATCGTCAACAACATGCTCCTGACCGGCTTTGACGCGCCGCGGCTGAAGAAGCTCTACCTCTGCCGCAAGCTGGACGGGCATTCGCTCCTGCAGGCGCTGACGCGCGTGAATCGTCCGTTCCGGGACTTCAAGTACGGCTATGTCGTCGACTTCGCGAACATCAAGGAGAACTTCGTCGAGACGAACAACCGCTACCTCGAGGAACTGAACCGCACGACGCTGGATGCGGGCGTACCGGCGGAACTGCCGGGGGTCGGAGGAACGCTTCTCGTCAGCAAGGAGGAGATCGTCGCCAAGTTGAACGAAGTCAGGGACGTGCTCTTCCTCTACGACACGGCGAACCTCGAGAGCTTCCGCGAGCAGCTGGATGGTGAGACGGACAAGGAAAAGCTCTACGACATCCGCCGCAAGCTGGAGGATGCCAAGGCGCTGTCGAACCAGGTCCGCAGCTTTGGTGACGAGGAGATGAAGGCCCTCTTCGTCCGGCTTGAGCCGGACGCCTTGCCGCAGCTTGCCGCGGAGGTCACGCGGCGCATCGACCGCATGAACCTCCTGGAGGCGACAGACCGGGCGTCGGATGTCTCGGCGATCATCAACGAGGCCTTGGCCGAGTTGGAGTTCTCGTTCCGGAAACGCGGCGAGGAGGAACTGCAGATCGTCTATAACGATCTTCGGGAGCGGTACTGTAAGGTGTTGCGAGAGTTCGAGTCTAACTTCGACAAGAAGGAGGACAAATTCGTTTCGCTGTCCGAGGAGTTTGCGAAGTACTTTCAGAAGAAGGGCTTTACGCCGAAGACGGTCGCGGACGCGAAGGAGTCCATCGGCTACATGGATCAGGTCATGGCGCGGATCCGCGAGATCAACCGTCTCAACAACATGCTTCGCGTCAAGTATTCGGGCGACGAGGGCTTTGTTCGAATCCACAAGCGCATCCGCGAGGAGAACGATCGGCGCACGATACCGCCGGAGAAGCCGGTCATTTCCAGGAACGAACGCGAGATCGCCGAGAACCTGATGGCGGTGAAGAAGATGGTGGACGAGCGGCTTTACTGGAACGTCAACGTGCTGCAGAACGAGCCGGTGTTCAATCAGGACGTCTTGCGCGACGTCTCCGACCGGCTGTATGAAATGAACATCGCCGCGTCGATCGCGGATCGCAAATTCATCCGCGACAGGATCGCCGCGGAATATCTCGGACGTTACTACGAACTGGTGGGATGAGGAATCATGACGAAGACCATAGAAGAGGCGACGAAAGGGCTGATCGACTCGCTGAAGCAGGCGTGCTCGAGCCACGGACTGGGCAACAGCGGAAACGAATACAAGATCATTGTCCAGGTGTTCCTCTACAAGTATTTCAACGACAAGTTCGGCTATGAGGCCAAGCGGGCGCGGGTGTACGGAAAGCGCCTTTCGGCGGCCGAGAAGTGGGATGCCGAATACGACACGTTCACGGAGGGCGAGGTCGAGGACCTCTTCACCTATCTTCCCGCCGGAACGCCGCGCCTCAAGCCGATTCACACGATTGCCCATCTCTACAATGCGCAGAAGCAGGGCGACTTCGCGACGCTTTTCGATTCGACGCTGAAGGACATCGCGCTCCTGAACGCGGGCATCTTCTCGATCTCGACGGGGTCGAAGACGAAGGTCTCGATCTTCGACGACCGGCTGATCGGCGCGGCGATCGTCGAGGACGTGAAGCGTGACGAGTTCGCCGTGGCGCTGATGCGCCACATTGCGGATCCGGAGGCGAACTTCGAGCCGATGTTCTCCGAGAAGTACGATTTCTTCTCGACGATGTTCGAGTACCTGATCAAGGACTACAACAAGGACGGCGGCGGAACCTACGCCGAGTATTATACGCCGCGTTCGATTGCGCAGATCATGGCGAAGCTCCTGGTCGGCGACGCCAGGGACTTGCGCGGCGTCACGTGCTACGATCCGTCGGCGGGTACCGGCACGCTCCTGATGGCGCTTGCCCATCAGGTCGGCGAGGACCGCTGCACGATTTATTCGCAGGACATCTCGCAGAAGTCCTCGCAGATGCTGCGGCTCAACCTGATCCTGAACAACCTCGTCGGCTCGCTGCAGAACGTGATCGAGGGCAACACGCTCAAGCGACAGGAGCATCGCGAACCGGACGGCACGGCGCAGAAGTTCGACTTCATCGTCTCCAATCCGCCGTTCAACCTCGATTTCTCCGACTATCGCGACACGATTGCCGCGGACACCGTCCGGTTCTGGGCGGGCGTTCCCGCCGTGCCGAAGGGCACGAAGGACAAGCCGGGTAAGGCCGAGAAGATGAAGATCTTCCTCTGTTTCATCCAGCACATGCTGAATGCGCTCAAGGACGGCAAGGGAAAGGGCGCGATCGTCGTCCCGACGGGCTTCATCACGTCCAAACAGGGGATTGAGAAGAACATCCTCTCCCATGTCGTCGACGAGAAGATCGTCTATGGCTGCGTCTCGATGCCGTCCAATGTCTTCGCAACGACCGGCACGAACGTCTCGGTGCTCTTTTTTGACAATTCGCGGCAACACGACAAGGTGGTGCTGATCGACGCGTCGAAGCTCGGCGAGAAGCGCAAGGACGGCAAGAACCAGCGCACGTTCCTGAGCGCGGCGGAAATCGAGAAGATCGTCCGCACGTTCCTTGACGCGAAACCCGAGGACGGCTTTTCGGTCGTCGTCTCGCACGAGGAGATCGCGAAGAAGGGCTATGGGCTCTCCGCCGGACAGTACTTCGACGTCAAGATCGAGCATGTTGACATTTCCGCCGCGGAGTTCAAGAAGCGCATCGCCGAGTTCTCATCCGCCCTAGCCGAAATGTCGAAGGAAGGTGCCGCGCTCGACAAGGCCATCGCCGCCAACCTCAAGAAGCTGGAGCTGGTGAAATGAAGGGCGAGAGCAATGCTTTCTTGATCTATCAGGATGACAATGGCGTTTCAAACGTCAATGTCCGCTTTGAAGGCGAGGATGTGTGGCTTGCCTCCGAGCAGCTTGCCGAGTTGTTCCAGACGACGCAGCAGAACATTAGCTTGCATGTTCAAAACATTTACGCCGAGGGCGAGATAGACGAAAATCGAACTCACAAGAAATACTTGTTAGTTCGTAATGAAGGAAACAGGTCGGTCAAGCGCAATATTTCGCACTATAACCTCGACATGAT
>CADAKF010000046.1 GCA_902788415.1 uncultured bacterium
GAAGTCCGTCAGCTGCGAGCTCACGGCCGAGAACGGACGGCAGTTCTTCATCCCGCGCGGCTTCGCGCACGGGTTTGTCGTCCTCGAGGACAACACGCTTTTCAGCTACAAGTGCGACAATCTCTACTGCAAAGAGTCAGAGCGGGGGCTCAAATTTGATGATCCCAAGCTCGGCATTAAGTGGCCGTGGCCGGGGCGAGACTTCTTGCTGAGCGAGAAAGACCAGGTTCATCCGGGGCTCGACGGGATCGAGCCGTGGGAGGGGTAGGAGAGAAGCTGTTAGCGGTTAGCGGTTTGATTTTGGACAACAAGCGTACAACAACAGACAAAATGACGGTAAAAGGGTATGCGAAGTTCCTGCTGATCATGGCAGGGTTGGGTGGTCTTCTCTACGGTGTGGACGTCGGCGTCATTGCCGCGGCGCTGCCGTACATCGAGCGAACGTCGACTTTCACGCAGACGCAGATTGGCTGGATCGTTGGCATGGCGCTTTGGGGATCGCTGCCGTCCTCGCTGGTCGCTGGTCTGCTGGCCGAGTGGTTCGGTCGCAAGAAAATGATCATTGCCTCGGCGCTGCTGTTTCTCATCTCGATTCCGGTCATTTGCGCTTCGGGCTTCTTCGAGGGCGGAAACTTCTGGATGATGGTCGTTGGTCGCGGTCTGCAGGGTGCGGCGGCGGGCCTCTTTGGCGTGATCGTCCCGATGTATCTCGCCGAGTGCCTTGACGCCGATTCGCGCGGCAAGGGCACGGGCATGTTCCAGCTGTTGCTGACGATTGGCCTCGTGTTTGTCGCCGTGGTCGGCTTTGTCGTGTCCAAGGGATTTGGCGACGTTAAGGCCGCCGTTGACGCCGAAGCCGTGAAGCATGGAGTCGAGGCGGCGGCTGTCACGTTCGCACAGATCAAGGACTGGTTTGCGCCGGCGCAGATCGTGTCGTGGGTGCATGCCTGGCAGCTCATTTTCCTCATTTCCTGCATCCCTGGCTTCATTCTCTTCCTCGGCGCGTTCAAGCTGAAAGAGTCTGCGCGCTGGCTCTACAAGAAGGGCCGCAAGGATGAGTCGCTCGCTGCGCTCGCCGCGAACAACGGCGAGGAGAAGGCGAAGGAGATCCTTGCCGAGATGATCGCCGCGGACGCGGCGGCGGCGGCCGAGAAGCAGAAGAACGCCGCGGCGACGGATTCGCTGCTCCAGAAGAAGTACGTGATTCCGTTCATCCTGGCGATTGTGATTCTCGCGTGCAACCAGACGACGGGCATCAACTCCGTGCTCAACTACACGGTGACGATCTTCCAGAAGACGGGCATGCAGGGTGCGTTCGCGAACATGTCCGACGCCGTGATCAAGATCGTGAACTGCGTGATGACGGTCGTCGCCTGTGCGCTGGTGGACAAGAAGGGCCGCAAGTTCCTCCTCAAGCTCGGCACCTCGGGCATCATTCTCGGGCTCTGCGGCGTCGGCACGATCTTCCTTGCGATCTCGAAGGGCTGGGTTGCCGCGTCGATGATGACGGGCGTTCTTGCGACGATCTTCTTCGTCATGTTTGTCGCGTTCTACGCGGTCGGCCCGGGCGTCTGTGTCTGGCTCGCGCTCACGGAGCTCATGCCGACCCGGATTCGCGCGACCGGCATGTCGATCGCGATGATCATCAACCAGGGCGTTTCGGCTGGTATCGCAACGGTGTTCCCGTGGTGGTGCTCCGCGACGAACGACAACGGCAGCGTGTTCTTCGTCCTCGCCGGTTTCACGGTCATCTACTTCATCACGGCGGCGTTCTTCCTGCCGGAGACGAAGGGCCGGACGCTCGAGGAGGTCGAGCAGTACTTCACGACCGGGAAGATGCCCGAGAAGAAGTAGGTGCAGGTGATAGGTGTAGAGATTGAAATTTAGGTTTCTAGGGACGGGGACCAGCGTCGGGGTTCCGCAGATCGGCTGCCACTGCAAGGTCTGCACCTCGACCGACCCGCGCGACAAGCGCCGCAGATGCGGCGCTTACGTGCGTTCCGGAGAGGTCGGTTTTCTGATCGACACGCCCCCGGAAATGCGCCTTGCCTGCTCGCGGGCTTCGACGACGTGCGGCGCTTCAACACCATAAACGGCACGATGGTTCCCTGCAATCCGACGGACCCCGGCGCGAATGGACGCACCTGCCGCTGCATCGGCAAGATCCTGAACTGCTATGCGATGCGCGAGACGGAAGAGCAGATGCACCGCATCTTCCCGTACATCAGCTCGAAGGGCGGCGAACACGGCCTCTACCGTCCGCAGATCGTCTTCGACAACGCCGACCGCTTCGCAATAGGGTCGATTCGGGTCGAAAGGGTCAAGGTCGAGCACGGGTTCCCCTGTTGTGGGTACCTGATAGGAGAGGACTTGAGACGGAAGACGGAAGACCTTAACGCGGTTAGGACGGAAGACGAAAGACGGAAGACATGGCGGTTGGCGTATATTTCAGATTGCCATGTGCTGCCGGAGGAGACGATTGAGAAGACGAAGGGTGTGGACACGCTGGTCTTGAACTGCCTGAGGGAGCGCGAACATCCGACACACCTGAAGCTTTCTGCGGCGCTCGAGTACATCGAACGGATCGCGCCGCGGCGCGCCTACTTGATTCACATGTGCCACGACTTCACGCACGAGGAATGGCTGAAGAAGCTGCCGAAGGGCGTGGAGCCGGCGTATGATGGATTGGAGATAGAGGTTTAGAGGTTTGGAGGTTTAGAGGTTTGGAGGTTTGGAGGTTTGGAGGTTTAGAGGTATGAAAAAATTTTTAGGTGTTTGTCTTTTGTTCTTAGTCGGGGCCTCGGCCTGGGGGGCGACGGCGGAGATCAAGGTCGGCCTGAAGCTGGACGGATCCGACTTCGTCGTCGGCGAGCGCATTCGCGGCGTCGTCGACATCGCGAATTCGTCTCCGGAGAAGGTCTCGGTCGGCTACTCCAACTCGGAGGACAGCTTCTTCATCGAAGTGTTCCGCGCAAGCGACGGCAGCCAGCTGACGCGGACGTCCGACCATCCGTTCGTCGCACAGTTCCGCGTGGACTCCAGCGAGGGCCAAAAGCTCGAGACGTTCCTCGGCGACCACTACGGCCTTCGCGAACCGAGCCGCTATCTCGCCAAGCCCGTACTCGTCCACGGAGGCGTCCGCTACGAGGGAACGATGCGCGCGTTTGACGTCGTGGACGGAATCCATCTCGTCGGCGCAACGCAGCTGTTCGCAACCCGAAAGGGGCTCCAGCGCGAGTTCTCCGTCGTCTACTGGAACCGCAATCACGCCGAGCACGTCTTTCTGACGGCGCGGGACGTGGGCGGCTCCGGCCGCGTGTGGGAAACTCGGGACCTCGGGCCGATTCTCCGTCTGGAGGCTCCGTCGATCAGCATCCTGCCGCGCGGCGAGATCATCGTCCTTCACCGCCTCAACCAGGATCAGTTCGTGCGTAGCGAATTCTGGTCCCTGCCGAACGAACTCGTCTTCCGGATGCGCGAAGCCGTGCGCGATCCCGAGACGGCCGGCACGGCCCGCGTGCGCGAACTCTACAAGGAGGGCGGCATCAAGCCGAAGACAAATCCCTGGTGGAAGTTTTGGTGAGATTAGCTGTTAGTTGTTAGTGGGATGAATATTCTGGGAATAGAGACGAGTTGCGATGAGACTGCGGCGGCCGTGGTGAAGGACGGATGTGAGGTCCTGTCTAATGTCGTCTACACCCAGATTCCGCTGCACCAGCCCTATGGCGGCGTCGTCCCCGAAATCGCGAGCCGAGCTCATATCGAGAAGATCTCGCAAGTCGTCGGCGAGGCGATCGCGCAGTTCCGGACAGCAAGCGTACGACAGCAAGAGGAGGGACGGATTGACGCGGTTGCCGTGACGTACGGGCCGGGGCTTTCGCCTGCGCTCATTGTCGGACTCAACGCCGCGAAGGGCCTCGCCAAGGCGCTCGGAGTCCCGCTAATCGGCATCAACCACATCGAAGCCCATCTTCACTCGCCGTTCCTGTACGATGCGGGGGACGAGAGAAGACTTAAGACGGGAGACGGAAGACCTGAGGACGTCGCACCGGCCCTCGGGCTGGCGATCAGCGGCGGGAACACGATGTGGGTCGACATGCCCGAGTACGGCGCGTACGAAGTCATCGGCGAGACGCTCGACGACGCGGCCGGCGAGGCGTTCGACAAGGCGGCGAAGCTTCTCGGGCTTGGCTATCCGGGCGGCTTGAAGATCGACAGGATGGCTTCCGCCTGGATGGCGGAAACGAGGTCGAGGTCGGAGGTCGACAGTGGAAGTTCAGACTTGTTCATCCCGTTTCCAAAAGGGCGGCCGAGGGATGGCGTGACGGCGCTCGCGGGGCTGCCTGCCGAGCTGTGCGTGTCGTTCTCGGGACTGAAGACCGCGCTCCTCAGGTACGTGCAGAAGGAGAAGCCGACGGAAGCCGATTTGCCGCGGATTGTCGCGTCCTATCAGGAGGCGATTGTGCAGGCGGTTGCGGACCGGACGCGCGTGGCCTTGAAGCGCAAGAAGTACAAGTCGTTCATCTTGGGCGGCGGCGTTTCGCTTAACTCGAGGATTCGCGCCGTCCTTGCGGACGTCGCACGGGACGCGGGCGTGTCGCTTCTCATGGCGAAGCCGAAGTATACGGGAGACAACGGTGCGATGATCGCGGGTCTCGCCTACTATCGGCGTAACCACGTCGAGGACGCGATGACGCTCGATGCGAATCCGTGTTTGGAGGTGGGGAGGTGAGAGGTTTGGAGGTTTAGAGGTTTAGAGGTTTGGAGGTTTGGAGGTTTAGATGTTGAACAAGTGAAAAGTATGAAGATATATTGGGCTTTAGCGGTGTTTGCGTTCGTCGTGCTGGGTGCGGCGGCGGTGTGGATGGGTGGTCTCAATCAGGACGAGGGCTGGTACCTTTATGCCGCGAATATGGTCGCGGAGGGGCAAGTTCCGTACCGCGATTTTTTCTTCACGCAGGGGCCGGTGATGCCGTGGGTCTATTCGGCGTTTGCGGGAATCTGGAAGACGTGGGGGCTTCTCGGCGCGCGCGTCTTCACGCTTGGGCTCGGCGTCCTCGGCATAGTGCTGGCAATGGGGCTGGCGAGGCGGCTCGCGCCGGACGGACAGAAGGGCGCGGCCGGACTGATCGTCCTGTTTCTGCTCGGATGCAACCTGTATCACCTGTATTACGTTGCCATCCCGAAGACCTACGCGCTTGCGTCGCTGTTTGTCCTCGCCGGATTCTTCTTGGCGACGTTTGATTCGGTCTTCTGTGCGCTGGGTGCCGGAATCCTCTTCACGTTTGCCGCGGGAACGCGCATCTCCCTGGGCGCGATCCTGCCGGTCGTCGGATTCGGACTTCTGCTGTCCAGGCGCTGGCGGGCCTTGTTCGGATTCTTCCTCGGCTGCTTCGGGGCGCTGGCGCTTGTCTACGGTCCGTTCCTGTGCGACGCAGGGGCGCGCGAAGGGCTTCTCGCGGCGCAGCAGTATCACGCCGCGCGCGGCGGGTTTGATTTGGTTTGGACGGTCGGGTCGGTGAGTCGGCTCGTGAGGTGGTATCTGCCGGTGTTCATCGTGCTGGGGCTGGGGGGTGTAGGGTTAATCAAGTCGAAGTCGAGAGTCGAAGTCGAACAAAGGAGTGCAGATTCTACTGTTCGACTTGGGACTTCGACTTCGGCTATCCTTCTTTGGGGTTTCTTTGCCGTGTTTGCGGTTCAGATGCTCGCGCCGTTTCCGTACGAGGACTACCAGGTGCCGGTCATGGGGGTGTTGGCTGTTTATGCCGCCGTGAACTTCGTGAGCTTCGGCATGACATCGGAGCATCGGAGCATCGGAGCATCCGAGCAAGTGTGGATGGTTCTTCTTGTTTTGGGATTGTGCTTTGCGAATTCATTTGGCTCGCCTTTGCTGGAGAAGTGGATGACGAACGGGCAGGACCGGTTCTGGTCGCTGAAGAAGGAGAAGTGCGAGCTTGCGCAGCTGCGGGACGTGGCGAAGCGCATTGAGGCGCTGGATCCGGACGGCAAGACGATCTTCACGCAGGACCTCTATCTCGCGATCGAGATGGACCGCACCGTGCCGCGGGGACTGGAGATGGGGCCGTTCGCGATGCTGACGGACGCGGAATGGCAGAAGATGCTGACGGAGACTGCGCCGGACGAGTGCGCGGTCGCCGCGCTCTCGGGCTATTCGTTCGCAATCTGTCCGCCGAAGTGCGACGAGCGTCCGGTCGTGCAGCAGATGGACTACTGGGCCTTCCTCAAGAAGAACTTCGAGCTGGTCGGACGCGAAGAGGCGTTCGGACAGAATGCGACGCCGCTCCTCATCTTGAAACGCAAATGACACCGCAGGAGATCAGAGAGAGAATACTGGACGTCGTTGGACAAAACGGCGGGCACCTCTCGTCGTCCCTTGGCGCGGTGGAGATCGCGCTGGCGCTCGCGGAGACGTTCGATCCGTTCAGGGATCGCGTCGTGTGGGACGTCGGCCACCAGGCGTACGCGTGGAAGATCCTCACCGAGGCGAGCCGCGGCGGGAAGTCCTTTGACACGCTGCGCAAGCTGGACGGTCTCTCGCCGTTTCCGAATCCGGCCGAAAGCGCCGCGGACGCGGCGGTCGCTGGGCACGCGGGCGTCTCAATCTCGGTCGCGGCGGGACTTGCCGCGGCGCGGGATGCGCGGGGGACGGACGAACAGGTGATCGCGGTCGTCGGCGACGGGGCGCTCGTGAACGGGACAAGCTTCGAGGCGCTCAACAACCTCACGGCGTCGACAAGGAAGCTGATCGTGGTCCTCAACGACAACGAGATGAGCATTTCGCATCCCGCCGGCTCGCTTGCGAAGATGCTGGGTCGCCTCATCACGAACGTGCGCTACAACCGCGTGAAGACTGCGGCGGAGAACGCCGGACATCGGATGAAGCTGACGTTCCTCCGCGGCGTCTACCACAAGATTGAAAGCTGCATCAAGAGCTGGTTCCTCGGGAACGCCTACTTCGAGCAGTTCGGGCTTCGCTACGTGGGTCCGGTCGACGGACACAACCTCGCGCAGCTCAAGGCGGCGCTGACGGTTGCGAAGGAGTACAAGCGCAGCGTGCTCGTGCACGTCGTCACGAAGAAGGGCAAGGGCTTTGGTCCGGCGGAGAAGGATCCGACGAGGTTCCATGGGGTTGCTGCCGGCTTCAACTCCGTGAACGACGGCATGTCATCGGAACATCGGAGCATCGGAGCATCCGAGCACGTGCGGAATTTGTCCTGGTCTGATTGCTTCGGCGAGGCGATTTGCGAGGCGGCGCTGAAGGACGAGCGGATCGTGGCGCTGACGGCGGGCATGAAGGATGGGACGGGACTTGCCAAGTTCGCGAAGATCTTTTCGAATAGGTTTCTCGACGTCGGTATCGCCGAAGGGCACATGGTCGCGTTCGCGGCGGGACTTGCGGCGGGCGGGCGGCGTCCCGTCGTCGCAGTCTACTCGACGTTCCTCCAGCGTGCGATCGACCAGGTGATGCACGATGTCTGCATCTCGAACCTTCCGGTCGTCTTCTGCGTGGACCGCGCGGGCGCGGTCGGGGCGGATGGCGTCACGCATCAGGGGCTCTACGACATCGCGATGCTGCGGACCTTGCCGAACCTGACGATCTGCCAGCCGAAGGATGCGGAGGACCTGAAGGCGCTCCTTGCCGAGGCGCTGAAGCGGAATGGTCCGACGGTGATTCGCTACCCGCGGGGCGAAGCCCCGAGGGAGGTGAAGGTGAGAGGCGAAGGTGAACAGCGGATGTATCAATGTCCTGATTGTGCTGACGCGGAGAAAAGGACTTTAGACATAAGACGGGAGACGCAAGGGCGGTATTCCATCTGGGCCACTGGCGACCAGCTTGAGAAGGCGTATGCCGTTGCCGCGAAGGTTCCCGGCACGGAGGTGACGTTCGCCCGTTACCTGAAGCCGTTTGACGCGGAGCTGCTGGCGACGCAGCGGGCGGCGGGGATGAAGATCGTCTCGATCGAGAACGGGGCGGTTGCGGGCGGCTTCGGCGAGGCGATCGGGGCGGACGTCAAGTTCGGCTGGCCGGACGCGTTCCTACCGCACGGGTCCGTCGCCGAGCTCGAGAAGCGCTGCGGCTTCGACGTCGACTCCATCGTCGCTCGACTTTTCAAACTAACCGCTAATCGCTAACCGCTAACAGCTAATAGCTTTCTTCATATGGCAAAGATACATGGGATTCCGGGTGAATGGGCGCGCGTCAAGGGCACGGTCGTCGGGCTTTGGCCGCTCTTCCTGAGCGTGTTCGCCGCGGGCGCGTCGATCGCGCTCTTCTTCCTGTCGCCGCTTGCGGGCGCGGCGCTTCTGGTGGCGGCGCTCGTGGCGACGATCGTCGCGCTCTTGGCGGGCTTGAAGCGCGTCGAGAGCTTCTTCAAGGGCGCGCGCGGCGAGGAGAAGGTGTCCGGCATCCTCGGGACGCTGCCGGACGCCTATCATGTCTTCAATGACTTCGTCGTCGGACGGAACCACATCGACCACGTCGTGGCGGGTCCCTGCGGCGTCTTCGCCGTCGAGACGAAGTTCTGGCAGGGACGCGTCACGGTCGAGGATGGACACGTGCTCGTAGACGGACAGCTGCCCGACCGCTCGCCGACGGCGCAGGTGGCGCGCGAGGCGGCGCTCGTGAAGGGCGCGCTCATGGAAGCGGGATGGGACGGCGTCGTGACGCCGGTCCTGGCGTTTGCCTCGGATTCCTTCGTATCGCACCGCGCCGTGCTGAACGGCACGGTCGTCATCAACTCGGACGAGATCAAGACGAGCTTTGATACCGACCGGGTCGTGATTCCCCCGGCGGAACTGGAGCGGCTTATCGGTTTGATGGAGAGCAGGGGGTGAGAGGGTTGGAGGTTTGGAGGTTTAGAGGTTTGGAGGTTTAGAGGGTTAGAGGTTTGGAGGTTTGGAGGTTTGGAGGTTTAGAGGGTTAGAGGTCTTAAAGTTATGAGAAAATCTGCTATTGTCTTGTGTCTAATGTCTTCCGTCCTTGCCGCGTCTGCGGCAGTGGCGCCACGGAACTACTACGGGAAGATCGCGCAGCGGCTCGGAGATTCGCTGCCGAAGTACCACGTCCTCCAGCAGGCGCTGAACGACGAGATCTCGCAGCGGGCGTGGACGAACCTCGTGACGTTCTACGACTACGATCATTCGGTCTTCCTGCAGTCCGATCTTGACCGCTTCGCGGCGCACGAGAAGACGCTGGACGACGAGATCCGTGCGGGCGACGTGAGCTTCGGCTATGACGTCTACAACCTCTACGTGCGGCGGCTGCGGGAGCGCGTCGACTTTGCGACGAACCTCCTGGCGAAGGCGGAGTGGGACTTCTCGACGAACGAGACCTACCGCATCCGTCGCAAGGACGCGCCGTGGCCGGAGACCGTGGCGGATGCCGAGGAGCACTGGCGCAAGCGCCTCAAGAACGAGGTGCTGATCCGGAAGGCGAACCACGAGCTGGATAAGTCCACCAACGCGCTCGACGTTGTCACGGACATTACAAAGAACTATCGGCAGTACATGACGGTGCTCACGGAGCCGGACGAGGAGGCGGTCCTGCAGCACTATCTCTCGGCCGTGTGCCGCGCGTACGATCCGCACACCGACTACATGTCGCCGGCGTCGAAGGAGGACTTCGACATGGAGATGAGCCTCACTCTCTGCGGCATCGGCGCGGTGCTCTCGGCGGACGAGGGCGCGCTCAAGATTGTCGAGATTATGCCGGGCAGCCCTTGTGAGCGGGACGGGCGCATCAAGGAGGGCGACAAGATTGTCGGCGTGCAGCAGGACGGCGGAGTGATGGAGGACGTCATGTGGCAGCCGATGAAGAAGACGATTACGAAGATCCGCGGCAAGAAGGGCACGAAGGTCATCCTCGAGATTGTGCCGCGGTCCGATCCGAGCGGCGCGACGAAGAAGCGCATCGACCTCGTGCGCGACGAGATCAAGCTCGAGGATCAGGCGGCGACGGGACATGTCGAGCGCGTCTCGCTTGCGGGCGTCACGAACAAGGTCGGCTACGTCTACCTGCCGGGGTTCTACGGCACGATGGACAAGCGTCCGAACGATCCCGAGTTCCGCAGCTGCGCGATGGACGTGGCGAAGTACCTGGCGGACTTCAACGCGCAGGGCGCCGAGGGCCTCGTTCTCGACCTGCGCGGCGACGGCGGCGGTTCACTCGCCGAGGCCGTGCGGCTGTCGGCCCTGTTCGTCCAGTTTGGACCGGTCGTGCAGATCCGTGACCTGCGCGGCGTCGGCTGCCTGCCGATTCCCCCGGGGAACCCCGTCGCCTTCAAGAAGCCGATGGTCGTCCTCACGGACCGCGCGAGCGCCTCGGCCTCGGAGATCGTCGCCGGACACCTGCAGGACACGGGACGGGCCGTCGTCATCGGCGACAGCCGCACGCACGGCAAGGGCACGGTGCAGACCGTGATGGGCATGGGGCCCGAGAAGTATGGGTCCATCAAGGTGACGACCGCGCGCTTCTACCGGGTCAACGGACGCTCCACGCAGGTCGAGGGCGTCGCGGCGGACGTCCACCTGCCTTCGCTCCTGGATTCGCTCGACATCGGCGAGGACAAGCTCACCTACGCGCTGCCGTTCAGCAAGATCAACCCCGCCGACTACGCGCTGTCGTGGGACATGCACCGCTACGCGAAGGCGCTCGCCGAGCGCTCGTCCGTCCGCACGGCGGACGACCCGAAGTTCAAGAAGCATCTCGCGAACGTGGCCGGCATGAAGGAGATCTCCGAGCGCAAGGACGTGTCGCTCGAATACGGCGCGCGTCTCGCGCAGATGAAGGCCGACCGCGAGCTCCGGGAGCTCGACGACGAGGAGAACGAGGACGACGACGAGGAGACCGCGGCGAAGAAGCGCCGCCGCAAGCGCAACGCGCCGAAGGAGAACGACGTCGTCCTCCAGGAGGCGTACAGGATCCTCGCCGACCTCATCCGGATGAAGGCCGGAGACGAGGTGCTGATCCGCGACCTGCCGTCGTTCTGGGGGATCTACTGATGAGGGTCCGCTTTCTCAAGATGCACGGCGCCGGGAACGACTTCGTCCTGGTTGACGACCGGGAGGGGACGTTCCCTGTCGTGCGCGAAGTCCTAGCGGCGATCGGCGCGCGCGGGACGGGCGTCGGCTGCGAGGGGATCATCCTTGTGCAGAAGTCGGACCGGCTGGACTTCCGGATGAAGTTCTTCAATCCGGACGGATCTGAGGCCGAGATGTGCGGCAATGGCGCGCGGTGCGTCGCGGCGTTCGCGCGGGAGATCGGCGCGGCGAAGGCGGACCGGATGCGCTTCGAGACGCTGGCCGGCGACGTTTCCGCCGAGATCATCCGCCCCCCAGCCGCTCAACCGCTCAACCGCTTGACCGCTCAGCTCGTGAAGGTCTGGATGACCGATCCGAAGGACTTGCGCGAGAATTTCGTCAACAGCGGCGTGCCGCACTGCATTGTTCCGGTCGACGACCTCGCGAGGGCCGACGTCGCGGGCGAGGGGCGCCGCATCCGCTATTCGGACGAATTCGCGCCGGACGGGACGAACGTCGACTTCGTCACGTACCGCGCGCCGCACGACGCCGACATCCGCACCTACGAGCGCGGCGTCGAGGCGGAGACCGGCGCGTGCGGGACGGGATCCGTCGCCGCGGCGCTCGTCGGCGTCGCCCAGCACGGGATGGCGTTTCCGGTGGCGGTCCATACGGCGAAGGGCTATGAACTTGTCATCGGCGGCGAATTCGACGGCAAGGCCTTCCGCGACGTCACCCTGACGGGTCCGGTGGCGAGGGTTTTCGAGGGGGAAATCGACCTTGATTCCCTTGACACGGGGAAGGGGAATTTCAGATAATATGACAAGGCGTGAGGGAGAACTTTAGACGGAAGACGGGAGACTTTAGCGGAGAGACGAAAAGACTGAAAGACGAAAAGATTGAAAGAGGAAAGAGTTAAACTGATATGAGCTACTACCTGATGATCCTTGTCGGCGCGGTGCTGGTGAACAATTTCGTTCTCAGCCGCTTCCTCGGTTGTTGTCCGTTTTTGGGGGTCTCGAAGAAGACGGAGACCGCGCTCGGGATGTCCGGCGCCGTCGTCTTCGTGATGACGGTCGCGGCAGCGGTGACGTGGTGTCTCGACCACTGGCTGTTGCAGCCGAACGGCCTCGGCTACATCCACACGCTCGCGTTTATTCTCGTGATCGCGGCGCTTGTGCAGTTCATCGACATCGCGATGAAGCGTTTCCTGCCGCCGCTCCACGCCGCGCTCGGTATCTTCCTGCCGCTCATCACCACGAACTGCGCGGTGTTGGGCGTCGCGGAGATCAACTACAAGCAGGGGACGCCGTTCTTCGAGAGCGTGTTCTTCTCGTTCGCCGCGGCGGTCGGCTTCGGCTTTGCGCTCGTCATCTTCTCCGGCATCCGCGAGAAGCTCGCGCACGCGGATCCGCCGCGCTCGTTCCGCGGCATCGCGATCGCGCTCGTGACGGGCGGGTTGCTGAGCCTAGCGTTCATGGGCTTTTCGGGGTTGGTGAAGTTGCCGTATTAGAGTCTCAAGTCTTTGGTCTAAAGTCCTTTGGAAGGACTTTAGACGAGAGACGGAAGACCTTAAGGAGTAAATAACGAATGGTAATTGCAATTCTCATTATCGCAGGCGTTGGACTCGTGGCGGCCGTGGCGCTCGCCATCGCCGACAAGTACCTGAGCGTTTCGGAAGATCCGCGCATCGGCATGGTCACGGCGGCCTTGCCGGGCGCGAACTGCGGCGGCTGCGGTTTCGCGGGCTGCGACGGCTACGCGCGTGCGCTCGTCGCGGGAACGGCGCCGAACGGCGCGTGCGCGGCGGGCGGCGATGCGGCGGCGGCGGAGATCGCGAAGATCCTCGGTATCGCGGCGACGGCGACGGAGAAGCGCGTCGCGCTCGTCAAGTGCTGCGGCACGCGCTCCGAGGCGATTCGCGTCGGCGACTACAACGGCATCTGCGACTGCGCGGTCGCGGCGGCGACTGCGGGCGGCGACAAGGGCTGCACGTACGGCTGCCTCGGCTACGGCGCGTGCGCGAACGTCTGCCCG
>CADAKF010000047.1:0-539 GCA_902788415.1 uncultured bacterium
GTCACCGCATTCTCCTCACCTACGAGGCGGAGGCCGAGAACATCACGTCCGACAAGGTCATCGACAAGATTCTTGCTGAAGTCCCGGTGCCGTGATTCGGGGTTCGTGATTCGGGGTTCGGGATTCGGGGTTCGGGATTCGGGGTTCGAGGTTCGAGATTTGTGAGAGGAATGAAAAGTTTTAGAGAGCTTGAAGTATGGCAGGTGGGCATGGCGCTGACGCGTGATGTCTATGAGATTCTCAAGTCTTTTCCGCTTGAAGAGCGATATGCGCTTTGTGATCAGATCCGCCGCTCAGCGGTGTCCGTTGTTTCGAATATTGCAGAGGGATTCGGACGCGATTCAACGAAAGACTATCTTCATTTCTTGGCCATGTCGAGGGGCTCTCTCTTCGAGCTGGAGACGCAGCTTGAGTTGGCGGAATCGATTGGCTACGTAATCATTTCAAAAGAAATCAGGGATAAGATCGATCATGTTGGCCGGATGTTGAATTCTTTGTCTGCTAAACTGAAGGCACGAATCACGAACCCCAAACCCCAA
>CADAKF010000047.1:555-22534 GCA_902788415.1 uncultured bacterium
CAAACCCCGAACCCCGAATGACTGACGTCAAAGAATTGATGGCGAAGGTGGGGAAGATTCGGATCCTCACCAACAAGCTGATCGACGACCAGCTCTCGGGCGACTATCACTCCACGTTCAAGGGCCAGGGCGTCGAGTTCGACGAAGTGAGGCCGTATACGCCGGGGGACGATGTTCGCACGATCGACTGGAATGTGACGGCGAAGACGGGGCTTCCCTACATCAAGCGCTTCAGCGAGGAGCGCGAGCTCACGATTCTTTTTCTGGTGGATGTTTCCGGCTCGCAGGGATACGGGTCCGTGCGGCGCTCGAAGATGGAGCTTGCCGCGGAGGTGACGGCGCTTCTGGCGCTCACGGCGATCCGCAACCAGGACAAGATCGGACTCATCCTCTTTTCGGATCAGATCGTCAAGTACATTCCGCCGCGGAAGGGACGCGACAGCGTGATGCGCCTCGTGCGCGAGGTGCTGGCGGCGGAGGATTCTGCGACGGGCGGAACCGATATCGCCGCGGCGCTCAAGTTCCTGAACGGCGTGCAGAAGCGCCGCGCGGTCGTGTTTCTGGTCTCGGATTTTCTGGAGTCACGCGCGGTTTCCAAGAGAGGAGAAGCGGAATCCTTTCCGCTTCAGTTTGAGAAACTGCTTCGTGCCACAGCGCGACATCATGACATGGTCTGCGTGCCGGTCGGCGATCCCGCCGAGCGGGAGCTGCCGGACGTCGGGCTTGTCGAGCTGGAGGATCCGGAGACGGGCGAGCTCGTGCTCGTTGACACCTCGAGTGCGGCGGTCCGCAAGCGCTTTGCCGCGAAGGCGTCCGAGGAGAACGAGGCGCTGAAGCGCTTTCTCCTCAAGACGGGAATCGACACGCTGACGATTGCGACGGATCGTCCGTACATCGACGAGGTGAGGGCGCTCTTTAAACGCAGAGCGCGGAAAAGGTGAATCAGATGATCCATAACGTCTCTCGTCTAAAGTCTAAAGTCCTGAAGACCCGATGATTAATTTTCTTCTAGCTGCCGTTCTTTTTGAAACTTCCCAATTTGGAATCGGGCTCAGGGTCGAGTCTGAGACGAAGGTCATCGATCCGGCGAAGAGCGTTTTCCTGCGGATGGAGCTGAGGACGCCGCATGACCGGAAGGCGGAGATGCCGGACTTGCGCGACCGCACGGTCGGATTCTCGCTCGTCGAGGACTTTGCCGAGGAGCCGCACAAGGAAAAGGATGGCTCGACGGTGCACGTGACGAACTGGCGGCTCGTTCCCGAGCCGTGCGCGGAGGTCTACAAGATCAAGCCGTTCGTCGTGAAGGGTTCGCCGATGATCTGGAAGTCCCAGTCGGACGAAGGCAAGTTCTCGTTCATCGGAGGCCCCATCTACTTCGAGAATCCCGCAGCGCGCAAGCCGGTGACAGGCGCGATGGAGGCGGATCCGCAGAAAGATCTGCCGCCGCTGAGCTGGAAGCTCGTCGGCTGGGTGGCGCTGGTGGTTCTATCGGTTCTAGTAATTCTAGCTGCTCTAGTTTGGCTAGTCCGCTACCTCGCCCGGCGTCTGAAAGAGCACCGGATGAGTCCGATCGAGCGCGCGTGGGTCGAGCTTGACCGCCTTATCAAGAAGGGCCTTCCCGGGCGCGGACGCTACAAGGACTTCTACGTCGAGCTCACGATGGTCGTCCGGCGCTACGTCCAGCGCAAGTACGGCATCAAGGCGCCGCATTTGACAACTGAGGAGTTTTTGCGCGAAGTTGCAGACGACACCTCTCGGGGCTCGGGTCTTGCGTCTAATGTCCTTTCGCTCCGTAAGTTCCTCGAATCGGCGGATCTGGTGAAGTTCGCGGGCGTCGAGGCGACGCCGGAGATGGCCGACGAGGCGACCGACTCGGCGAGAGGGTACTTGAAGAGCGATGCGGGCGTTGAGGACGGAAGACGGAAGACGGAAGACGAAAGGGGGCGGGCATGAGCTTCGCGGATCCCCTGATGCTCTTGTTGCTGCTGCCCGTCGCGTTCGCGGCGTGGCGGCTCCTGAGGCGCGGACGCCGTTCGGGGATTCGCTTTTCGGCGGTCGGCCGGCTGCCGGCGAAGGCTGCGGGCTGGCGGGCGCAGGTTGCGGCGCTGACGCCATTCGTCCTGCTGGCGGGGCTGGCTCTGCTGGTGGTCGCGGCGGCGCGTCCGCGGACATCGCTTGCGCACGAGAAGAAGTCGGTCGACGCGATTGCGATTGCGATGACTGTGGACGTGTCTGGCTCGATGGACGCCTTGGACCTGACGCCGAAAGGAGAGCGGTTCTCGCGCGAGACGACGCGCCTGGCGATTGTGAAGAAGCTTTTTGCGCAATTCGTCGAGCAGCGTCCGGACGATCTGATTGGCCTTGTCACCTTTGGCGGCTATGCGGCGACGCGTTCGCCGCTCACGGCCGACCATGAGGCGCTTCTTAACGTCCTCAAGGGCGTGGAGATCCCCTCGATTGCGGTGGACGCGCAGGGACAGGCCATCGCGCGCGACGAGCAGATGACGGCAATCGGCGACGGACTTGCGACGGCGCTGGCGCGCCTCAAGGACGCGAAGCCGAAGACGAAGATCGCGATTCTCCTTTCGGACGGCGTGAGCAACACGGGCGCGGTGGAGCCGGACGAAGCTGCTGCTGCGGCGGCGAAGATGGGCGTCAAGGTCTATGCGATCGGCGTCGGTACGCGGGCGCGCCGTACGCCGATCTTCGGGCGGGACTTCTTCGGTCGCACGACGATCCAGTACGCCGACATGACCTTTGACGAGAAACAGCTCCGGTCCATCGCCAAGACGACGGGCGGCACCTACTTCCCGGTGAACGACCGCGATTCGCTCGAGGAGGCCTTGAAGGAGATCGACCAGCTTGAGACGACTGAGATTGACGCGGACATCTATAACCGCTGGAATGAACACTTTGCGTTTTTCCTGCTTTTAGGCGCAGTTTGCGTCCTTATCGCAGTTACACTTTCGATGTCCGCCGCCCGCCGCGTGGCGTGAAAAAATACCCCCTTGCGCGATAACGCATAGTTTTGATATACTATGCATTCATTCGACCACTCTAAGAGAGTAAAACACTAATGAAAGTACGTAGTTCCGTTCGTCGCATCTGCGAGAACTGCCGCATCATTCGCCGCAAGGGCGTGGTGCGCGTGATCTGCACAAACCCGCGCCATAAGCAGTGTCAGGGTTAAGAAAGGTAAAAGAATACTATGCCTAGAATGATGGGTGTGGACATTCCGGGGAAGAAGCATATTCGCTTCGCGCTCCGTTATATCCACGGTATCGGGCCAAAGCGCGCTGATGACGTTTTGGCGGCCACGAAAGTCGATCCGATGAAGAAGGCGGACGACGTCACGCAAGACGAGATCCACGCGATCACGACGTACATTCAGGACCATTTCCGCGTTGAGGGCGACCTCCGCCGCGAGGTGTCCCAGAACATCCGTCGTCTCATTCAGATCGGTTCTTATCGCGGTCTCCGCCATAAGAAGGGTCTGCCGGTGCGCGGTCAGCGCACGAAGACGAATGCTCGCACCCGCAAGGGCGGCAAGCGCGTGTCGATTGCGATGCCGAAGCAGGCCGGTCGCTAATTGGAGAACTTGACAATGAGCGAAGAAATCAAGAAGGAAGAGGCGCCCGTCGCGGCGCCCGGAGCCGTTGCCGCCGCTCCTGCGGAAGGCGAGGCCGTCGTCGAGAAGGCGAAGAAGTCCGGGAAGTCGATTCCCGCGGGCATCGCGTTCATCCGTTCGACGTTCAACAACACCCAGGTTTCGATTGCCGACGCCCGCGGTGGTGTGATCAGCTGGAGCTCCGCTGGCAAGGCGGGCTTCAAGGGTTCCCGCAAGTCCACGGCGTTCGCCGCGACGATGGTCGCGCAGGATGCGGCGCGCGTTGCGGTCGCCAAGGGCATGCACGAGTGCGAAGTCCGCATGCAGGGCGCCGGCGCCGGCCGTGAGAGCGCGGTCCGTGCCATCCAGGCCGCGGGCATTCGCGTCACGCAGATCACCGACACCACGCCGGTTCCGCACAATGGTTGCCGCGCTCGTAAGCGCAGGAGGGTCTAATCATGGGTCGTTATACTGGTCCCGTTTGTCGTCAGTGCCGCCGCGAAGGGCAGAAGCTCTTCCTCAAGGGCGCGCGTTGCTATATGGCCAAGTGCCCGATTGAGCAGGGTACCGGAGCTCCCGGTATGCATGTCGCTCGTCGCGCCAAGAAGATGTCCGAATACGGCAGCCAGCTTCGTCAGAAGCAGTCGCTTCGCCGTCAGTACGGCATGGGCGAGCTGCAGTTCCATCGCTTCTTCGAGGAGGCCCTCCGCAAGGAAGGCGTCACGGGCGAGAACCTGCTGCAGATGCTGGAGATGCGTCTTGACAACATCGTGTACCGTCTCGGTCTTGCGCCGAGCCGTCGCGCCGCGCGTCAGTTCGTCCTTCACGGCCACATCCTCGTCAACGACCGCAAGGCGGCGATTCCCTCGCACGTTCTCCGGGTCGGAGACACGGTTGCCGTCAAGGACGCCGCGAAGTCCAAGGAGGCCGCGAACCGTTCGGTCGAGGCTGCCACGGGCGCGCAGCTGCCGGTGTGGATGAACTTCGACCGTGCCAATCTCAAGGCCGAGGTCCTGGCCGTCCCGACGCGCGAGCAGATTGCGCCGATCGTCGACGAGCAGGCCATTGTCGAACTTTATTCGCGCTAATCCGCGTCTTCACATTCACCTTTATTGGGAGGTAATCTATGCCTATCCGTATGAGCCGTTTCGAGATGCCGCACAACGTCCAGGTTCTGGACGAGGGCAAGACTGCGACATACACCCGTTTTGTCGCGGAACCGTTCGAAATCGGCTATGCGCGGACGATCGGCAACTCCCTTCGTCGAGTTCTTCTGAGCTCGATTGAGGGAGCGGCGATCTCGTCCGTCAAGATTAAAGGGGTGAGCCACGAGTTTTCGACGATCAAGGGCTGCGCGGAAGATGTCACGGACATCATCCTCAACCTGAAGCGCGTTCTCGTGAAGACCTTCAGCCGCGAACCGCAGACTGTCACGCTCAAGGCCAAGGGGCCCTGCACGGTGACGGCGGGCGACTTCGCGAAGGACAACTCGATTGAGGTCCTCAATCCGAAGCAGGTGATCTGCACGCTCGACATGGACGGCACGCTCGACATGGAGTGCGACGTCCGCACCGGCCGCGGGTTCTGCCTCGCCGACGGCAACAAGAAGCCCGACCAGGAGATCGGCAAGATCGCCATCGACTCGATCTTCTCGCCCGTCACGCGCGTCAACTTCCTCGTCTCGGTCAGCGCACCGACTACGAGAAGCTCGTTCTTGACATCTGGACCGACGGCCGCATCGAGCCCGAGGAGGCGCTGAAGACCGCCGGTGCGGTCCTGCGCAAGCACCTCGACGTGTTCGTCGACTACGACGGTCCCGAGAGCCTCGAGTTCGAGGATTCGAACAAGAAGGATGCCGAGGAGCGCGAGCGTCTCAAGAAGCTGCTCAACATGTCCGTCAACGAGATCGAGCTTTCGGTCCGCGCGGCGAACTGCCTCAACAACGCGAACATTGCCACGGTCGGCGAGCTCGCGCAGAAGACCGAGGCCGACATGCTCAAATACCGCAACTTCGGCAAGAAGTCGCTCACTGAAATCAAGGAGAAGCTCGTGTCGCTGGGCCTGTCGCTCGGATACAAGTTCGACGCGGACCTTCTCGAGAAGAAGCAATAAGGAAGTGTCATCATGCGTCATCAGAGAGTCATGAAGAAGTTCGGCCGCTCGAGGGAGCATCGTCAGATGCTCATGAAGAGCCTGGTCACCAACCTCATTCTCGCGGAGTCGATCAAGACGACTTTGCCGAAGGCCAAGGAAGCCCGCAAGGACGCGGACAAGATCGTGACGATCGCCAAGAAGGGCGATCTCGCGGCCCGTCGTCTCGCCGCCTCGCGTCTCCTCGACCCCAAGGCCGTCCAGAAGCTCTTCGATAAGATCGCCCCGGCGATGAAGGATCGCAAGGGCGGCTACACCCGCATCATCAAGCTCGGCGCCCGCAAGGGCGACGCGGCCGAGATGTGCATCCTCCAGTATGTCTGCGCGGCGGAAGTCGCCGCGCCGGCCGAGGAGAAGAAGGAAGAGCCGGCGAAGGAGGTGAAATAATGGCTATTGTCCTCAAGCTCAAGAAGGGCGAGACCGTTGAGCGCGGCCTGAAGCGGATGAAGAAGGTTCTCGATCGCGAGGGCCTCATCAAGAAGCTCCGCGACGACCGCTACTTCGAGAAGCCCTGCGTCAAGGCGCGCAAGAAATCCCAGCGCGCTCGCATCCGCAACCGTTCGCGTCGCGGACGCATGGAGCTCAACTGAGCCTCTGCTCAGGTTCGAAAAAGAAGGCTGCGGCACTTTGCCGTGGCCCTCTTTTTTGGTAAAATAGGGGTCATGAACAGACGTGAATTCTTGACTGGGGCGGTTTCGCATCTGATTGAGGAGCGGATGAGGTGAGCAAGCTGATCATCGAAGGAGGGAAGCCGGTTTCGGGGACGCATCGCGTCTCTGGAAACAAGAACGCGGCGTTGCCGATGATTGCCGCCGCGCTCCTCGCCGACGAGCCGGTCACGGTCACGAACCTGCCGGACATCGAAGACGTCGCCTCGATGCTGGAGGCGGCCGAAAGCTTCGGCGCGGAGGTCGTCAGGGATCGGAAAGGCGCCGCGGTCACGATTACGGCGCGCCGTCTCAAGTCCGCCGCGGTCACGGCGGAGCTCGCGGCGAAGATCCGCGCAAGTTTCCTCTTCGCAGGACCTCTTCTCGCGCGTCTCGGCCGAGCCTCGCTGCCGCCTCCCGGCGGTGACGCAATCGGCCACCGCCGGCTCGACACGCATTTCGACGGGTTTCGTGCGCTCGGCGCGAAGGCCGTCGCCGGCAAGGCCTCTCTCCGCTTCGCGGGTGCACTGAAGGGCGCGCGCATCCTGCTGGACGAGGCGTCCGTCACGGCAACGGAGAACATCCTAATGGCGGCTGTGCTCGCGAAGGGACGGACGGAAATCTACAACGCAGCCTGCGAACCGCACATCGTCGACCTTGCGGCCATGCTCGTCAAGATGGGCGCGAAGATCGAAGGTGCGGGCACGAACCGAATCTGTGTCGAGGGTGTTGAGAAACTCGGCGGCTGCACAGCGCGTGTCGGCTGCGATTACATCGAGGCGGGCAGCTATCTCGTTGCCGCTGCCGTGACGGGCGGGGAACTGACGCTCGCAAACGTTGAGCCGGAACCGTTCGAGGTGCTGGAAGGGGCGTTCGCGCGTTTTGGCGTCACATGGACGATCGACCGCGCGAAGGGAGAGCTTCATTATGTTCCTAAGAAGCGCCTGCGGATGAAGTACGATCTCGGCGATGCGATTCCGTCCGTTTCGGACGGCACCTGGCCGGCGTTTCCGTCCGACCTCCTGTCCGTTCTCGTGGTTCTCGCAACGCAGACGCGCGGCACCTGCCTCTTCTTCGAGAAGATGTTCGAGAGCCGTCTTTATTTCGTGGACCACCTCCGGCAGATGGGCGCGAAGATCGTGCAGTGCGATCCGCACCGTGTTGTTGTGACGGGTCCCTCGCCTCTCCGCGGCGGCACGGTGGGCGCGAACGACATCCGCGCGGGCATTGCGCTTGTCATCGCCTCGCTCGTTGCGAAGGGAACGACGACCATCCTCAATGCGGATGCGATCGACCGCGGCTATGAGTCCGTCGAGCGCGCTTTCTCGTCCCTCGGCGCGAGCATCATTCGCCGTTAGTCGCAGCAGCGCGGTAGGCGGGTTGCGTTTTCGCATCGGATTCGGTATAATACGCACAATTTAATTTTCCAAAGGAAGAAAGAAGAGGTCAAAAAATGGGTACTGGTCGTACACTCCGCAAGGAATCTCACGTTCGTCCGTGCAAGACGCCCGCCGGAAAGGCGCGCAAGAACAAGGCGCAGCGCGCGCGTCTCGTCAAGTTCGGTATGAAGGCCGAAGATGTCAAGCTCATGGGCGACGATGACGTTCGCATTCTCGTGCAGCGTCCCGCAGTCGTCAAGAAGCTCGTCGCCAAGAAGGCGGCCAAGGCCAAGTAAGATGACTTTCGTCAGCTGTTCGGTCCCCGAACGGTTTGTGAATCCCCTCTTCGAGGTTTTCGATGGAGGGGATTTCATATTGTCTTCGTACCACGACATCGAGGAGTCGACGACCTCGATGCGCATCTATTTCGAGGCCCCATCCCAGACCTCGTCGGCGAAGAAGTGTCTGGAGGATGCGCTTCGCGTCGTCGGCGTCGATGTGCCGGTCGAGGTCGGCGACTTGCCGGATGAGGACTGGAAGCTTGCCTACCGGCGCCATTTCAAGACCGAGAAAATCGGCAAGCGGCTTGTTGTTGTGCCGGAATGGGAAGTGAAGGACTTTAGGCGGAAGACGGGAGACGGGTCTCGTCAGATGATCGTGCTCGATCCCGGCATGGCGTTCGGAACCGGCAAGCACGAGACGACGCGCGCCTGTCTCGAGTACATCGACGAGCTCGCTTTTGTCCGTTCGGCCTCCAATCTCCAACCTTCAACCTCATTCCTCGACATGGGCTGCGGCAGTGGCATACTCTCGATTGCCGCGGCCAAGCTTGGCTTTAAGTCCGTTGCTGGCTTTGACATTGACGAGGAGGCGGTTGCGGCGTCGAAGGAGAATGCGGCAAAGAATGGCGTTGCCGTCGACTACCGCGTCTTTGCGCTTGGGGAAGGCGCCGTGACGCTCGATGCGTCCATCGAGGCGGCGAAAGGGGTGTATCCGGACCTCGCCCTCCAGGGAAAGAAGAATAATTCCGCAGTCGCGCCGTTTCAGCCAGCGGATCTTGTCGTGGCGAACATCCTTGGGCCTTTGCTTATTGCATTTGCGGATGAGATCTCTGGCTATGTAAAAAAAGGTCTTGTGATTTCGGGGATTCTGGCGGAATTGTATCCGGACGTGCTGTCGGCATTCGTTTCTCGCGGCTTCCGAGAGGTCTCCCGAAAGACGCTTGGCGAGTGGTCTACGGGCCACTTGACGCGCTGAGGCGATTTTTAGTATACTACACAAACCAGCATTTCGTGGAGGGTTTCCACAAGGAATGCGGTAGAAAGAAGAATCAACAATGGAAGCATACGCAGTACTCGAAACCGGCGGCAAGCAGGTGCTTGTCAAGGTCGGTCAGAAGATCGAGATTGAAAAGATCGCGGTCGAAGCGGGCAAGGATGCGGTTCTCGATACGGTTCTCGCCGTGTCCGATGGCACCACGCTCAAGGTCGGAACCCCTTATGTCGAAGGCGCGAAGGTGACTCTTGTCGTCGACGGCGTCATCAAGGGCAAGAAGGTTATCAACTTCAAGGCGAAGCGCCGCAAAGGCGACCGTCGCCTCGTCGGTCATCGTCAGCAGTTGACCGTCGCCACCGTCAAGGCAATCGCGTAAGGAGGAATGAGAAATGGCTACTTCCGCATCTGCCCGTAACGGTCGCGATTCCAATCCGCAGTACCTCGGCGTCAAGGCCTACGACGGCCAGTTCCTGACGACGGGCTCGATCATCGTCCGCCAGCGCGGCACGAAGATCCATCCCGGCAAGAACGTCGGTCAGGGTCGTGACTTCACGCTGTTCGCCCTCAAGGACGGCAAGGTGAAGTTCATCAAGGACGGCAAGGTCGTCACCATCGTCGAAGAGGCCAAGTAAGCTTCATTCGATCGGTTGAAAAGGGCCGCGGCAATCGCCGCGGCCTCTTTATTTGGTATAATATCACCCATCATGGCAGAAGAAATCAGAGTGCGGTTCGCCCCGTCTCCGACGGGCAAGGTTCATATCGGCAACATTCGCGCCGCGATCTACAACTGGCTTTTCGCGCGGCACACGGGCGGCAAGTTCCTCCTGCGCGTCGAAGACACGGATCTCGAGCGTTCGACGCCCGAGGCGATCAAGGTTCTCTTCGAGTGCATGGAGTGGCTTGGCCTCGACTACGACGAGGAGGTTTTCTACCAGACGAAGAACGTGAATCGCCATCTCGCGGTCGTCGAGCAGCTCATCGCCTCGGGTCACGCCTACAAATGCGAGAAGACGTCCCGTGACGGCAAGACGGGCACGGTTGTCATGTTCAAGATGCCGAAGGAAGGCGTCATCGAGTACGACGACATCGTGAAGGGCCATATGGCGAAGAAGGCCGAGGACATCCAGGACTTCGCGATCGTCCGCTCCGACGGCTCGCCAATCTTCCACATTGCGAACGTGGTGGACGACATCGACCAGCGCATCACGCACATCATCCGCGGCGACGACCACGTCGAGAACACGTTCAAGCACATCTGCATCTTCCGGGCGCTCGGCGCGCCGGTGCCGAAGTACGGTCATCTCTCGATGATCGTCAACCAGCAGGGTAAGCCCTACTCGAAGCGCGACGGCGCGGCGTTCGTGGGCGAGTACCGCGAACAGGGGTACCTGCCTGAGGCGCTCTTCAACTATCTCCTCCTTCTCGGCTGGAATCCGGGCGACGACCGCGAGGTGTTGTCGCGCGATGAGATGGTGAAGCTCTTCGAGCTCGAGAAGGTGCATGTCACCGCGGCGATGTTTGACCCGAAGAAGCTCGCCTGGATGAACGGGGAGTACATTAAGAAGATTCCTCAGGCGGAGTTCAAGGCGCTTCTCAAGGAGAAGGTGAAGGTCGAAGGTGAAGGCGAAGAGTGGTGGGACTACCTTTGTGCTCAGGTTCAGCCGCGTACGAAGTTCCTCAACGACCTTGACACGAGTTGCGCGTATCTCGCAAGCGAGGACTATCCGTTTGACGAAAAGGCCGTGGCGAAACGCCTTCAGAAGGACGGCGTGAAGGCAACACTCCTCGACCTCGTCGAGCGCTTCGCGAAGGTCGACGACTGGACGGCGCCGGTTCTCGAGGAGATGGTGAAGGGCCTTTCGCAGGGGCAGGGCATGGGCCCGTGGGTGCATCCAATCCGCGTCGCCGTCTCCGGCCGCGGCGAGGGCATCGGGCTTTTCGAGATGCTGCAGCTCCTCGGCCGGGAGAAGACCCTGGCTCGTCTCAAATCCGCTGCGGAGAAGTACTGTCCGTGACCGTCTGCGGGGTCGAGGCCGAGGTTGCTGAATCCTTCGTCGCGCGGGCGAAGGGACTGATCGGGCGTCGCGGACTTGAGCCGGGACGCGGGCTTCTCATCAGGCGCTGCAACTGCATTCACACGTTTTTCATGCGATTTCCAATTGATGCGACGTTTTTAAACCGCAGGGGCGAAGTCGTGAAGATCGTTCGCAACATCCGTCCGTGGCGTCCCTGGGTCTGGGGCGGCTGGCACGCGACGCAGGTCCTTGAAACCTCTGCGGAGGCGAAATGAAGACACTGCTCGTCGGCTACCGTGCGGCGGACCTGACGCCGGACTTGCTGGAAGGAGATGTGACCTGTCACGTCCTCGACATCTACCACCGCCATGCCATTGAGAAGGTGCATCACGCGAAGGTCGTCTGTTCGGCGCATCTGCCGGAGGGCCCGTGGGACCTCATCCGCTTCAAGACCGGTCCGAAGGTCCACTCCGGAGAGTTGTCCCTTGACCTGCTGCAGGAGTGTCATCGATTCGGCTGCAAGGTCGAGGTAGATTTCGTCGGCAAGGAGCGGGACCGCAACGATCTCCTGAACAAGATCAAGGACGATCCGAAGCGGGTGAGGAGCTTCAAGGCGGAGTGGCCGGCGAGCGTACCGGGCGGGGAGAAGCTGATGTTCACGAGCTATCCGGGCTGCTTCTGCCACAGACGGCTCGATGAGGGCGGACTGGCCTTGGCGGAGGTGGTGAGCCGGGAGATTCTCAAATCGACTGAAGCTTGCGCTGGCGGCGATTTGTCATCGGAGCATCGGGACATCGGAGCATCCGACCATCTGCGGAACTTGTCGATTCTTGACATGGGGTGCGGTTGCGGACTAGTCGGCTTTTTGATCGCCAACCGGCTATCCAGACTTTCAAACCCTCAAACCTTCAAACTTTCAAACGTTGTCCTCGTCGACTCGCACGCGCGGGCGGCCGAGGCGGCGACGGAGAATGCGGCGAAGTTCGGCATCCCGGCGGAAGTGATTCTCTCGGACGAGGGCACGCCGACGCGGATGGACGGCACGTTCGATGTCTTCGTCGGCAATCCGCCGTACTACAGCGACTACCGCATCGCCGAGGTCTTTCTCGAGACGGCGAAGCGCGCGCTGAAGCCTGGAGGCGTCTGCTACACGGTCGTCAAGAACGCGGCAGGCCTCAAGCCCGTGCAGGAGCGGTTCTTCAAGACGGCGGAGGTCATCGGCCGTCGCGGCTATTCGGTTCTCAAGTCAACGAAGGAGTAGGTGACATGCTGGTGATGCGTCCGATGAAGTGGAAGCTGTTCGAATTCTTCGACATCCCCGTCTACGTCGACATGACGTTTCTCGTCATCCTGTTCCTTTTTCTGAGTGACGGAGGATCGTTCAGCTTCGGTCTCATGCAGGCGCTCGTCCTCGGGCTTTCCATCGTCGCACACGAGTACGGACACGCCCTGACGGGACGGGCCTTTGGCTGCGAAACGCATGATATTTCGCTTTCCTTCATCGGCGGCTGTGCCTCGATGGTGTCGATGCCGCGGAAAGGGTGGCAGGAATTTCTCGTCGCGCTGGCGGGACCGCTCGTCAGCTTTGCGCTTGCCGGCGTCGGGTTCTTCACCTACACTTCGTTTCGAATCTCAAACGACTTCCTGCGCTACACGCTCGTCTATCTCTTCTACCTCAATCTCGTCCTTGGCTGCTTCAATCTTCTACCGGGGTTTCCGATGGACGGCGGCCGTATCTTTAGGAGCGTGATGATGATCTTCACGACGCGCCCGAAGGCGACCCTGGTCGCCATGTGGGTCGGACGCGTCGTTGCAGTCCTGCTCGGCTTGAGCGGCGTCTGGGCGCTGGTGAACGGCGGGAGCTGGGCGTTCATCCGCATCTTCATCGCGTGGATGATCTGGAAGGACGGCTGGCGGGAGTATCAGCTCGCCCTTGCGGAGGAGGATCTCCGGCGCTGGACGCAAGCGGATTTCAACGCCCGTGTCTCACCGCCGCCTTACGAGCGGTAAACGTCCGAAAATATGGTATAATTCAGCTTGATGAACCAGATGGACGAGAAGTGGAATTTGACGCGGAAGATGGTCGGATCGGACCGTCTGTCCGTTGTCATGCCCCTCTATCGGCTTGCCGCGTCCACCGAAGCGAACCTGAAGCAGGTCGCGGAGCTTTTTGAGTCGCATGCGATCGAGACGGAACTTGTGCCGGTTGACGACGGCAGTGGCGACGGGACGGATGCGATTCTCGCACACTTTCCCTTGGCCGGCTTCAAGCACGTCGTACTGAAGCCAGTCGTCTGTCCCCGCAACGGCGGAAAGGGCACGGCGTTGCGCGCCGGCTTCGAGGCGTCGACGGGCCGTTACGTGATGCTCCTGGACGGCGACCTCGACATCCATCCGGCTCAGACGCCGTTCTTCTTCGAGTCGATGGCGAAGAACGAGTCTGACATCGTCGTCGGCTCGAAGCGTCATCCTGGCTCTCAGGTGCAGTATCCCTGGCACCGACGCTTCGTCAGCTGGTGCTACTTTACGCTCGTCCGCCTTTTCGTGGGGCTGCCGATCTCCGACACGCAGACGGGCATGAAACTTTTCAAGCGTGAAGTCCTGGGTCCGGCGCTGGACCGGATGCTTGTGAAGACCTACGCCTTTGACCTCGAGCTCCTCGCCATTGCCGCGAGTCGTGGCGCGAAGATCTCGGAGGCGCCGGTCGTCATCCGCTTCGGCAACAAGTTCGGCGCCCTCAAGCCGAAGGTTGTCCGCCAGATGGCGACGGATACGCTCGCCGTCTTCTACCGGCTGCGGCTCTTGCGCTACTACGCCAAGTGCCTGGTGCCGAAGAAACTCGACCACGATCCGCTCGTTTCGATCGTCATCGCGTGCCCGAGGAGAAGCTGGATGCTTGACGAATGCCTTGCGGCAATCGCGAAGCAGAGTTATGCGAACTGGGAGGCGATCGTGTTGCCCGACGAGGACTTTAGACTAGAGACGGAAGACAACATGTCTGATGTCTCAGGTCTAAAGTCCTTCGCGTCCCGTCTTCGTGTCATTCCGACCGGCAAGGTCCGTCCCGCCGAGAAGCGGAACCTTGGCATTCGGGAGGCGAAGGGCGAAATCATCGCATTCATCGACGATGATGCGTATCCCGATGCGCACTGGCTCGAGTACGCAGTCAAGTATTTCGGAGAAGAGGACATCGGCGGCGTCGGCGGTCCGGGCGTGACACCGCCCGGCGACGCGTGGCTGTCGAAGATCGGCGGCCGCGTCTACGACAACGTCCTCGTCTCTGGCAACTACCGCTACCGCTACCGCGCGGGCGGCGTGCGCAGGAACGTCGACGACTATCCGAGTTGCAACCTGTTCGTCCGCAAGGACCTCCTTGACTCGTTCGGAGGCTATCGCACGGACTTCTGGCCCGGCGAGGACACGCTGCTCTGCAAGGACATCGTCGACCGCTGGAAGCGCATCGTCTACGATCCGTGGGTGATCGTCTACCATCACCGGCGCCCGCTCTTCGGCGCGCATCTCCGCCAGCTCGGGCGCTATGCCTTTCACCGCGGCTACTTCTGCAAGCGGTTCCCGTCCAACTCGCTTCATCTTTCGTATTTCGTCCCGAGCGCGTTCGTCGCGGGACTGCCGTTCGTCTGGTGGCTGTGGCCGCTTTATGCGTTCTACGTGGCGCTGGTTCTTGTGACGACGTTCTCCTTCAATCCCCTGACGTGGGCCCTGACGGCGGCGGGCGTCGTCGCAAGCCACGTTACCTACGGCATTCAGTTTGTGCGCGGGCTCTGCGCAAAGAGGGCGCCGTGCGAATTTATCGGAAAGGACCATGCGTAAATGACAATTGTTTTTTGGCTTCTCGGCGCGTACCTGATCGGCGGAATTCCGTTTGGATTCCTGATCGGGAAAATGCGCGGCGTTGACGTGCGGACGGTCGGGTCGAAGAACGTCGGCGCGACGAATGTTTTTCGCACAGTCGGCAAGAAGTGGGGCCTTCTCGCGTTCTTCTGCGATGTCATGAAGGGCTTTCTGCCGACGCTGGTGGCGGCTCAATTCTCCGCTAACAGCCAACAGCTAACAGCCAACAGCTTAGCCCTTTGCGTCGGCATCACGTGTGTGGTCGGGCACATGCTCACGCCGTACATGAAGTTCAAAGGCGGAAAAGGCGTCGCAACGGCGTTCGGCATGCTGATCGCGCTCTTGCCGGCGACGGTCGGCATCGCCTTTGTGATCTTTGCGATTACGTTCGCCTGCAGCAACTACATTTCCCTTGGCAGCTGCATCGCAGCGACGTCGCTTGTGGTTATGGTCTGGATCCCGTTCTGTGATCATGCAGGCTACCGCGACCTGCCACTCTGCGTTCTCGTGACGCTGATCGCCGTGTTCGTCGTCTGGAAGCACCGTTCGAACATCGGCCGGCTCCTGCACGGTAACGAGAACAAGATCTACCTGTTCAAGAAGGTGAAAGGGTAAAGTTTTATGAAGAAAACACAAATCAGAATTACCGACACCACGCTGCGTGATGCGCATCAGTCACTCTGGGCGACGCGGATGCGTACGGACGACATCCTCAAGATCGCCGAGACGATCGACAACGCGGGCTTCTACTCGCTCGAGTGCTGGGGCGGCGCGACATTCGACGTCTGCATGCGCTTTTTGCGCGAGAATCCGTGGCAGCGGCTTCGCGAGATCAAGAAGGTCTGCAAGAAGACGCCGCTCCAGATGCTGTTCCGCGGACAGAACATCCTCGGCTACAAGCACTATCCGGACGACATCGTCGAGCGCTTCACCGCGCTCGCGTGCGAGAACGGGATGGACATCTTCCGCGTCTTTGACGCGCTCAATGATCCGCGCAACCTCGAGCAGGCGATCAAATGCGTGAAGAAGTACGGCGGGCACGCGCAGGGCACGATCTGCTACACGACGTCGCCTGTCCATACGGTCGCCAACTACGTGAAGCTTGCGAAGGAGCAGGCGTCGATGGGCGTCGACTCGCTGGCGATCAAGGACATGGCGGGCATCCTCCGGGCGCGGCGCGCGAGCTCGTGGCGGCGCTCAGGAAGGCGCTGCCCGAGATGCCGCTTCAGATCCACTCGCACATGACGAGCGGCATGGCCGCGGCGATGTACATGGCGGCGGCGGAAGCCGGCGCGGGGTGCTTCGACTGTGCGATTTCGACGTTGAGCTCGTTCTCGAGCCAGCCGCCGACGGAGTCCATCGTGTCGATTCTCGAGTCCGAGGGCTTCGACTGCGGACTCGACCGCGCGGCGCTGACGAAGATCAACGCCTATTTCAAGGAGCTCAAGGCAAAGCGCCAACCGGCGTCGTCCGCCAAGGTCGAGCCCGTAGATGCTGGCGTCCTTGTCCATGCGATTCCGGGCGGGATGATCTCGAACCTCCGCAGCCAGCTCGCGCAGCAGGATGCACTGGACCGTCTCCCCGAAGTCCTCGAGGAGCTGCCGAAGACGCGGGCGGACATGGGGTATCCGCCGCTCGTGACGCCGACCTCGCAGATCGTCGGCGTGCAGAGCGTGCTCAACGTTCTTTCCGGCAAGCGCTACTCGATGGTGACGGACGAGACGAAGCGCTATGCGGCGGGCTATTACGGACGCACACCGGCGAAAATCGAGCCAAAGCTCCAGAAGAAGCTTTGCGGAGGACTCAAGCCGATCACCTGCCGTCCGGCAGACCTGCTGAAGCCCGGGCTTGTCGCCGCGGCGGAGGAGCTGCCGCCGAACACGATCCAGGCCGAGGAGGACATCCTTTCCTACGCGCTTTTCCCGGAGGTCGCGCTCGGCTACTTCAAGTGGCGTGCGGCCGATCCGAAGACGCGCGAGCCGATCCCCGCCGATGTGGAGGAGGCGAAGAGGGGAGAAGCGGAATCCCTTCCGCTTCAGAACAAGGGCGAACCGTCCGCCTCCCGAAGCGGAAAGGATTCCGCTTCTCCTATCTCGGGCACGCCCGTTCTCGCCCCGCTCAACGGCACGTTCTACCGGAGCGACGCCCCGGGCAAGCCGAACATGGCGGACGACGGCGCGACTGTCAAAAACGGTCAGACCCTTTGTGTCGTCGAGGCGATGAAACTCTTCAACCCGATCAAGGCGCCGGCCGCAGGAAAGATCACGTTCCTGGTCGAGCACGGCAAGGCCGTGACGAAGGGCCAGGTGATCGCGGCGATTGCCTGACAATTTCAATCCGCAACATGAATGAAAGGAATCGTTCGAAAGTAGATTGAAAGAACCATAACCGGTCGCGGCATCAGAGGCGGCCGGCTTCCCCACTGCGTAGCGACGGCGCCTCGCCGTCGTCACTGGGAGCGGGAGATGCGCGGGGTGGGCAACCTAACCCGTGCAGCGTACGCAACAGCGTATGTTCGCTTAATTCGAAAACCGGAAATTTTCAGTAGTAAAGCGAGATACGACTGGATGCGCTACGTGTGTCAATAACACACGCGGCGTGTCCTTGTCTATCAGGTTTTACTACGGGCTCTTTCCGGTGCCTCGAATTAGACTTGGTAGATGAGGCGCGCCGCTCTTTTTGTCTGTGCAGGATCGACGGGCCGGAAAGGGCACGGACAGAAGAGCGAGTGAAGCGTGGCCGACGAAGAGCGGCAGATTAAATCGAAGGAGCGCGTGAGGGAGCGCGGCGAGGTTTTCACTGCCGCGCGGGAGGTGAACGCGATGCTCGATCTCGTGAAGGACGAAACCGAGAACATCGATGCGACGTTCTTAGAGCCGGCCTGTGGCACCGGCAATTTTCTCGACGAGGTTCTGCGGCGTAAGCTCGCCGTTTGCCAGAAGCGCTACGGCAAGAGCGCGGCAGATTACGAGAAGTTTTCCTTTCTCGCGTGTACGACGCTCTATGGCGTCGACATCATGGCCGATAATGTGGAAAGGTGCCGCGAACGCCTCTACGAAACATGGGAAGCGTCGTTTGGGGCGACGCACCGTACCGTCGCTGCCTCGGCGACTGGCGTGGTAACGGGGGTACCTCGTTCCGACTTCCACGACCGCGTATCTGCCGCGGTGAAGAAGGTCTTTGAGAAGAATATCCTCCTCGGCAATGCGCTGTCGATGAAGCGGGTGGATGAGAAGCAGAACGATCTCGACGAGCCGATTGTCTTCACCGAGTGGAAGTTAGCGTTGGGCGACAAGCTGAAGCGCGAGGAGTATCGCTTTGACGTTTTGCTGGACCAGGGCAAAAAGGGGCAGGTGCAGGAAATGTCGTTTGATTTGTTTGGCGACGGAGAAACATCAAGCCATGTTAATTGGATGGTCGATCCTGACGATCCGGAGAAGAAGCGCATGATCCCCGCCCCGTCAAAGGTTTATCCACTGATCGATTACTGGAGGATTGGCGATGAATGAGACGCATAATCCCGATGTGTTGAGCTGTTTGGCGAATTTGTCGAACGACGAGGTGTTCACCCCGCCGTCGGTGGTGAACCAGATGCTCGATATGCTGCCGCAGGAACTCTTTCGGAGCGGCAAGACGACGTTCCTCGACATCGGCTGCAAGAGCGGGGTGTTCTTGCGAGAGATCACGAAGCGGCTGATTATGGGGCTGGCCGACGAGATGCCCGATTTGCAGACCCGAGTCGATCACATTCTTCACAAGCAGGTCTTCGGCATTGCGACGACCGAGCTGACCTCGCTCGTCTCTCGCCGGACGCTTTATTGCTCGAAGTATCCGAACTGCCGTTATTCGGCGAGTCCATTCGAGAGCGTCGAAGGCAACATTCGTTTTCGCAACATTCCGCATACCTTCGTCAACGGCCGCTGCAAATGGTGCGGCGCAAGCGAAGACCAGTTTGGCGACGCCAAGCGAAAGGGACTCGAAACCCATGCCTACGAATTCATCCACACCGATCACCCCGAGGAGATTTTCAAAATGAAGTTCGATGTCATCGTCGGCAACCCGCCGTACCAACTCGCGGATGGGGGTGCGCAAGCGAGTGCCACACCTCTCTATCATTTATTTGTTCAGCGAGCATTAAAGTTGCATCCCCGATTTCTTACGATGATTATTCCTTCTCGTTGGTTCGCTGGTGGAAAAGGGTTGGATGAGTTCAGGCAGAAAATGATTCATGACACACGTGTTAAGGTGTTGCATGATTTCTTAAATGCGGAAGATTGTTTTGGGACGGGCGTTGAAATCAAAAGCGGTGTATGTTTCTTTTTGTGGCAAGGTGATTATGATGGGCCGTGCCAGATTATAACGCACGCATCGGATGGTGGTGTTTCATGCGGTCGGAGATATTTAAGTTATAAGGGCGCAGATGTTTTCATTCGCCGCAATGAAGCAATCTCGATAATGGATAAAGTAGGATTGGCGGAGCGAAACTTTTCGCTGCTGGTTAGTTCACGAAAACCCTTTGGATTGGCGACAACAGATATTGGACATGCACACCAATCTGCGGGCGATTCTGTGATTTATCAAAGGGGTGGTACGGCATATTACAAGAGGTCAAAATTGTCTAGGAACTCGGCTTGGGTTGATATGTATAAGATTTTCATTACAAAGGCGTATAATGCAGGAGATGATTTTCCTCATCAGATATTAAACAAGCCAATCATAGCAGGGAAAGGCACTTGTTGTAGCGAAACATATGTTGTAATTGGGCCATTTTCTTCTCGTGTGGAAGCGGTAAATGTTGAGAGTTATGTGAAGACAAGATTTTTCAGATTTCTTGTTTCCTTAAAGAAAATATCCCAAGATGCGACACAGAAAGTATATTCTTTCGTCCCCATGCAAGACTTCTCGAAGCCGTGGACGGATGCGGAGCTTTACGCTAAGTACAAGCTGACGAAAGACGAAATCGCGTTCATTGAGTCGATGATCAAACCGATGGAGTGATGGGATATGCTTTGCTATAAGTATATGGGGTATGAAAGGTTTTTTCCGGTCAGTTAATCCTAGCGGTGTTTTTATAAAGGTAAGTCGCCCTGCTGAGTTTAACGACCCGTATGATTGTACGGGTGTTGTAACGGGGGCTGTTTCACAACATCTGAGAGATGCATATAAGGATGTCTTTGTGCAGCTTTTGAACCCGGTCGAGCTTGATTTGTCTGTCAAGGTTAATGGCCGACGAATGTTTGATTGTATGTACCGCATATTGTCGTTATGTGATTCAAGCGTGAACGGTTCGGCAGGTGAGATGTTGATGTGGTCGCATTATGCTGACAATGCTAAAGGTGTGCGCATAGGCATCGAGATTGACACAGATCAATATTGGCTTGGTGCTGTTGATTACGATGTGCAGCTTCCACAGTTGGATGTGTCAAAAGTAAACGAATGGAAGATTTACGATGATCATGAACTGAAAAAGTTTCTAAGGACATGTCTTCTGACTAAGCACAAGATTTGGAATTATGAGCAAGAAAGACGTGTCGTATTCAGTGTGAATGATCCAACTCTGAAACCCTTTTCAATAGTGGATGCAGAGGGGCCGATATCGGATGCCATGATGATTTGGAATCCTGACAAGAGCGTGATAAAAGAAGTGTGCTTAGGGGCCGAGTTTTTGCAGAGCGGAAGATCCTACGAGGAGGCTGATAAATATATTGGCAAATTGATGTCGTCTGGTTATGATTTTAAGGTGCTTGATGCTGTTAAGCGACGACAGTATGGCTATGACGTAAAGCCGCATGAGCTATGCATTCAGGGCGCATAACGAGGAAGTCGGCTCTCGGTTTTAATTAAAAGTGAGAAAGAGAAAAGGTATGGCATGTGATTTCAGACAAAGGTTGGTTTATGATGATAGGTCTTGTTGTTTTGCATTGCTCTCAAGGCGAACGAGAAATCTTCTGGTGATGCATGGCGTTAAGGACAACGAGGCCTTGCAGGGCTTGAACGAGGACGATTTGCAAGAGCTTGATTCGTTAAGTGGCATCGGCGAGGAGACGATTGATGAGATTCTTGTCGTGCAGAAGTTCGTGAAATTCAGGTGTCAGAAGTAACAGAGGACGGTTATGGGCGTGTTTAACAGCGTGTATGTTCTGAAGCCGATCAACAAGACTGCGGCAAATGGGATCGCGTCGGGAAGCCTTGTTTCCGAATGGCGAACTCCGACGCAAATAAAACATTGCGTAGTTACGAATGTAAAGAAGCGGGAGAAGAAGGGGGTGGTTTATCGTGAGCGGCGTGGCGACAAAGAGACGTATTTCGGACTGGGTAAGGGCAAGGTGTTGTCTCTGATATACGGGGAAAAGACATTTTTACGGCAGTCGCATATATCCCGTAAGGATGAGGCTTACCAACTTGCGTTGGCGATGAAACTGAAGAGGATGGGAGCCTTGTGGTTTGGCGTCGAAAAGCATAACAACGCATGGAGATTGACTTACAAGATGAACGGAGGATGTGTTCGGCCGGTTTCGAAGTTGGCAACGGAACTGGGGTGCACGATGAAGACAACAGGGGATAAGGCCGCAATGTCAAGGCGACTTGAAAAGCTCAAAAGCATTATGGAGCATTACGAATTTATTGGCTGGTCGGTGGATGAGTAGAAGCAAAAGTTGTGTACAACATGGGAAAACATTCTTCAGATGGTTATGGCAGAATCTCGTCTGTTTATGCCGGGACGCCCGTGCGTGTGCCGATTGACAGACGAACGTGGGTAAGCGTAGGACGCTCACATGGAAACGACAAAGAAGAGATCGAAGCCACGAAACCTCAGCTGTCGGGATGGAAGACGTGGCATTCACAGCTGGCGAAGAAACATGTTAAGAAATGTCGTCCGTTTAGTACGAGGGCAGAGCGAAAACGTTGGTGCAAATTGCTGGAGCTTGAGCGAAAACTCAAACAGGCGAGAACGATGCGAGATCGCGAAGCGATTGAGGAGGAAATGAGGCAATTGCCACGATGAAAGGAGACGGGCGATGAGTTTGCTGGGATGGGTTGTCGGCGCGGCGA
>CADAKF010000048.1 GCA_902788415.1 uncultured bacterium
TCTGGAGCGTTTTGCCCAGACGTTCAGGATCCATATCTTCCTTCGATTGCACGCGCAAGTCGATGCCGTTGTTCATACCGAGCCCCGGAATCGCCGGCGGCACGAAAACGCGGAACGTCGCCTCGGGAATCTCGTTGAGGACCGCGCCGAGGCGCTGCATCATCGGCTCGATCTGCTGGTCCGGGCGAGTGCGCTCCTCCCACTTCTTGAGATCGACGATCATCGTGCCGAGGTTCTCGCCGCGACCGGCGATCATCGATATGCCGACGACCGCGAGCACGTTCGTCACTTCTGGAACCTCGCGCTTCAAGAGCTCGGTCGCGCGAATCATCACCGCTTCGGTTTGCGGACGCGTCATGCCCTCGGGCAGTTCGACCGAGCCGAAAATCACGCCCTGGTCTTCCTGCGGCAGGAACGATGTGCTCGTGCCCATGAACGCCTGCACCGTCAAGAGCACCGTCAGCGCCAGCAACATTCCAGTCAGCAGCAACCGCGCCGCAAGAAACTTCGCACACCGTACGAAAAAGCCCTTGAAGTGGTCGATCGCCCAGTTGAACCACGCCAGCGGCCCGTGCTTGTACGGCCGCGCCTCGTGGAGCAAAAGCGAGCACAGCGCCGGCGCGAGCGTGAGCGCGCAGACCGTCGAAAAACACACAGCCGCCGACAGCGTCACCGAGAACTGCTGGTAGATGCGCCCCGTGATGCCGCTCATAAAGCCGATCGGCACGAAGATGCCCAGCAGCACGAGCGTCGTGGCGATGACCGCGCCAGTCACGTCGCTCATCGCCTGAATAGTCGCCTCCTTGGCATTGAGCCCGCGCGTCTCGATCAAAAACTGCACGCGCTCGACGACGACGATGCAGTCGTCCACCACCACGCCGATGGCGAGCACGAGGCCGAACAGCGTGAGGATGTTGATCGAGTAGCCCATAACCGACATGAGAATGAAAGTCGAGCACAGCGAAACCGGAATCGTCAGGCACGGAATCAGCGTCGCGCGCCAGTCCTGGAGAAAGATGTAGCACACGAGCACCACGAGGGCGAAGGTGATCGCCAGGGTGGTGACGATCTCGCGGATGCAGCGCCGGACGTAGTCGGTCGCGTCGTAGGCGACGGTGTAGTCCATATCGTCGGGGAACTCCGCCTTGAGGCGCTTGAGCTCGGCAACGAGCGCGTCCATCGTGGCGATGGCGTTGGCGCCGGGCTTCTGGTTGATGGCGAGCATGACGGCCGTCTGGTTGTTGAACATGCCGTTGAAGTTGTAGCTCTGCTCGCCGATCTCGGTGCGCGCGACGTCCTTCAGCTTGACGATGCCGCCCTGGTCGTCCTTGCGCACGACGATTTCGTCGAACTCCGCAGCGGTCTTCAAACGCCCGCGGGCAAGCAGCGTATAGGTGAACACGCCATTCTCCTCGGTGGGCGAGGCACCGACCGCGCCGAGCGAAGCCTGGATATTCTGCTGCGAGACTGCGGTGATGACCTCCTCGGAATTGATGCCCAATGCCGCCAGTCGCTGCGGATCGAGCCAGATGCGCACCGAGAGTTTCGGCCCGTAGACGGTCACGTCGCCCACGCCGGCGCGGATGCGGCCGCCGAGCTGCTTGGCTTCCGAAGGCAGTTTCGCCTCGGCCTGCGACAGACGGTTCTGCACCTTGACGAGATCCATGTCGCGGTCGGATTCGACGTCGAACGAAACCTCCAGCTCGTACTGTCCGTCGTTCGTGCTGTCGCTCGACATGTAGAGCATGTCGTCGACACCGTTGACTTCGTCTTCGATCGGCGTGGCGATGGTGTTCATCACCTCCTGCGCATTGGCGCCGGGGTAGTTGTAGGTGACCGATATTTCCGGCGGCGTCACTTGCGGATACTGTGAAATCGGCAATTTGGTGATCGCGAGCGTCCCCGCGAGCGACAGCACGATGGCGATGACCATCGCGAAGCGCGGACGCTCGACGAATACGCGCGAAAACACCTTGATTTTGTCGATAGATTCCCGGATGGATAATTTCATGTCCAGCTCCCGATTCCTGCGCTGCGTTTATTTGTCGACCCCGCCGGCCTTGGCGGTAGCCTCCACCACGCGCACTTTGCAGCCGGGATATAGCTTGCGCGTTCCTGAAACCACCACCTTTTCGCCCGCTGCCAGCCCCTTGGCGATCGGCGCGAGCCCGTCATACACGCTCAGACGCTCGACATTGCGCACCGAGACGGTCGAGGTTTTCTCGTCTATGACATAGACGCCGAGATTGCCGCCGGCGAGATCGACAATCGCCGACTCGCTGACGGTCGGGTACATCGGCGGCCGGGCAAGGTCGGAATAAACCGTTACGTAGCCGTTTGGCACCAGCAGGCGGTCGGGATTGGCGAATTTGAGCCGCATCAGAATCGTCGCCGTCGTACGCGACATTTCGTTGTCGTCGTAGTCGAACGCACCCTCGTGGGCGTAGATCGAGCCGTCCGGAAGCTGCACGCGCGTGCGGTAATCAATCGGATTGCCTGCGGCCTGCGCTCCGCGCCAGGCGACATACTCACGGTCGGTCAAGGGGAAGGAAACGCGAATGGGGTCGATCTGCACAATGCGCGCGAGCATACCCTTCGAAGGCGACACGTAGTCGCCGACGTAGGCCGACGACTTGCCAATCTGGCCAGAGATCGGCGCCACCACCCTCGCCTTCTTGCAGTCGTATTCGGCGACGACGAGATTCGCCTTTGCCTGCAGCACCGCCGCGCGCGCCGATTCGGCGCCGGCTTCGGCGTTGTCGCGCTCGAGCTGGGTGATGCCGCGCGCGTCGGCGCTTTTCATGCGCTCCCAATAACGCTCCGTGCGCCGCGCCTCGGCCTCGGCCGCTTCCAAGTCTGCCTTGCGTTGGTTGACGACCGCCTGATAGCGTTCGTCGTCGAGCTGGTAGAGCAACTGCCCTTCTTTAACCAAATCGCCCTCTTTGAAAAAAATTTGCTTAATGTAGCCGTCGACCTGCGGCTGGAGTTCGACTTCCTGCATGGCCTCGACATGAGCTACGTATGTGCGCGGCAGATTGTAAGGCTTTTCCGTAACCGTTTCAATGGCGACCGTCTGCGGCCCCATCGCCGCCTTTTGAGGCGCACGCGCATTCTCGCCAGCCGCCTTTGCCCGCCGCGCGTACATGTCGTGGGCGATCCAACCGCCGACCACACACACCGCCGCCAGCACGACGCTCGCAATCACCGAACCGACTGCCGACTTGCTTTCAGTATTTTCATTTGCCATTGCTTTTACCTCGTTTTATATGATCTTTAGACGTAAAACCATTAGACCTTGACAGACTCCCACATCGCCCCGTAGGTCTGCCGGAGCGTCTGCTCAAGGTCACACTCAAGAAACTTCTCGATCTTGGAGCGGACAAGGCCCGTCCAAACCGCCATGCTGACAGATGCCAACGCCACAGGGTTCACGTCCGCCCGGACCCGTCCCGCGGCAATGTCATTCTCGATTGCCTTGATGAGACAATGGTATGGCCCGTTCGTATCGTGCGCCAGCAGCTTCGCGCGTATCTCCGCCATCGAATCAGCACGCCACTTGACCTGTGTCTGCAACAGCAGAAAGAACGCCGCACCCTTCGGATCTTCGACAATTCGACACGCATGGGCAATAATCGTCTCGATCACCTGAAGAAATGTCAGATCTTGCGCCAACAAATCGCCAAGCTGACTACGAAACTTCTCAATCATCTCCCGCACGAGCGCAATCAGCAGATCTTCCTTCGTCTCAAAATGCCAATAGACCGCGCCCTTTGTCATCTTCAGGCGCGCGGCGATGTCCGTGAAGGCCGTGCGTTCGTAGCCCTTCTTGACAAACAGCGACAATGCGCTCGCTAAAATTCGCGCGCGTGTCTTTTCCGCCTCTTCCTTGGTCTTCCTCGACATAAGCGGCACATATTATACATACTTTCAGGTAGGTATGTCAATGGGGAGTATTTAGCAGTTAGCACTCCCACCTCTAAAGCTAACAGCTAAACGCTAACAGCTAACAGCTAATCTTCGGAACAGCCGCGAGGAGATTTTTCGTATACGCACTCGTCGGATGCGCGAAAACCTCGTCCGCCGGGCCCGAGTCGACAAAGCGGCCCTTCTCCATCACGCAAATGCGGTCGCAGACATTCTTGACGACCGCCAGGTCATGGGCGATGAGAAGAATCGAAAGTCCCAGATCCTTGCGAAGGTCTCGCAACAAGTTGAGGACGCGCGCCTGAACCGAAACGTCCAGCGCCGAAACTGGCTCGTCTGCCACGAGCACCTCCGGCTTGCACGCAAGCGCCCGCGCGATCGACACGCGCTGGCACTGCCCGCCCGACAGCTCCCGCGGATACTGATCGAGAATCGCAGAGGAAAGACCGACGAGATCAAGAAGTTTAGATGTTTGGATGTTTAGATGTTTAGATGTCGAAACCTCCAAACCTCGAACCTTCAAAACTTCTTCCAGCGTCTGCCGCACCGTCATCCGCGGATTGAGCGACCCCACCGCGTCCTGAAAGATCATCTGAATGTTAGGTGAAGGTGAAGGCTTAAGGTGAACAGTGGAATCCGTCCTTTCTTCACCTTCATCTTTGCCCTTCACCTGAATCCGTCCGGAGGACGGATTCTCCAGCCCCATCAAAACCTTCGCAATCGTCGACTTGCCGCTGCCCGACTCGCCGACAATGCCGAGGATCTCGCCCTTTCCGAGCGCGAACGAAACACCCTTCACGGCCTCGTAGTCGCCGTAGCGGACATGCAGGTCTTCGACTTCGATGAGATTCATTTCGCCTCCTCCGCAAGCCGCGCCCCGATCTTTGCGACAAACTCGTCCTTCACCTCCGCCTCCGCGGCGAACCGCGGCCACTCGTGCACCGCCTCGCGTACCTCGGAGATGAACACATGGGCGCGACGGCGGGTGATGTTGCCGTGCGCGGCGCACGCCATCAGATCCTCGTCCGTAATGTCGATGCGCTTGCCGTTGACGGACATCTGATGACGGCTCGTCCAGTCGCCCTCCGGATTATACGCATAGCACATGTCATAGGCAGGCGAGAGCGTCCACTTCCCGTCTCGATCCATGAGATAGGAGATGTTCTTCACATGGTCGTCGCAGTTCCACGCAAAGACACTGAAGACCATGCGGCGAAAAAGCTGTTCGTTCGCGCGCGCGTCGTTCACCAGCTTCCGCGTCACGTCGAAGGCCTCCTCGTACGAATAGAGAATCGGATTGTTGAAATCCATGTGCGCAAGCCCGCCCAGTGTCTGCATATGAAGTTTGCCGCCGTTGGACAGCCGGTCAAAGCGCCGCGTCATGAAATGCCGCCTGTTCCAGAGCTGACAGTCCGTCATCTGCACACCCGCCGCGCGCGCCATGAGCGAATAGGCGTATTCGACGCGTCCGTAGCCCCATTTGTCATCGCCGTCCTTGTCGCCGTTTCCGTCCAGCCCGTCGAACTTGATGAGCCAGTAGCCGAAGTCCGGCGGCAAGGCAATCTGTCCAGAGCGGACCTCGCCCGTCTTCTCGTTCCAGCCGATGAGCGCCTTCGCGCGCGCACCTCCCGCAGAAGATCCGACGCGGAGAATCGGCGCATAGTGGCTCATGCCGGACTTCAGCTCGGCACGCGCCTCGCCGCGCTCCTTGAGGACGTCGTTCGCCAGTTGCGCAAGCTCCTGCACATCCACCGCCTCGGCACGATCCTCCTTGTCCAACAGGGACGGCACGTATTCGAGCGCACCCATACCCCGCTTACCCGCATACGCGAGCCGGTCAAGCGCGTTCAAATCCTCCGGCCCCTTCCCCTGCTCGCGCAACCAGGCCGCAATGACCTTGTTGCCGAACTTGTCCGGCAACGAATCAGACAAAAGTCCCGGCAAACCCTTAAAGGACCGAATCGGCAAATCGGGAAACTCATAGCGCGTCGATCCGAGCGGCATCACAAGCGGAGAGACCTCGACGCCCATCGCACGGATCTCATCCGAGTACTCAAACTGGACAATGGGATGCCCCTCGCGGCAATAAGCCGTTCCAATGCGGGTTCCCCAGAGAAAGACATCAAGTGCCTTCAGCATTTCATTTCCTTATTGCTCATCACCCCATTTAGGACGTCCAACATTGACCACGGGCTTCACTTTCCGACTCCGAACACGCGCAGGCAGCACGATCTGCGCCTTCCGTTCCTTCTTCACAAGTTCATGAAGCGGAATCGTCGGCTCGGGGAAAGTCAAGTTCAGCGCAGGCAGCATCTTCAGCTGACGCATGACCTCCAACACGCTGTCAAAACTGACCCCTCCGACACCATTTTCAAGACGAGACAGGCAACACCGCGAAATACCGCTGCGCTCAGCCAGCTCAGCTTGCTTGACATGTGCCAAAATGCGGCAATTCGCAATCCGAGCGCCAATCTCCTTCCGAAGTAGCCGCGTCTCTATATTATTATCAATCTTCATGTAGTTCAAATGATACATTATTTTAGTTTAAATGTCTTATGTATCATTTGCGCTACATATTAAACCAAAACTTCGTCTGGCTGTCAAGAGAGAGCGGAGAAGCGGAATCTTTTCCAATTCCCCAGCTACTTCAACAACGCCTTGCACTTCTGCGCAAGTGTCTCACGACGAGCGGAAGCGCTCTTCGCCGCGGCGGAAATGCGCTTCTGATAAAGATCGTGGTCAATGCCCATGCAGGTGCCCTCATGGGTCTTGAGCGCAACCTGCCGGTCGGGATCGAGATTCGCGACTTCGGCGGACTTTCCCTCATAGAGCGCGGCGAACTGGTCGCGCACTTCGTGATAGGCGTCACGCCAGGGCGTCCCCTCGGCGACCTTCTTAAGCGCCACGTCTGTCGCAAAGACGCCCGGCGTGAACGCCGCTCGGCAGACGTCCGGATTCACCTTCATCCCCTTCACGACCTTCGCAAGAATGCGGAGCGTCGTCCGCGTCGTCTCAAGGCCCTTCATGTAGAGGAGCTTCGCGTCCTGCAGGTCGCGGTTATAGCCACCCGGCATTGCATGGAGGAGCGTCAGCGCCGCGGTCTGCCAGCCGATCACCTGTGCCGTCTTGCCGCGGACGAGCTCAAGGACGTCCGGATTGAACTTCTGCGGCATGATGGACGAGCCCGTGCAGTACGCGCGCGGCAACTTGAAGTAGGCGAACTCTGGCATCGAGAAGAGAATCATGTCCTCGGCGAGCCGCGAAAGGACGCACATCAGCTGCGCAAGCGCGGAAAGAAGTGACGCCTCGCATTCGCCGCGGGCCATCGATGCGCCGAAGCAGTTGTGGATCGGACGCGCAAAGCCGAGGAGGTCCGTCGTGCGCTTGCGGTTCAGGGGCAGCGGCACGCCGTAGCCCGCCGCGCTTCCGAGCGGATTCGCGTCCGCGAGCTGGTACGCCGCCTCAAAGTTCGCAAGCTGGTCAAGGATCATCTCAGCATGTCCCGTCGCCCACATCTCGACCGTGGACGGCATCGCGGGCTGCAGGTGCGTCCGCCCGACCATCGGCACGGGCCCGACATCGTGCCCGAACGCGCAAAGCTCGGACGCAAGCTCCAGAAGCTCCGTCTCTGTCGCGAGAATCGCATCCTTCATGTGCAGCCGCACGTCAACCGCCACCTGGTCGTTGCGGCTGCGGCCCGTGTGGATCTTCTTTCCGAGGTCGCCGAGCTTTTCCGTGAGGAGACGTTCGACCGCCATGTGGACGTCCTGGTCGTCGACGCGAATCTCAAACTTGCCGGCCGCAGCGAGCTTCACGATGCGCCCCAGCTCCTTGCGGACCTTCGCCGCCTCTTGCTTCGTGACGATCGGCTTCTTGAGCCCCTTCATCTCCGAAAGCATCGTCACGTGCGCCGCCGTGCCCATGCAGTCCCACTTCGCGAGCGCGAGATCCAAAACCGGATCCTCCCCAACCGTGTAGGCCAGGATGTCCGCGTCAATCGTATTGTCCGTAATTGTCTTTTTCATACAAAACCTCTCACTCCTCTCTCACATCTCACACTTCTCGTACGCCACGTTCAGCTTCGTATCCGCGGCTTCCAGAAGGTCGAGAAGCTCCTCCTCCGACTTCTTCGCGGCCGCCAGCTCGAGCAGGAAGGTCCGATAGGCCATCGCCGCCGCCGACAGCCCTTCGCCGCGCCCACCGCCCAGAACCGGAAGGTCATTCGCCTTCTGATAGGCCACGAGCCGCGTCAGCGGGTCTATTCTACCAAATTTGGCCGCTTCGCGGAACGAGAGACTCTCGTATTTTCCCGCCAGGCGCACATCCCGCTGCGGCGGATAGAGATAGAGCCGCGAGGCGAAGATGAGCACGTCCCGCCGGCTCGCCTTCCCCGGCTCGAAGACGCGCCGCATCAGCTTGAGGCCCTCTTCGTCGTCCGTCGTGCCACGTCCGACAAGCCAGTCCTCGAGTTTCTGCCGCTCGTCGTAGACCCGCAGTTCCGGAACCGCCTGCCGGTAGGCGGCGACCGCCTCGTCCTCGGACAGCTCGCGCCCCTCGACCGCGCGGTAGAAGCCGCGGATCACCTCCAGCCTCAACCGATAGAGGTCGGCATAGCCGGGCGCCTTCACCTTGAGGCGCGTGACAACACGTCCGTCGTTGGTCGTGACGGATGTCACCACGTCGGCGAGGTTTGTACGAACGTCTCCGACGGAGATGACGATGCCGGGCTTTCCGAAGCGGATCGGTTTTTTCGCCAAGCCCTGATAAAGCGTCTGCACCGTATCCGCGGCAAACCGCGCAATCGGCGACTGGAACTCGCGCCGCATGTCCTCGGGACAGTCCGCGTAAACCTTGACGAGCCCGTCCGCCTGCGTCACAACCGGAGACCGAAACCGCTCGATGATCTCGGCGCGCGTCAGCGCCATCAGAACTAGGCCCGCCAGCAACACCTTCTCACCCTCTCACCTTCTCACCCTCTCACCTTATCTTGATCAACAGGATAAGCAGCGCCGGCATCACGATGAGCTGCAGCAGCACGAACCGCATCAGCACCTGGGCGTTGGACCAGCCGAGGTTCTTCTTGCAATGGTCGTGCAGCGGGAAGCGGATCTTGCGGATCACATTGTCCTCGCCGATGTCAAAGCCGACCCTCTTCGCGATGCGCAGAAGGACGAGTTTGCCAAGTCCGCCGCCGCCGTTGACGAGCACGATCGGCGACAGCGCGACAACGAGAAGCGGATTGCCCGTCATCAGGCAGGCCGTCGCGACGAGAATGCCGAGATAGCGGCTGCCGGCGTCGCCCATCAGGATCTTCGACGGTTCGGCATTGAACCAGAGGTAGCCGCCGAATCCGCCCGCGACAATCATCACGACGATCGCCCAGCGCGCCGCCTCGGCATAGACCGGAATGAGGAAGTAGTGCGCGACCGGACGGTAGCCGACGACCACGTAGAGGATGACCGCGAGCATCGCAAGCGTGATGACCGTCAGCGTCCCCGCGAGGCCGTCCACGCCGTCCGAACAGTTCGTCGCGTTCATCGTGAACCAGAGGATGGACGCCGCCGCCGGCACGTAGATCCAGAACGGGACGTAGACGATCCCCTTCCAGAACGGCAGCCAGCAGATCATCTTGCCCCCCTCCGCGTGACCGAAGAAGATGAAGACCGCGATGGCAATCGAAACGACGGCATCAAGGAGTCCTTTCTTGAGCTCGCCCCAGGGCACCTGTGCCCGGTCGTCCAGATAGCCGAAGAGCATCGCGAAATACAGCATCACGACCGCCGCCAAGTCCCAGAACTTGAGCGGCGCAAACAGGAGAATCACCGGCAGGATGAGCAACGTCACCCAGAAGCCCGCACCCGTGGGCTTGCCGGCGGACTTCATCCCGTCCATGTCCTTGCAGAGAACCTTGCCGCGGTCACGCGGCAACTTGTCCCAAAGCCGCGGCAAGAGCGCCAGGGTCACAAACGCCGCCGTGAACGCACCGCCCGCAAGCAGCAAGGCGTGGGATTGAAGCAAACGAAACGGTCCCCAGAATTGGGTCAGGTATTGCGAGAGATAGTAGATCATTTTTCTTGTTGTCGTACGCTTGTTGTCTTTACGTCTATTGTCTTGTAGAACACTTTCCACAAAAACAGACCCCTGCCCGGCGCGGTCTCGACCCTTGCCGTGCGCGGCGTCTTCGCCGCCAGCAGTTCCTTCACCGCCGCGGGCTTCTCATGACCCTTCCCGACCGCGATGAGAAAGCCAACCATCGAGCGGACCTGCTTGTAGAGGAAACCATCGCCACGAACGACAAACGTGTACTTCGGTCCCGCCTTCTTCACCTCGAAGGAGAAGATCGTCCGCACCGTCGAGTCAAGCTCACGGTTCGGATTCGCCGCGAACGAGACGAAATCGTGCCTCCCAACGAAATACGACGCGGCCTTCTGCATCGCCGCAAGGTCAAGCGGACGATGACAGAACGTCCAGTACGGCACGAGATGCGGCGGCAGGATGTCCGCCTGGTAGAGCTGATAGCGGTATTCCTTGCCCGTCGCCGAAAGCCGCGCGTCGAAGTCTTCCTTGGCGTAGGCCGCCTTCAGGATCCGCACCGCCTCCGGAAGCCGCGAGTTCATTGCCCGCACAAGGTTCTTCGGCGGAATCGGCTTGGTGAGATGGAAGTGTCCGACAAAGCCCTTCGCGTGCACGCCCGCATCCGTCCGCGACGAGCCGAAAATCCGGACTGGCGCCCCCTCAAGATAGGCGAGCACCTCCTCGACGACCTGCTGGATGCCGACCGCGTTCTCCTGGTACTGCCACCCGGAGTACGACGTGCCGTCATAGGCAATTACAACTTTATATTTCCGCCGCTTCACCTGACTCATTGGTTCACTGATTGACAAATCACATTCAAGCGAAAAATTCGCTGTACATCGATTTTACAATCAATGAGACAACGAATCAATGAAACGAGGGTATTGTTCACTTTTATTTCTCGGTAAATAGCTTTTTAAGCTCCGTGACTCTCCCCCTGTCCGCGACCAGCACCGCGTCCGGCGTCGTGACGACGACAAGGTTCTTCACGCCAAGGAGCGAGATGCGCGCCGAACGCGCGACGCAGATGTTGCCGTCCGCTTCGACGACCGTGCAGGGGCCCTCGCGGACGTTGCCGCGCGAATCATGCGGGAAATACTTGTCAAACGCGCCATAGCTGCCGACGTCGTCCCAGCCGAAGTCGCCCTTCACCACCTCGACGTTCTTGAGCTTCTCCATCACCGCGTAGTCAAAGGAAATGCGAGGCAAGGACTCGTAGGAGGACTTCAGACGGGAGACGGGAGACGACAGGAGGGGGACAAGCGCCGGCGCATGCGCGGCAAACGCCGCCTTGAATGTCTCTGCACGGCCAATGAACATGCCCGCGTTCCAGAGATAGCCCTTCTTGAGGTACTCCTTCGCCTTCCGCTCGTTCGGCTTCTCGACGAACCGTCCGGACTTGGGATCCACATAGCCGAACCCTGTCGCCGGATACTCTGGCTTGATGCCGATCGTGACGATCGCATCCTTTCGCATGGCCTTGGCAATCGCCGCGGCAACGGTCTTGCGGAACTTCACCGGATTCGTCGCCAGCTGATCCGACGAGAAGAAGCCGAGAACACCGCTTCCGGCCACCCCGACCCCCAGCGCCACCGCCGCACCCGTATCGCGGCGCATCGGCTCGCCAATGACATTCGCCTTCGGGACCTCCGGAAGCTCCTTCCGCGTCGCCGCCACAAGCGCCTTCGACGTGATGACGAAGACGTCCCTTGCCTCCACCAGACCCTTCAGCCGGCTCACGCTCTGACGAATCAGACTCTCGCCCCCGAAGACGCGGAGAAACTGCTTCGGCTTCTCCGGCGTCGACAACGGCCAGAAGCGCTCTCCTGAACCCCCGGCTAGGATGATTGCTTTAAACATGCGTCCTCCTTGCAAAACGGCCTTTCGAAAGCGACGCTCCAGCGATGAGCAGGATGAGGCCGGGGACGAGGAAGATCTGATAGCGCTCCGCCGCGCGCTCCGCCTCCTCGTTCTGCTCCTTCGCCGCGACCTGACGGAGGAACCGGCGGTAGATGGCCCCAAGCGTCGTCTCCGCCGTCCCCGCCGTCGCGAGCGGCACATAGCGCCCCTTGCTCGACTCCGCAATCGCTTTCAGCGCCGCCTCCTCCAGCTTCACCTTGACGGACTGCCCCTGGAACTTCTGCTCGCCGCGCCCGTCCTCGGACGGTATCGCCGCGCCACGCTTCGGGTCTCCGATGCCGACCGTGAAGATCGGAATGCCGCGCTTCTTCGCGAGCTCGGCATTCTGCAGGGCCTCGCCCCGGAGGTCGCCGCCGTCGGAAATCATG
>CADAKF010000049.1 GCA_902788415.1 uncultured bacterium
GAACTTGAAACCTTGAAGACAGCCATTAGAATGGCGATGGCGACAAAGCCGACGACGCCGGCGATCGCGACGATGAGGATCGGCTCGAGCGCGTTCGTAAAGGTCGTGATGTTGCGGTCCATGTCCTTCTGATAGCGCTTGCCGATGTGCTCGAGCGAGGAGACCATGTCGCCGGCCTGCTCGCCGACGGCGAGCATGTCGGTCATCATCCGCGGAAAAACGCCGGAGGCGGCGAGCGGACCCGAGATGGTTGTGCCGTCCGTCACGCGCTGGCGCGCGTCGTGAAGCGCGTCGCCGATCACGGCGTTGTTGCAAGTCTCCTCGCAGATCTTGAGCGCCTGAAGGACGTTGACGCCGTTCGAGAGCAGCGTCTTCAGCGTATAGGCGAGCGACGAGTAGGCGCCCGCGGCGACAATGCCCTTGATAAGCGGCGCCTTCAGCTTCCAGCCGTCGATCTTGCGGACGCCGGACTCTGTCTTCCTCCACTTGCGGAACCAAAGGGCGAAGACGACGACGCCGATCGCCATCAGCCACCCGTAGTGGATGAGCGCGTCGGACATCCCGATCAGGATCAGCGTCGGCAGCGGCAGCGACGCGCCCATCGAGTCGAAGACCTTCTGGAACTGGGGGATGATCCAGACGAGCGCGCCGATGACGGCGAGGACGCCGAAGCAGAGGACGATGACCGGATAGGAGAGCGCGCTCTTGATCTTGCCGCGCATGTTGTCGTCGCGCTCGTAGTGGTCGCCGAGACGCCGGAGAACCTCCACCATCGCGCCCGACGCCTCGCCCGCGCGGAGCATATTGGAAAAGAGCGGCGGGAAGGTCTTCGGATGGTGCGCACAGGCATCGGAGAAGTTCTCGCCCGCGATGATCCGCTCGCAAAGGTCCTGGCAGACGAAGCGCTGAGCGCTCGTCTCCTCGCCCTGGTTCGCAAGCGCCTTCAACGCCTGTCCGAGCGTCATGCCGGCCTCCAAGAGGTCGGCGAGCTCGGAGACGAACAGTAGCACCTCGACGCGCTTCATGTCCGTCTTCTGCTTCGTCCCACCGATCTGCATCTGCCAGATGGACGAGGACGAAGTCGAAGATGAAGCCCGCTGTTCGACTTTCGTCTTCGGCTTCGGTTCGGCGCGAAGCGCAGAGCCGGTTCTCTTCTTAGCGTATCCCATGTGGTTCCTATTATATCATATCACGCCCTTGGATGGGCCTTGGCGTACTCGTCGCGCAGGCGTTCGACCGAAACGTGCGTATAGATTTGCGTCGTCGAGAGCGACGCGTGCCCGAGCATTTCCTGAACGGAACGGAGGTCCGCGCCCGCATCCAGGAGATGCGTCGCGAAGCTATGTCGAAGCTTGTGCGGCGTCACGTCCGTCGGAAGCCCCACCTCCGCAAGATAGCGCTTCATCCGCCGTTCGGCAAAGCGAGAGGTGATCCGCCGACGCTCCGACAAGAACACATCCGCGTCGTCGGCCGCCAGGGACGCGTCCGTTTCGGACATCCTTTCGCGCAGCCGCTTCAGCGCATCCAGAGCCGGCCGGCCGAGGATGACAAGCCGGTCTTTCGACCCCTTGCCCGTCACGACGAGTGTGCCGCGGCCGAAGTCGATAGCCCCCCAGCGGACGGCCGTCATTTCGCTGATGCGGCATCCGGTCGAATACAGGGACTCGAACAGCGCCGTGTCACGCAAGGCGGAGAGCTCGTCCATCGTCCCCTCCTTGAAGTCGCGCATCGGACAAGCAAGAAACCGCCCGATCTCCTCGACGGAGAGGACGCGCGGAAGCGTCTTCGGCTTGCGAGGCCCCTTCAGAAGGGAAAACGGATTGTCGATCACGATCTCGTCACGCTGCAAGAAGCGGCAGAAGGTTCGTGCCGACGCGAGTTTGCGTTGAATGGTGGCGGGAGACGCGCCTGCCGACGAAAAGGAAATGAGATACTGGCGCGCATCCTCGTCCGAAAGGGACCTCCAGGCATAGGGAGGCGCGGTGTCTTCGCCCCACCGAGACGTCACAAGCTGTCCGAGGTCGAGCAAATAGCCAGCGAGCGTATGCGGAGATGCGTTGCGCTCTGCCGCAAGATAGCGGAGGAAGCGCGCGATCTCTTCGTCTTCCGCCGCCTGGTTATTTGGCTTCAGCGCCATTTTCGCCGCCCGGCAGGAGCTTGTAGAGAACTGCGACGCGACGCAGCGCCGCCAGCTGACGGACGGAAAGCGCGTGCCGACGCGCGTACTGATCCGCCAGAGACTGGACAAATTCCTTGTCGTCGTAGACTTTCTTCCCCGCCTTCCGGGGCGGACGCCAGGCCGTAAACCCATCGAAAAGCTTGAGGAGCGCGGGAATCGCCGGATCGTCGTTCCGCTCGGAAAAGCCGCCGGGGACATACTCCGCGAGACGGGACCGGATCTCCTCGCAATCCGGAAGCCCGCCGGCGTTTTCGCCGACCGTCCGCGCCAGGATCGAGAACTGCTTCTGGCTCAGTCCGCGGCCGCGGTCGTGCTGGTCGCGCAGCGACTTCAAGAACGAATTGCCCATCATGCCGCCGATGCGGTCAACCGTCTCGAAGCAGAAGTTGACAAGCGCGGGATCCATCTTCGGAGCAAGGCTCGCACCGACTCCGAGGCCCGCCTTCTTGAGCGTCGCCTCGCAATCCGGAATCTGGTCCGCATACTGAACGGCCATCTTGACGAGGAATTCGAGCTGGCGGGCGGAAAGCGGACGGGGCCCGGCGGCCTGCTCGCGGACACTCTCGAAAAACGCCTTGTCGTCGTAGACACGCTTGCCGACTTTCTTCGCCGTCTTCCATTCCTTCACCTGCCCGAGCAGCGCGAACACGGTCTCGAACTTCACGGGATCCGGCGGCGGCTCCTCGCAGCCGCCGATTTCCTTCAGGAACTTGGCGTAGAACTCCGAGAGCATCTGATTCATCGGCTCGCCCTGTTCCGCGACCTTGTCGAGCTCGGTCTCCATCTTCGCCGTGTAGCCGACGTTGAAAAGCGAATCGAGCTTCTTGACGAGCCAGTCGCAGACGAGAATGCCGCGCTCGAGCGGCACGAGTTTCTTCTTCTCCGTCTTCGCGTACTCGCGCGTCTTCAGCGTCTCGATCGTCGCCGCATAGGTCGACGGACGGCCGACGCCGTTCTCCTCGAGCGCCTTGATGAGCGACGCCTCGGAATAGTGCGCGGGACCCTTCGTCTGCTTTTCGTCGGAAATCCAGCGCACGGCCTCCAGCGCGTCGCCGGCCTTCACGTCGGGAAGGTACGCGACCTCGTCCGTCTCGTCGTCGTCCTCGCCGTCCGCCCGCTTCTTCTTGAGCGAAAGCTTCATCACCTTGAGAAAGCCCTCGAAGTCGACCAGCGTCGCCGACGCCGTGAAGAGATAGTCGTGTGCGAGCGCAGCCTTGACGGCCTTGATCGACAGCGTCTTCACGGTTGTCTGCGCGTCGGCCATCTGGCTGGCGACGAAGCGACGCCAGATGAGGTCGTAGAGCTTGAGCTCGGCCGGTTCGAGCTTCGCCGCCTGCGGCGTCAGCGCGACGTCCGTCGGACGGATCGCCTCGTGAGCCCCCTGCGCGTCGGCCTTCGACTTGAAGACGTTCGGCTTCTCGGGATAATAGGCAGGGCCGCAGCTGGAGACGATGTATTCCTTCGCCGCCGCACGCGCCTGCTCGGAGACGTTGACCGAGTCGGTTCGCATGTAGGTGATGCGGCCCTGCTCGTAGAGGGTCTGCGCGAGCTTCATCGTCTTGCCCGGCGAGAAGCCGAGGACGCTCGACGCCGCCTGCTGGAGCGTGGAGGTCGTGAACGGCGGCAGCGCATGCCGCACCTTCGGCTGCGCCTTAACCTCGACGACCTCGAGTCCCGCGTCCGCCAGGTCCAGCAGAACCCTGTTCGCCACATCCTTTTCGCGGATCTCCGGCTTCCGCCCGTCCAGGCGGGCGAGCTTCGCGACAAAGGTCTTCTCCTCGTCCGGCTTGCGGGATTCGACGCCGAGAAGATAGTACGTCTCCGGCTTGAAGTTGTCGATCTCGCGCTGCCGCTCCACGAGAAGCCGGAGCGCGACAGACTGGACGCGCCCGGCCGAAAGCGTCCGGTTATTCGCGCAGTTGATGCTCTTCCACAGGAGCGGCGAGACCTTGTAGCCGACGATGCGGTCTAGGATGCGGCGCGCCTGCTGCGCGTCCACGAGCGGCATGTCGATATCGCGCGGCTCGGCAACAGCCTTCAGGACGGCCGCCTTCGTGATCTCGTTGTAGGTGACGCGCTTAAACGGCTTGTCGCCGGCCGTCGGGCTGAGGACCTCGCGCAGATGCCAGGCGATCGCCTCCCCCTCGCGGTCCGGATCGCTCGCGAGATAGACTTCGGAGGACGCCTTGACGGCGGACTTCAACTCGGAGACGACCTTTTCCTTCCCTTCCGAGACGACGTAAGTCGGCACGAACTCCCACGTGTCCGGCCCCTTCTCGATGATCTTGATTGACCCCGACTCCTTCGGCAGGTCGCGAATGTGCCCAACGGACGACTTCACCGTAAAGTCGGAACCCAGGTACTTTCCGATTGTCTTCGCCTTCGCCGGCGACTCCACAATCAACAGCTTCTTTCCCATCTCTCCTATTTCCCCAGAACATCCCTGACGCCGTCCCGCACCGAACCGCGGCGCGGCGCGGAAATCCACGCCTCCTCAACCTCGACCTGGCGCGTTCGCGTCCAAAAGCGGATCTTCTTGCCGCGGAGAATCCGCGCCTCGCCCTTGTCGTCCACCTCGCAGACCTCGGCCGGCGCATCCTCCGACGCCGACAAGACGACGAGCCCGTTCTTGCGGTGGTAGACGGCCTTTGCACCGGAAGCCCGCCGCATCCCGTTCGTTATCACGACGTGGCCGAGCGCAGCAACCCGCCTGAACGCATTCGTGCCGTCCAGGAGCAGATAGGCCCTGTCGGCGCGAAGCTGGTATTCGACGTCGTCGACAAAGACGTCTCCGTTCAGATAGGCATAGCCCTCGGTGCGGTCGTAATACGCGCTCCGGGACGTGACCTGCGCCGTCCTGTTCGACGAAACCTGCGACATCTCGTTCGTGGTCGCGACCTGAACGGCCGCAACCATCGCTGCTAGTAACAAACTCATGCTCGTATTATATCACAAAGACAGCGCTTTGTGACGCTTGCGATAGAGGATCGATGCCTGGCGAACAATGTCCGCCGCCCCGCCGCGCGCCGCCCAGTAGATGGCGGAGAGCTGCGGATCCGTCCAGTCGTCGAAGCCCGTCGCCTGCTCGATGCGCGCCATGAGAACCGGGTCCATCCCGAGCTCCGCCCAGGCGTTGCGCGCGCGGACGTCCTCGACCGTCTTCTTCCACTCGGCCCGGTAGACGGCCGCCGCCGTGTCCAGATCCGTGCCGATCTTCAGCTCGAACAGCCACGCCAGCTCGCGATAGAGCTCGGCCGAACGCGGATTGAGGCGCAGGCCCTCGTCGCGCAGGAGGCGGATCGCCGCCTGGACCCAGCGCCACCGGTCCTCCGCCGTCGGCATCATGACCGAAACGTTGTACGCGAGATTCCACGCCGCGTAGCTCCAGACCTCCGGCGTGTGGGGCTCGAGCCACGCCAGCGTGTTCGCCAGCTGCGCCAGCTCCGCATAGCGCCCTTCCTCCTGCAGCCGGTCAGCCCGGAACCAGACGACCTCGGCCGCCACCGAGCGAAGCCCGCCGACCGCCGCCAGGACACCCTCCTCGAGTGCCGGCGCGGACGCCGGCCTGTGCCGGTGCAAAAGCACCTGGCCGCCGACGGCAAGCGCACCGAGGACCAGCAGCGCCGGCAGAAGCGTCCATACCTTCACGAACGCACCCCCAGAAGCCGTCCGAGCGCCGCGATCTGCGCCGCATCACCGATCGCCACGACCACGTCGCCCGCCGCGAAGACCCACTCTGGGCCGATGTTGCGCGTGATCTCGCCGTTCCGGAAGACCGAGACGACGGAGGCGCCCGTCTTCGCCCGGACGTCCAGCGACACGACCGTACCCCCGACCGCCGGCGAATGCGCCGGAATCGAAAAGCGGTGAATCGTTCCCTCCGGCACGGAAATCGTCGTCATCCGCACGAGTCCCTCGCTTCGCTCCTCGGCCGTCAGCGCCTCCTGGAAGCGCATGGTCGCGCGGCGGCCCGCCTTCACGAACGTGCCCCACCCGACCGCGCCGATGGCGACAATCACGACGACTGATATCCCCTGCACCTCAAGCGACACGGGCAGGACGAGGATGTTGATCGCCGACCACTCGACGAAGAAGAGCGCCACGGCCACCACGAGGACGACGAAGCGGATCATCTGGCGGACGGACGTCCGCCAGCGGTCGCTCCCCTCGCCCGCCAGCAGCTCGGCGATCTCGTCCGCCAGCGCCCGGGAGGCGGAAACAACCATCGGCAGGAGGCTGACGGAGAAGAAGTTCGCCAGGAAGAAGAACAGCAGCTTGTCGTGCCTTTCGAAATAGGCGGAAAAGCGCGTGTAGTCAAAGGAGGACAGCATCGCGCAGACGACCGACACGGATAGCATCAGCACGGCGTAGATGAGCAGCTTGATCGCCGCCGCCCGCAGGAGTATGAACGCCGGCGAATCGTCCGACCGGCGGATCTTCTCAAGCCAGGCGTGATAGAGCGAGAGCTCCCGGCGGAACTTCTCCGGCAGGCGGCGGACGACGAAGTCGCCGACCGGATCGGACGCGCGGATGAGAAACGGGCTCAGGAGCGTCGTCAGCAGCGAGACGCCGACGGCAATCGGGAAGAAGGACCCGGTCGCGTCGGTGCAAAGCCCCGAGTAGAGAAGCGCCACCATGAACGCGAACTCGCCGATCTGGGCGAGCGAAAAGCCGATCTGCACAGCCGTCTTCACGTCCGTCCCCGTCGCCAGCGAGAGAACCGACGCGTTGAACGCCTTGCCGACGAGGACGACGGCCGAGACGAGGAGAATCTGCGGCAGGTAGTGCCACAGGGCCGCCGGATCCACCATCAGGCCGATCGAGACGAAGAACATCGCCGAGAACATCGACTTAAGCGGATCGACGAGCCCGCCAAGCCGCTGGCGGACATCGCTCGACGAGCCGAGCAGACCGACCAGGAACGCGCCCAGGGCCAGCGAGAAGTCGAACCGGTAGGCGACGAACGAGACGAAGAAGCAGACGCCGAGAAGCGTCAGCAGAAGCGCCTCGTCGTCACGCCGCTTGGCGACCGAGACCAGCATGCGCGGCACCAGGATGAAGCCGAAGACGAGCACGGTCAGGAAGAAGACGGACAGCCATCCAAGCGAGGCAAAGAGCTCGCCGACGGACATGCCGCTGCCCTGCGCGAAGCCCGTCGCGACGGCGATGGCGCCGACGCAGACGATGTCCTCGCAGACGGACGTCCCGAGGACGTACTTGGCGAACTGGCGACGTCCCCAGCCCATTTCGTCAATGACCTTCGCCAGCATCGTCGTCGCCGAGTCGCAGATCGCGACGCCCAGGAAGACGGACTGCACGGCCGACCAGCCGAAGACCTTCGTGCCGACGGCGTAGCCGAGGAGGATCATGACGACGGTGTCGAACGCCGCCGTCGGGAACGAGACGGCCTTGAGCTTCTTCATGTCCCGCGCGGAAAACGAAAGCCCCATGCCGAACATGAGGAAGACGACGCCCAGCTGCCCGATGACTTTGACCGAACCGGCGTCCATCAGGAAACTCCCGCCCCAGGTGTATTCGCCCATGAGGACGCCCGCGAGGATGTAGCCGATGACCTTCGGCCAGCCAAGACGCGAAAAGACGGCCGCGGCGAGTCCGGCCACGGTCATGAGAATCGCCAGGTCCTGGAAGAACGCGCGCTCGAGCATCAGACGCCCTCCGGTGGCGGCGGAAGCCGTCCCTCGAGCGCGTCAGCGGCGATCATCCGCGCGTCCGTCTCGAAGTCGCCCTTCAGCATCCACTTGAGGAAGTTCGGCTCGTTCAGCATGATGCGCTTGAGGGACTCGCCGCGCTTCTTGCCGAAGTTGACCGTCCACTCGCCGTCCTTCCAGCGGAAAAGCCCGTTGCGGTCGGCGTTCAGCGGGTCGTGCGGCACAAGGTACTCGTCCAGCGCGTCCGCGCTCCGCGGCAGTTCCGCATAGCGCCCGTCCGTCCGCCCGAGCTGGGCCTTCAGGACATCCAGCGTCGCCGCCGCGTCCGCCTCCGCCCCGTGCGCGCCCTCGTGCGGACGCCCGCAGTAAAAGGAGACGGCCGCCGACAGGTCGCGCGGCTCCATACGATGATAAATTCGCTGCACGTCGATCCGCTTGCGCCGGCCAGCGGCAAAGTTCATCGCACAACGCGCAAACTCCTCTTCGAGGCAGGGAATGTCAAAGCGGTCGGAATTGAAGCCGCCGAGATCGCATCCGTCGAAAAACGCGAAGATCTCCTTCGCCTTCTCGAGGAACGTCGGACAGTCCTTCACGTCCTCGTCAGCGATGCCGTGGACGGCCGTCGTCTCCGCGGGAATCGGCACGGTCGGGTTGAGCAGCCAGCACCGGCGCTCCTCCGTCCCGTCCGGATTTACCTTCACCGCCGCAAGTTCGATGATGCGGTCGCGCCGTGGCGAAATGCCCGTCGACTCGATGTCGAAGACGACCAGCGGACGCTTCAGCTCAAGCGGAAAGGCCATCTCAGAAGAACCACTTGGCGACCGCGAGAAGCCCCTGCTTCCACGGCACGCGGTGACTGACGCCGCTCTTCCCGGCAAACTCCGAAAGATGCGCGACATACCACTCGTAGTTGCGCACGAGCGCGTCCTTATTCGAATACTGCGGACGGTAGTCGAGCAGCTTCTCCGCCTTCTCGATCGAGACAAAGGAATCCGTCGACGCCGTCTCGTACACCCACGGATAGAGCGGCGAGAGCTTGAGCGCCTCGAGAATGCGGAGAATGAAGACGATCGGCTTCACGGGCATGCCGCGGATCTTCTTGCCGTGCCCCGCCCGGTCGAGAACAGCCTGATAGTCCTCCTTCATCGTCGTAAAGTCCTTCGCGCCGATGTTGAACTCGGTCGAGACGACGTCCTTCGGATACGTCATCGCGTTCCAGATCGCATGGTCGAGGTCGTCGACGTCCATCAGCTGGTAGCGGTTGTTACCGCTACCGATCATCGGAAATCCGTGGCCCGTATAAGCCCAGTCGTAGAAAAGCGCGAAGACGCCAAGCCGCTCCGGACCGATGAAGCTCTTCGGACGGATGATTGAGACGCAGTAGCCCTCCTTGATCGCCGCGCGGCAGATGTTCTCCGCGTCGATCTTCGCCTGACCGTAGGGCCCGACGCCGACCAGCGGATCGGTCTCGTAGATCGGATGCTTCTTCGGCACGCCGTAGACCGCCGTCGAGGAAATCTGGATCATGCGGCCCACGCCGAACTTGCGCGCCGCCGCGAGGACGTTGCGGCAGCCGTCCACCTCCGTCGTGCGGATGTCCTCCTCGGAGTAGAGGGGAAGCGCCGCGGCACAATGGACGACGACGTCGCAGCCCTCTGTCACCTTCTCGACAACCGGCACGTCGCGCACGTCGCCGAGCGTGAACTTAAGCCACGGCTCGCCCTTCTCGGGATAGTCGAAGTCGGCGATGTCCAAGACGCGAATCTCATCCACCCCCTTCGTGCGAAGGAACCGGATGAGATTGATGCCGAGAAAGCCCGAACCGCCTGTGACGAGGACCTTCATCGCGCGCCTCACTTGGCGGGAGCCGCCGGAAGCGCAGGCGCCTCGGGAGCCGTCGGAGCGACAGGCGCGGAGGCCGGAAGCTCGGGAGCCGCCATCGGCAGCGTCGGCGCCTGCTCGGCCGTCGGCTCGGGCTCCTGGTTCATGATCGAGCGGGCGTTCACCGTCGAGGTGAGGCGCGCGAGGACCAGCGTGTTCAGAAGGAAGATCGCGCCCAGGATGGCCGTCGTCTTGATGAGGACATTGCCCGCGTCGGCACCGAGGGACGCCTCGAGCATGCCGCCGCCGATCGCGCCGCCCAGCCCGCCCTCTTTCGGCTTCTGCAGCATCACCACGAGGGCGAGCAGCAAGCAGACGAGCACTTCGACGACATAAAGAAAAGCGATGATGATGTTCATTGTTCTAATTCACCTTTCAAATGTGTGTATTATACCCTATTCAGGCCTCTTTCGTCAATTGCTCGAGCTCCGTCGCCGCCTCCTCCCAGTCGGCCGTGTAGCGGTCGATCTCGAA